>JAJZHH010000106.1 GCA_021804595.1 Pseudomonadota bacterium
GCGCTGGCGGCGAGCAGCCGCGGCGCGTCGAGCGCGTTGGCCAGCACCACGCAGCCGGCGCGCGCCAGCACGCCGCCATCGGCGGCCAGTGCGCACCAGCGACCATCGGCGTCGCGGCGCAGCGCGCGCACCGCGGCGCGCTGCGGCATCACGCCGGCCTCGGCCAGCCAGGCGCGAATCAGCGCAGCGGCGGCGCCGACGCCGCCGTCGCTCCAGCGGCCGCCGCAGCGCAGCGCGGCGCCGGCGTCGGGCGCCGGAACGGTGCCGGCCTCGGCCATCAGCACGCCGCCGTCGATCCAGCAGCCGTCGGGCAGCGCGCCGCGCAGCCAGGCCAGGCCGCAACGGCTCAGCCGCGTCAGGTGGTTGTCGTCGCGCGATTCGCGCCGGTGCGCGAGCCCGGCCGGCAGCAGCGCGCCGCCGGCGTCGAGCACGGTGACGTCCCAGCCGCGCGCGCGCAAGGCGCGCGCGGTCGCGGCACCGGCCAGCGCGGCACCGATGACCAATGCGCTGCGTGCCGCGTCGGCCGGGCGCGCAGCGCGCGGCTCGACCCGGCGGCGGCGCCAGCGCGGCGCGTAGACCGCCTGCAGCCGATGCGCCTTGCCGCCGAAGCCATCCTCGCGGCGCACCTCGAAGCCGGCCTGCTCGAGCCCGTCGCGCACCGCGCGCGCCACCGTGTAGCTGGCCAGCCGGGCGCCGGGCCGTGCCAGCCGAGCGACCGCAGCCAGCACCTCGGGCTGCCACATCGCCGGGTTGCGTGTCGGCGCGAAGCCGTCCAGGTAGATCGCGTCGGCGCCCAGTTCGAGCTGCGGCAGCAGCTGCGCGACGTCGCCCAGCGCCAGCGTCAAGCGCACGCGACCATCGTCGAAATGCATCGGGTGCAGGCCACGCACGGCCGCCGGCCAGGCGCGCGCGAGCTGCGCGGCCAGCGGCTGCAACGCCGCATCGACGCAGGCCTCGCGCAGCGCGGCGGCGTCGACCGGGTGCCGTTCGATGGCGACGTAGTGCAGCACATCGCAGCGCTGCGCATCGTCGCGCCAGGCGGCCCAAGTCGCCAGGAAGTTGCCGCCGAGGCCGAAACCGGTCTCGAGCACGACGAACTGGCGCCGCCCGGCCCAGTCGCGCGGCGCCTCGAGCAGGCCGCAGCCGGCGAGGAACACCGCGCGCGACTGCGCGGCAGCGCCGGCACGGCTGGCGTAGACGTCGTCGTAGCGCGCGCTGCGCGGCGTGCCGTCGGCGTCGAAGTCCAGCGGCTCGCTTTCGATCGCCGAGGCGTCGTCGGTCATGGCTGCGAGTCGTCGCTCATGATCGCGGCCTGCAGTCCGTAGGCCGCGGTTTCGGTCAGGATCAGGTCGAGCAGATGGTCGTGCGGTTCGGCGTGCAGCTCGTCGAGGCGGCAGGCGTCGAACGCCAGCCCGATCGTGAACACGTCGCCGCGCCCGGCCAGATAGCGGTCGTAGTAGCCGCCGCCGTAGCCCAGCCGCAGGCCGATGTCGACGAAGCCGACGCAAGGCACCAGCAGCAGCTCCGGCACCAGGGTCGTGTCAGCGCATTGCGGCTCGGCGATGCCGTAGGGGCCGCTGCGCAAGGCCTCGCCCGGGCGCCAGGCGGCGAAGCGCATGCCCCGCGTCGGCGGATCGACCACCGGCAGCGCCAGCCGCGGCGCGCCGGCGGTGGCGCCGATCTCGGCGAGCAGCGGCAGCGGGTCGAATTCGCCGCGAGTCGCGCAGTACGCGCCGATCGACGCCGGGCGCAGCCGCTGCAGCGCCCGGCGCAGGGCGGCGCCCAGCGCCGCGTCGCGCGCGTCGCGCTGTGTCAGCCCGGCGCGGCACGCGAGCAGCTCGCGACGCAGCTCGACGCGATCGCGCGACGCGGGCATCGATGGCGCCGATGTCGGAAAATACGAGTTCACGCTAAAGTCCGCTCCATGCATCCTGCCGTTCGCGATCCGCGTATTGTGCCCGCCGCCGGTTTGCCCGTGCCACGCGCGTCGCTGGGCGCCTCGTTTCCAGTCTGGCTTCGTGCGCTGCGCTGCGCCGCCTTGGCCGCGGCGCTGCTGGGTACCGTCGCCTGTGCGGCGGTGCCGCCCGAGGGCGCGGTGCCGCCGGGCGGCGCCGGTGCCGCCGCGCGTGCCGCCTGGGACGGCTTCCAGCGCGGCGATCCGCAGCCGGCGCGGCAGGCGCTGGCCGCGTCAGCGCATGGCCTGCTCTCGCCGTGGCTTGCGTATTGGGCGTTGGAACCCGATTTGCACCGGGTGACACAAGCGCAATTCGAGCGTTTCGCCAGCGACTATCCCGACACCTACGTGCTCGCCCGCTTGCGCGACGCCTGGCTGCTCGAGCTCGGTCAGCGCCAGGACTGGCCGGATTTTGCCGCCGTCTACCCGCAGCAGAGCGCCGGCGCCGACCGCCAGGTCGAATGCTACGAATTGCAGCGCCGCTTCGAAGTCGACGGCGTCGACACCAGCGCGCGCGTGCTCGAGCTGTGGAATGCGCCCGGCGGCGCCGGTGTCGGCTGCAACGCTGCGGTAAGCGCGCTGGCGCGCGCCGGCCGCGTCGACCAGGCGCAGATCTGGCGCCGGCTGCAGGATTTCTTCCGCGACGGGCGCGTCGCGTTGGCGCTGCATTTCGCGCCCGAGCTGCCGATCGGCGCCTGGCAGGGCATCGATCGGGCCGCGCACGATCCGATGTCGCTGGTGCTGCGCGCGCTGCGCCACGGCGTGCCGCGCGACCCGATGCAGCACCAGTTCCTGGTGCTCGCGCTGCTGCGCCTGGGCGCCCAGGATCCGCAACAGACGATGCAGCTGATCGACGGCAGCCTCGACCGGCTGCCGGCGCGCGAGCGCGCGCTGGTCGCCTACCACGCGGCGCGCAGCGCGGCGTTGCAGTTGATGCCCGACGCGTCGCGCTGGTTCGAGCAGGCCGCGCGCCTGGACCGCGACGCGCCGGTCGATTCGACGACGCTGGACTGGATGTTGCGCGCGGCATTGCGCGCGCAGGACTGGAACACCGTCGACAGTGTCGCGCAGCGCTTGATCCGGCGCGACGGAATGCGGCCCGAGTGGGTCTACTGGCGCGCCACGGCCCAGCGCCAGCTCGGCCACGACGACGTCGCCCGCGCGCTCTACGCCGACGTCGCGTCGCCGTGGAACTTCTACGGTCAGCTCGCCACCGAGGCGCTGGGCTTGAAGATCGAGCTGCCGCCCAGCGTGGCGCCGCCGACTGCGCAGGCGGTCGCCGCGCAGCGCGCGCGCGTCGAGGTGCGGCGCGCGCTGGCGCTGTACGCGCTGCGCATCTATCCGCCGGCGGCGCAGCAGTGGAGCTTCGCGCTGCGCGGGCTCGACGACGGCGCGCTGCACGCCGCCGCGCAACTGGCGTGTGAGCAGCGCGCGTGGATGCTGTGCATCGACGCCAGCGAGCGCATGCGCGACACGGTCGACTGGAATCAGCGCTACGCGATGCCTTACCGCGACGCGATCGCCGCGGCGTCGCGCCGCAGCGGTGTCAGCGAGGCGCTGCTGTTCGGCCTGATCCGCCAGGAGTCCCGTTTTGCCGCCGACATCAAGTCATGGGCCGGCGCCCACGGCCTGATGCAGCTGATGCCCCAGACCGCGAGCTGGGTCGCGCGCAAGATCGGCCTGGACGGCTATTCCCCGGCCGATATCGGCCATGCGCACACCAACGTCACGCTCGGCTCGGCCTATCTGGGCATGCTGCTGCAGCGCTTCGACGGCTCGCAGGCGATGGCCGCAGCCGGCTACAACGCCGGGCCGGGTCGTCCGGCGCGCTGGCGCGCCAAGGATTCGTTGCAGCAGCTCGGCGGCGCTGTATTCACCGAAAACATTCCGATCAGCGAGACGCGCGGCTACGTCGAGCGCGTGCTGGCCAACGCGACGATTTACGCGGCGCGGCTCAGCGGCCAGCCGCAATCGCTGCAGTCGCGGCTGGGGCTGTCCACTCCCGACGTGGCTGTGTCGCAGCCGCCGATGCCTTGACCGCTTGAGCGAGGTGGGTTGTGCCATGAGCGATATCGTCGTCTTCGGAGGCACCGGCTTCATCGGCTCGAAGCTGGTCGCGCGGCTCAGCGCGCTCGGCCATCGCGTGCGGGTGCCGACCCGCCACCGCGAACGCGCGCGCCACCTGCTGCCGTTGCCGACCGTCGAGGTGGTCGAGGTCGATACCTTCGATGCCGCCACGCTCGATCGGCTGCTGCGCGATCAACACGCGGTGGGCAACCTCGTCGGCGTGCTGCAAGGCCGCCGCGGTGTGCCCTACGGTCCCGAGTTCGCCCGTGCCCACCAGCGCCTGCCGGCCAATCTGGCGCAGGCCTGCATCACCGCCGGCGTGCCGCGGCTGGTGCACGTCAGCGCGCTGGGCGCCGACAGCGCCGGGGCCTCGATGTACCTGCGCTCGAAAGGCGACGGCGAAGCCGCGCTGCGCGCGCAGGCCGGCCTGCGCTGGACCATTCTGCGGCCATCGGTCGTGTTCGGCGACGGTGACCGTTTCCTCAACACCTTCGCCGCGCTGCAGCGCAGGCTGCCGCTGATGCTGCTCGGCGGAGCGCACCAGCGTTTCGCGCCGGTGTGGGTCGGTGACGTCGCTGCGGCGCTGAGCGCCGCGCTGGTCGGCGTCGAAGCCGGGCACACGGTCGGACGCATCTACGAGCTCGGCGGCCCGCGCGAATACACACTGGCCGAGCTGGTGCGGCTGGCCGGCGCCTGGGCGGGCGTGGCGCAAGGGCGCGGACGCCCGCTGCTGGCGCTGCCCGACGGCGCCGCGCGCGTGCTCGCCGCGCTGCTCGAGCACCTGCCGGGCGACCCGCTGATGAGCCGCGACAATCTCGATTCGATGCGCGAGCCCAATGTGCCTGGCGGCGTGCTGCCCGGACTGGGCGCACCCGAGCTGGGCGTGCCGCAGCCGCGCAGCGTCGAGGCGGTGGCGCCCGATTATCTCGGCGCGCGTTGAGCGCGCGATTCCTGGAGCGAGCTCGATGCTGGTGCTGTTCGTCGGCAACAAGAACTATTCGTCGTGGTCGATGCGGCCCTGGGTCCTGATGCGCCATTTCGGCATCGAGTTCAGCGAACGCGCGTTGCAACTGGGCAGCGCCGAATTCGCCGCGACGCTGGCGCCGCTGACGCCGACGCGCACGGTGCCGCTGCTGATCGACGGCGAGCGCGTCGTCGGCGATTCGCTGGCCATCGTCGAATACCTCGCCGAACGCCACCCGCAGCACGCGATCTGGCCGCGCGCGATCGACGCACGCGCTCGCGCGCGCACGCTCGCAGCGACGATGCACTCGAGCTTCGGCGCCTTGCGCGCGAACATGCCGATGAACATCGAAGCCGACCTCGCCGGGCGCGGCTGGAACCTCGCGGTGCAGCGCGATCTCGATCGCATATGCGCGCTGTGGCAGCAGGCGCTGGACGCCAGCGGCGGGCCGTTCCTGTTCGGCGAGTTCTGCGCCGCCGACGCGTTCTACGCTCCGGTATGCTCGCGGCTGCGCACCTACGCGCCGCCGCTGCCCGGGTTCGCTGCCGGCTACGTCGACCGGGTGCTGGCGCTGCCCGCGGTCGAACAATGGTGTGCCCAAGCGCGTGCCGAGCACGTCTACCTGGCCGACGACGAACCGTATCGCGCCGATCCCGCCCAAGCCTCCTGCCACTGAACGCCGCGCCGGGTGCGACGCGCCCCGCCGCTTGATCCCCTCGAACGAAGTACCGATGCTCAACGCTGCCCAGGAACGCGCCGTCAACCATCTCACCGGGCCCTGCCTGGTCATCGCCGGCGCCGGCAGTGGCAAGACACGCGTCATCACGCACAAGATCGCGCGGCTGCTCAAGGCCGGCTACGCGCCCGGCGAGATCGCTGCGATCACCTTCACCAACAAGGCCGCGGCCGAAATGCGCGAGCGCGCGAAGGATCTGCTCGACGATCGCCGCGCCGCGCGCGAGTTGGTCATTTCGACGTTTCATGCGCTCGGCGTGCGCATGTTGCGCGAGGACGGCTCGGCGCTGGGGTTGAAGGAGCAGTTCTCGATCCTCGACAGCGACGACGTCGCGTCGCTGCTGCGCGAGGCCGGCGGCACCACCGACGCCAAGCTGGCGCGCGCCTGGCAGTGGCGCATCAGCCAATGGAAGAGCGCCTTGCTCGACCCGGCCACCGCTGCGCGCGACGCGCGCAGCGCCGAGGACGTGCAGGCCGCGCAAGTGTGGGCACGCTACGCCGAGCAGCTTGCCGCCTACCAGGCGGTCGACTTCGACGACCTGATGGTGCTGCCGCTGCGCATGCTGCAGCAGCACGACGCGGTGCGCGAGCGCTGGCGGCGGCGTCTGCGCTACCTGCTGGTCGACGAATACCAGGACACCAGCGACGCGCAGTACCAATTGCTCAAGCTGCTGGCAGGCGACGAAGGGCGCTTCACTGCGGTGGGCGACGACGACCAGAGCATCTACGGCTGGCGCGGCGCGACCCTCGACAACCTGCGGCAACTGCCGCTGGATTACCCCAAGCTCGAAGTGATCAAGCTCGAGCAGAACTACCGTTCGACCAACGCGATCCTGCACGCGGCCAACGCGGTCATCGCGGCCAACCCGAAGATCTACCCGAAGCGGCTGTGGAGCGAGCACGGCGAAGGCGACCCTGTCGAGGTGCGCGAGGCCGACAGCGACGAGGACGAGGCCGAACGCATCGTCGCGCGCGTGCAGGCGCTGCGCGGCGGGCGCGGCGCCAAGCTGTCCGACATCGCGGTGCTGTACCGCGCCAACCACCAGTCGCGCCCGATCGAGCAGGCGTTGCGCCGCGCCAACATTCCCTACGCGGTCAGCGGTGGGCAGAGTTTCTTCGAGCGCGCCGAAATCAAGGACGTCTGCGCCTATCTGCGGCTGCTGGCCAACCCCGACGACGACCCGGCGTTCCTGCGCGCGGTGACGACGCCCAAGCGCGGCATCGGTGCGGCGACGCTGAAAAGCCTCGGCGCGTTCGCCACGCAGTGGAAGCTGTCGCTGTTCGACGCGCTGTTCCGCGACGCCTTGCCGGCGGTGGTCGGCCAGCGCCACGCCGACGGCCTGCGCGAGTTCGCGCGGCTGATGCACGACATCGAATGGCGCGAGCGCACCGAGCCGGCCGGCGAGCTGCTGCGTTCCTTGCTCGCGGCGATCGGCTACGAGGCGCATCTGCGCGACAGCGCCGACACCGATCGCGAAGCGTCGCAGCGCTGGGGCAACGTCAACGACTTCTGCGACTGGATCGCTCGCAAGGCCGAGGAGGAAGGCCACGGGCTCAAGCGCATGGCGCAGATGGTCGCGTTGATCACCCAGCTGGCCGAACGCGGCGCCGAGCAGGACGCGGTCACGCTGTCGACGCTGCACGCGGCCAAGGGGCTCGAATGGCCGCACGTCTGGCTGGCCGGCTGCGAAGAGGGCATGTTGCCGTTCTACACCGACGAGCGTCCGCTGACCGACAGCGGGCAGGAGGAAGAGCGGCGCTTGATGTATGTCGGCGTCACCCGTGCGCGGCGCACGTTGACGCTGAGTCATTGCCGCAAGCGCCGCGCGCATTCGCGCAACGCGCGCGGCTGCACGCCGAGCCGTTTCCTCGACGACCTGCGCGCCGAGCTGCCGAAGACCGATGGCCGCGCCAGTGCGCTGGCACGGCTGGCCGCGCTGCGCGGCCGCCTGGCCACTCCGGCCGACGGTGAGCCGGCAGCGGCCGCCGCGGAGACGCCGACGTGATCGCGGCGCAGTGCGAAGGATGCACGCGATGACGCTGCTGCATCACGCCGGCCTGCTCGTCGCGCTGGCCGCGGTCTACCTGCCGGCGCTGGCCAGCCCGGGGCCGAACTTCCTCGCGGTGACGCAAGCCGCGGTCGGCGGCAGCCGCCGCCAGGGCGTCGCCACCGCGCTCGGCGTGGCCAGCGGCAGCACGGTGCAGGCGCTGCTCGCCGCCACCGGGGTCGGACTGCTGCTGGCGCACGCCGGCGGCGTGCAGCGCCTCGTCGCGCTGCTCGGCGGCGCCTACCTGCTGTGGGTCGCCCGCTCGATCTGGCGCCAGTCGCGTGCCGGCGCCGTGCCTGTCGGAATCGGCGCGGTGCGCACGATCTCGTGGCGCGCGGCCTATCGCGGCGGGCTGCTGACCAACCTGACCAATCCGAAAGCGCTGGTGTTCTTCTCGACGATTTTCACCGCGCTGGTCGGCCCCGGCCTGCCGGCCGAGCTGCGCTTGGCGGCGGTCGCATGGGTCTGCCTGCTGTCGACAAGCTGGCACCTCGCGCTGGCCACGCTGTTCACGCAGGGCTCGGTGCGTGCCGCCTATGCACGCGCACGCCGTCCATTGCTGCGCCTGACGTCGCTGGCCATCGGCGGCTTCGGCGTGCGCCTGCTGTGGGGCGCGGCGCGCGGCTGAGGCCCGGCCGGGCCGGTGGACCGTTGCGCTACGGCGGACCCAGCGTCTGCCAGTCGCGACGGCGGTAGCCCTGCGCGTCGACCGCGTCGACGTGCCAGGCCAGTGCGCGGCGGCCGCGGCAGCGCCAGCTGACCGCATCGTCGTCGCCGGCGACGACCGTCGGCACGAAGGCCGCGTCGGGGTGCGCGTGGCAGTAGGCGCGCACTTCGGCGCCGGCGCGGCGCGACATTCTTGCCTTCGCGTCGCAGCGACGATGCGCGGCGTAGACGCAGGCCAGCACGCGGCCGCCGGCGCAGCGCCAGGCGACCCAGGCATCGTCGGCGACGTGCAGTTCACGCGCGATCCACGTCGGCAGCGACGGGCCTTGGTAGCGCCGGTCGGGCGCGTCGACGGTGCCGAC
>JAJZHH010000016.1 GCA_021804595.1 Pseudomonadota bacterium
ACCCCCCCGAGGGGGGCCCGCCGCGCCTTCGGGCGGCCGTGCGGCGCGGGCGGCCTCGGCCGCGCGGGGCGTTGCGCTTCGGCGGCTGTGACGGGCGTCCACCTGAGGCGGCTATGCGCTCCGGGGGGAAGGGCCGCGCGGGGCATCGCGCTTCGGCGGCTGTGACAGGCGTCCACCTGAGGCGGCTACGCGCTCCGGGGGGAAGGGCCGCGTGGGGCATTGCGCTTCGGCGGCTGTGGCAGGCGTCCACCTGAGGCGGCTATGCGCTCCGGGGGGAAGGGCCGCGCGGGGCATCGCGCTTCGGCGGCTGCGACAGGCGTCCACCTGAGGCGGCTATGCGCGCCGGCGGAACGAGTGCGGGGCGGGGCGCGCTCAGGGCGCGACTTGGGGCAGGATCGGGCCGGGGGCGGTCGGCAGGGCGACGACCGGGTGCGGCGGCAGCGGCGCGACCAGGGTCGTTTCGGTCGGGACCGGCTCGGCTTGCGCCGATGGCACGAGCGCGTCGGCCGCATGCTGGATCAGGCGGCGCGCGCCGACGAAACGGCGCGCCCAGTACGGGCTCGCCATGCTTTCGATCTGCACGCGCTGGCCCGGACGCGGCGCATGGATGAACTGGCCGTTGCCGATGTAAATGCCGACGTGCGAGAACGCGCGGCGCAGCGTGTGGAAGAACACCAGGTCGCCGGGGCGCAGCTGGTCTTCGGCGACTTTCTCGCCTTCGCGGCTTTGCTGGGCCGCATTGTGCGGCAGCACCAATCCCAGCGTGCGCTGGTAGACGTCGCGCACGAAGCCCGAACAGTCGAATCCGGTCGCGCGGTGCGCACCACCGTAGTGATAGCGCACGCCGAGCATGCTCAGCGCGTCGAGCACCAGGTCGGCGGCGCGGCCGCCGGTCTGCACCGGCGCTTGCGCCTCGGTGGCCAATACCGGTTCCGGCGCCTGCGGTGCCGGCTCGGCGAACGCGCTGCCGGTGGCTCCGCCCGCCCCGGCGCCGATCAGCACCAGAGCGAACAAGGCGGCGCGCGTCGTCGTTCGGATCATCCCGCAACTGTAGTGGCCGGCGGTACCTGCGGTCAATGCCGCCGTCGATGCGGCCGGGACTTCAGGTGCGGCTTGCGATAGGCTGACGAGCATGTCCATTCGATAAGGAGACCAAAATGTTCAAGGCCTGGGTGCTGAACAAGAGCGACGGCGTGTTCGATGCGAGCTTGCGCGACGTCGACGAGGCCGAACTGCCCGACGGCGACGTGCTGCTGCGCGTCGAGTACTCGTCGCTGAACTACAAGGACGCGCTGGCGCTGACCGATTCGGCGCCGGTGGTGCGCAAGTGGCCGATGGTGCCCGGCATCGACGGCGCCGGCGTCGTGCTCGAGAGCCGCCACGCGGCGTGGAAGCCGGGTGACCGCTGGGTGGTCAACGGCTGGGGCATCGGCGAGTCGCATTGGGGCTGCCTGGCCGAGCGCGCCAGCCTGAAGGGGGACTGGCTGGTGCCGTTGCCGGCGCGCTTCGACGCGCGCGAAGCGATGATCCTGGGCACCGCCGGCTACACCGCGATGCTCGCGGTGCAGGCGATCGCCGCGCACGGCGTGCGCCCGGAGGACGGCGAGGTGCTGGTCACCGGCGCCAGCGGCGGCGTCGGCAGCGTCGCCGTCAGCCTGCTGGCGCGGCGCGGCTGGCGCGTGGTCGCGCTCAGCGGCAAGCCCGACGCGTCCGGCTACCTGCAGGAGCTCGGCGCGGCCGAAGTGCTCGATCGTGCCGCGTACAGCGCCGCCGGCAAGCCGCTGCAGAAGGAGCGCTGGGCCGCGGTGGTCGATACCGCCGGCAGCCACATCCTGGCCAACGCCTGCGCGCAGACGCGCTGGGGCGGCGTGGTCGCCGCGTGCGGGCTGGCGCAGGGCATGGACTTCCCGACCACGGTGGCGCCGTTCATCCTGCGTGGGGTCACGCTGGCCGGCATCGACAGCGTGATGCAGCCGCTGGCCGCGCGGCGCAGCGCTTGGACCGCGTTGGCCGATGAATTCGACACCGCGCAGTTCGCGCGCATCGCGCATCAGTTGCCGCTGCGCGACGCGCGCGACGCCGCGCTGAGCATCATGCAGGGGCGCTCGCGCGGGCGCTACGTGGTCGAAGTCGACGTCTGAGCGTGCCGAACGGCCCGGGGTCCCGGGCCCCGGCCTGCCCGCCCCGCTTCCCCGCAGTGTCGGGGGCGGTCAGTCCCCTGTCAGTTCTCCTGCCTATTTTGCGGGCAAAACAACCCAGGAGGAGACAGGCATGGATTACGCGAGTTATCACCGTCGATCGATCGAGCAACCGGAAGCGTTCTGGGCCGAACAGGCCGCGCTGATCGACTGGCACCGGTCT
This sequence comes from Pseudomonadota bacterium, assembly GCA_021804595.1. Lineage (GTDB taxonomy): Bacteria > Pseudomonadota > Gammaproteobacteria > Burkholderiales > Burkholderiaceae_C > Thiomonas_A. The sequence continues at coordinate 2,362 of JAJZHH010000016.1, forward strand.
TGGGACCAGGTGCTCGACGGCAGCCGCAAGCCGTTCGCGCGCTGGTTCGTCGGCGCGCAGACCAATCTGTGCCACAACGCGATCGACCGTCACCTGGCGACGCGCGCGGAGCAGCCGGCACTGGTCTGGGAGTCGACCGAAGTCGAGCGCAGCCGCAGCTACAGCTACGCCGAGCTGCACGCCGAAGTGCAGCGCATGGCCGCGGTGCTGCAGCGCCAGGGCGTGGTGCAGGGCGACCGCGTGCTGATCTACATGCCGATGATTCCCGAAGCGGCGTTCGCGATGCTCGCCTGCGCGCGCCTGGGGGCGATCCACTCGGTGGTGTTCGGCGGTTTCGCCGCGCTCAGCCTGGCCACGCGCATCGACGACGCCAGGCCCAAGGTCATCGTCAGCAGCGACGCCGGCTCGCGCGGCGGGCGCGTGGTTCCGTACAAGCCGCTGCTTGACGAAGCGATCGCGCGCGCCGCGAACAAGCCAGCCAAGGTGGTGATGGTCGACCGCGGCCTGCAGGCGTGGGACGCGGTGGCCGGACGCGACGTCGATTACGCCGCCGAGCGCGACGCGGTCGGTGCCGCGCAGGTGCCGTGCGTGTGGGTCGACGCCGACCATCCGAGCTACATCCTGTACACGTCGGGAACGACAGGGCGCCCGAAGGGCGTGCAGCGCGACACCGGCGGCTACGCGGTCGCGCTGGCCGCGTCGATGCGCGACATCTTCTGCGGCCAGGCCGGGCAGACGATGTTCACCACCAGCGACATCGGCTGGGTCGTCGGCCACAGCTACATCGTCTACGGCCCGTTGATCAGCGGCATGACCACGGTGATGTACGAGGGCACGCCGCTGCGCCCGGACCCGGGCATTTTCTGGTCGCTGGCCGAGCGCCATCGCGCCAGCGTGATGTTCTCGTCGCCGACCGCGGTGCGCGTGCTGAAGAAGTACGACACCGCGTACATGCGCGAGCGCGACCTGTCGTCGCTGCAGCGCCTGTTCCTGGCCGGCGAGCCGCTCGACGAGCCGACCGCGACCTGGATCGCCGAGCAGCTCGGCCGGCCGGTGGTCGACAACTACTGGCAGACCGAGACCGGCTGGCCGATCCTGGGCCTGCCGTCGGGCGTCGAGGCGCTGCCGCCCAAGCTCGGCTCGCCGGGCGTGGCGATGCCCGGCTACGACGTGCGCATCCTGCACGAGACCAGCGGCGAGCCGGTCGCGCCCGGCGAGAAGGGCGTGGTCACGATCGCCTGGCCGCTGCCTCCCGGGTGCATGCAGACGGTGTGGGGCGACGACGCGCGCTACGTCGGCACCTACTGGTCGACTTTCCCCGACCGCCAGGTCTATTCGACCTTCGACTGGGGTGTGGTCGACGCGCGCGGCTACGTCACCATCCTCGGTCGAACCGACGACGTCATCAACGTCGCCGGACACCGGCTCGGCACGCGCGAGATCGAGGAGAGCATTTCCAGCCACGCCGCGGTGGCCGAAGTCGCGGTGATCGGCGTGGCCGACGAGGTCAAGGGGCAGAACGCGGTCGCCTTCGTCGTGCCGCGCGACGCCACGCGCATCACCGACGCTGCGGGGCGCGAGCAGCTGGCCGGCGAAATCATGCAGACCGTGCAGACCCAGCTCGGCGCGGTCGCGCGGCCGGCACGCGTGCTGTTCGTCACGCTGCTGCCGAAGACGCGCTCGGGCAAGCTGCTGCGCCGCTCGATCCAGGCGCTGTGCGAGGGGCGCGATCCCGGCGACCTGACGACGCTGGAGGATCCCGGCGCGCTCGAGCAGGTGCGCAGCGCGCTGAGCGCGTCGTAGCGCCGGCGCGGCGCGCAGCGCGCCGCCCGATCGGCATCGGAAAGGGCCCGCGACGTCGGTGACGTCGCGGGCCCTTTGTCCTTGGCGGCGCGTGAAGCGCCGGATCTTGATCTCACAAGAACTCTAGGGAAACTCCTAGGCGCTGCGGTCTGGACGCTAGCCGGAATCTTCCTACAATTCATAAGTACTTGCTTATGTGCCGATTAGCCCGATGCCGAACACTCCCGATCGACTGCAGCTGCTGGACTCCGCCGATGGTGGGGACGACGCTGACGCAGACCGTGTGTTCATCAACGCGGCCGAGCTGTTCGGCGTGCTGGCCACGCCGCTGCGTTTGCGCATCCTGAATGCGATCTGCAATCAGGAGCGAAGTGTCGGCGACATCATCGACGCTGTCGAGTCGACACAGCCGAATGTGTCGCAGCACCTCAAAGTGCTGTACCAGGCCGGCATCGTCGCCAAACGGCGCATGGGCAATTCCGTGTATTACCGGGTGCAGAGCGAAAAGGCGGTCCAGCTGTGTCGGACCGTCTGCACCCAGATCGCCATCGAGCTGGACGACCCGGGTGCCATAGCGCAGTCGGATCGTCTGTCTCGACGCATCTAGATCGTTGGGCAACGAGCGAGAACGAGGATGAGTGACTACAGCAAGAAGCTAGGCCGGCTGCGTCCCGCGCCGGAGAATTTCCTGAGCGCCGAGCAGATCGCCCAGGTTCAGGGCGGCCGCCGCGACTTCCTGCGCCGCGCCTTCACCGCCGCCAGCGCGGCGATGGTCGCTGGCGGCGCCGCCAACGCCTACGCCGAGGATGCCGGCGCCGGCAGCAAGCTGATCCTTGACGAGCCGTCGTGGGGTACGACGCTGGGGCGTCCGGTCGACGAGCCGCCGTACGGCATGCCGTCGAAGTACGAGGCCAACCTGGTGCGTCGCATCAGCCCCGGGCTGGCGGCGGTCAACCAGGCCAACGTCGCGTTCGCGCCGCTGCAGGGCATGTTCGGCATCATCACGCCGTCCGGTCTGCACTTCAACCGCTCGCACCAAGGCTGGTACGACATCGACCCCAGCCAGCACCGGCTGATGGTGATGGGCGAGGGCAAGCTGGTGCGCACGCCCAAGGTCTACAGCGTCGGCGACCTGATGCGCATGCAGCCGGTGTCGCGCATCCACTTCGTCGAATGCGGCGCCAACAGCGCGATGGAATGGGGCAATGTCGCAGTGCCGACCGTGCAGTACACGCACGGCATGGTCTCGTGCAGCGAATTCACCGGCGTGCCGCTGCTGCACCTGCTGCAGGATTGCGGCGCCAACCTCGACGGCGTGCGCTTCATCATGGCCGAAGGCGCCGATGGCTCGCACGAGAACCGCACGATTCCGATGTCGCTGGTGCTGTCGGGTGAGGTGCTGGTGGCCTATGGCCAGAACGGCGAGATGCTGCGCCCGGAAAACGGCTACCCGCTGCGCCTGATCGTCCCCGGCTGCGAAGGCGTGTCGCAGATCAAGTATCTGCGCCGAATCAAGCTCGGCACCGAGCCGTTCGCGACCAAGGACGAGGTGCTCGGCTACGTCGACCAGATGCCCGACGGCAAGCTGCGCCAGTACACCTCGCTGATGGAGGTCAAGTCGGTGATCACGTCGCCGTCGGGCGGTCAGCTGCTGCTCGACAAGGGTCTGTACAACGTCACCGGGCTGGCCTGGTCGGGGCGCGGCCGCATCAAGCGTGTCGACGTGTCGTTCGACGGCGGCGTCAGCTGGCATCCGGCGCGCGTCGAAGGCCCGGTGCAGAACAAGGCGCTGACCCGCTTCAACATCCCGTGGACCTGGACCGGCAAGAGCGCGTTCCTGCAAAGCCGCGCGGTCGACGAAACCGGCATGGTGCAGCCGACCTACCAGCAGCTGCGCAAAGTTCGCGGCGACCGTTCCGTGTATCACAACAACGCCATCCAAACCTGGCACGTTCAAGAATCTGGAGATGTCCGCAATGTCCAACTCGCGCATTCGTAAAGCCGCCGTCGCGGCCGCGCTGGGCCTCGCCTTCGGCGCCGCCGCGGCCGCCACCCCGCCGGGCGCGGTGCTCGGACGCGAGGCAACGCCGGCCGAGATCCAGGCCTGGAACATCGACGTGCGTCCGGACTTCCAGGGGCTGCCGCAAGGCCACGGCTCGGTCGCCGAAGGCGAGAAGCTGTGGACCGCGAAGTGCGCGTCGTGCCACGGCGACTTCGCCGATTCCAACGCGGTGTTCCCGCCGCTGGTCGGTGCCTTCCAGGCCACGCCGGCGGAAATGAAGTCGGGCATCGTGCCCGGGCTGGGCGCCGGCGGCGCGACCTCGATCGAGAAGCTGTCGACGCTGTCGACGCTGTTCGACTACATCCATCGCGCGATGCCGTGGACCGCGCCGCTGAGCCTGAGCTGGAACGACACCTACGCGCTGGTCGCCTACCTGATGAACCTGGCCAACGTCGTTCCGTCGAACTTCGTGCTGACCCGCGACAACGTGCAGTCGGTGCAGGACAAGCTGCCCAACCGCAACGACATGGTGCGGCTGACCGGGCTGTGGCCGGGCAACGAGTTCGGCAAGCAGCCGGGCCCCGACACGCACAATACCGAGTGCATGAAGCGCTGCGCGCCGGCGCCGAAGGTCGAAAGCGAGATTCCCGAGTACGCGATGGACGCGTCGGGCAATTTGGCCGACCAGAACCGGGCCTGGGGGCCGATCCGCGGTCAGGTCACGCTGTCGAAGAAGGCCAAGGAGGCCCTGGCCAAGCAGCAGGCGGCCGCGGCGTCCGACCCGAATGCGAAGGTGATGGACATGCTCAAGGCCAAGGGTTGCCTGGCCTGCCACAGCACCGGCGACAATACTGTCGTGGGTCCGGGTTACGCCGCTGTAGCAAAGAAATACGCGGGTAACACCGGAGAACTTCCGACCCTCGAGGCCCATATCATGAAGGGCGTATCGGGGGTCTGGGGGAGTATTCCGATGCCGCCGCAGAGCGTGACCGAGGCCGAAGCCAAGATGATCGCCAGCTGGGTGGTCGGCGGCGCCAAGCCGTAAGCATCCCCGTCCGGCTCGCCAGCCGGACCCCTTTTTTCCACAGGAGTCTATCGAATGAACCAATCTCGTCGTCAGGTCATGCAGCTCGGCGCGGCCACCGTCGGCCTGGTCGCCGCCGGCGGCCTGCTTCCCGCCACCGCTCAGGCCGCCGATGCGCCGGGCTGGGATCCGAAGCTGTTCGGCGCCAAGTCGCTCGAGGAGATCGCGCAGATTCTCGGCGTCAGCGCCACCGAGAGCGGCGACGTCTCGATCGTCGGGCCCGACATCGCCGAGAACGGCGCCGTCGTTCCGGTCGGCGTGAAGTCGACCGCCGCCGGCGCCACCGCGATCGGCATCGTGGTCAAGAACAACCCGACCGCGCTGGTCGCGCTGTTCCACCTGAAGGACGGCGCGGTGCCCAATCTGGCCACGCGCATCAAGATGGCGAAGACCTCGGACGTCTACGCTGTCGCGCTGGCCGGCGGCAAGCTGCTGTACGCGAAGAAGGAAATCAAGGTCACCCTCGGCGGCTGCGGCGGCTGATACAGGTGCCTGTATATCCGTTTTCCTCGAAATACTATCTGGAGTAAAAAATGCCGAACCCGATGCGCATGCGCGCCAACGTCGAAGGCGACACCGTGGTCGTTCGCGTGCTGATGACCCACCCGGAAGAGACCGGCCTGCTCAAGGACAAGGCGACGGGTCAGCTGATTCCCGCTCACTTCATCCAGTCGGTGATCTGCAAGCTCAACGACAAGGAAGTGATCAACGCCGACTGGGGTACCGCGATCTCGAAGAACCCCTTCCTCGAGTTCCGCGTCAAGGGCGGCAAGAGCGGCGACACGGTGTCGATCACCTGGCTCGACAACAAGGGCGAAAGCCAGACCGGAACCACCACGGTCGGCTGAGGGCACGGTCGCGGCGGGGCGCGTCCCCCCCGCGACCCGAAGACGGGGGTTCGCACGGTTCGAGAGGAGACCATGAACGTTCAACGCAAGATCAAGGCGGCGCTCGCCGCAGCCGGTGTGCCGGCCTTGCTGCTGATGGGCGCCGCGTCGGCGCACGCGCAGAGCAGCGATCCGGGCAGCGCCTACATCCAGATGATGAACGAGATGGGCGGCAACCCCGCCGATTTCAACATCGACGACGGGCGCGCGCTGTGGCAGAAGAAGGCGGGCCCGAAGAACGCCTCGCTCGAACAATGCGACCTCGGCCTCGGCCCCGGCGTGGTCAAGGGCGCCTACGCCCAGCTGCCGCGCTATTTCGCCGACACCGGTCGCGTGCAGGACGCCGAGTCGCGCATCGTGACCTGCATGGAACAGCTGCAGGGCATCCCGGCCAAGCAGGCCGAGAAGGGTGCGCTGGCCGACCACAACGGCAACCCGTCGGCACTCGAGGACATGGTGCTGTACGTGGCCAAGGAATCCGACGGCATGCCGATCGCGATCCCGCAGTCGACGCCGCAGGAGAAGGCAGCGTACGAAAACGGCAAGAAGCTGTTCTTCTACCGCGCCGGACCGTTCAGCTTCTCGTGCGCGGCGTGCCACGCCGAGTCGGGCAAGCGCATCCGCGTGTCGCTGCTGCCGAACCTGACCAACGCCGAAGCGGCGCAGTCGTACGCTACATGGCCGGCGTACCCGAACTCGCAGGGCGTGGCGCGCACGCTGGAATGGCGCATGAAGGCCTGCGCGCGCCAGCAGCGCTGGCCGGTGCCGAAATTCACCTCCGACGCGGTGATCGACCTGATCGAATACATGGGCGTGAATTCGAACGGGGCGAAATTGACGACGCCGACGTTCAAGCGTTAAGCGAGGAGACGACATGAACAAAATCGCACTGACCCTGACCGCGCTGGGCACGGCCGCGCTGCTCGGCGGCTGCGCCGGCATGCAGTCGGGCGGCACCGACAACCCGTTCGCCGACGCGTCGTTCCAGAAGATCCTGAAGAACGATTTCTCGAGCAAGGGCCAGGCCACGGTCGACCGCCTCAAGCAGGTCGGCGCCGCCCAGTACGAATGCTCGAAGTACGACTACCTGGGCAAGCCGATGCCCGAGGACGTCGCCAAGCGCATCGAGTCGCAGTCGCTGGCCGCGGTCGTGCCGCCGGCCGACGGCAAGTACCTCGGCGACTGGAAGGCCGGACTGGAAGTGGCCAGCAACGGCAAGGGCATGCAGTGGAACGACAAGCCGGGGTCGCCCAACGGCGGCAACTGCGAGGCCTGCCACAAGGTCGTGCCGAACGATCCGTCGCAAGGCGACATCGGCCCGCCGCTGGTCGGCTACGGGCGGCTGCGCGGCGCCAGCGAGGCGATGCTGAAGTACACGTGGGCGCGCATCTACGACTCGGCGTCGTTCAACGCCTGCTCGTACATGCCGCCGTTCGGCGCCCACCACATCCTGACCGAGCAGCAGATGAAGGACGTGATGGCGCTGCTGTTCGACCCGAACTCGCCGGTCAACAAGTAAGCGCGGCGGCGCCGCCGGCGAGGGCGGCGCAGCGCGGTGCCCGCCCGTTCCGACTGGCGGGCTTTTTTTCCCGATCGAGGCCCCCCATGAGCATTTCCCGTCGTGAATTCCTCGGCGTGCTGGCCGCCGCCGGCATCAACGGCTTTCCGTTGATGCGCGAAGCCGGCGCCGCCGAAGTCGATCGCCTGTACAGCCCGCCGGTGACCGGCAACGTGCACATCATGCACATGACCGACAGTCATGCGCACCTGCAGCCGCTGTACTTCCGCGAGCCCAACGTCAACATCGGGCTGGGGTCGATGCGCGGCCATCTGCCGCACCTGGTCGGTGCCGACTATCTGAAGCGTGTCGGTTTCAAGCCCGACAGCCGCGAGGCCTACGCCTTCACCTACCTCGACTTCGAGCGCGCCGCGAAGCAGTACGGCCGAATGGGCGGCTACGCGCACCTGGCCACGCTGGTCAAGCGTCTGCGCGCGTCGCGCCCGGGCGCGCTGCTGCTCGACGGCGGCGACACCTGGCAGGGCACCGCGCAGGCGCTGTGGACGCGCGGCCAGGACATGGTCGACGCGCAGCTGCTGCTCGGCGTCGACGTGATGACCGCGCACTGGGAGTTCACCTACGGCCAGGACCGGGTCAAGGAAATCGTCGGCAAGGACTTCAAGGGCCGCATCGACTTCGTCGCGCAGAACGTCAAGACCGCCGACTTCGGCGACCCGGTGTTCCCGAATTACGTGATGCGCCAGGCCGGCGGCGTGCAGGTCGCGGTGATCGGCCAGGCGTTCCCGTACACGCCGATCGCCAACCCCGGCTACATGATGCCCGACTGGACCTTCGGCATCGACACCGACCACATGCAGACCGTGGTCGACGAGGTGCGCAAGAAGGGCGCGCAGCTGGTCGTCGTGATTTCGCACAACGGCATGGACGTCGACCGCAAGATGGCCACGCAGGTTCAAGGCATCGACTGCATCTTCGGCGGCCACACCCACGACGGCGACGCGGTCGCGGTCGAAGTGCGGCGGCCGTCGGGCGGCATGACGCTGGTGACCAACGCCGGCTCGCACGGCAAGTTCCTCGGCGTGATGGACTTCGACGTTCGCGGCGGCAGAATGGTCGGCTACCAGTACCGGCTGCTGCCGGTGTTCTCCAACCTGCTGCCGGCCGACGCCGAGATGCAGGCGCTGATCGACCGCCATCGCGCGCCGTACGCTGCCAAGCTCGACGAGGTGCTCGCGCACACCGAGGGCACCTTGTACCGCCGCGGCAATTTCAACGGCACCTGGGATCAGCTCATCGTCGACGCGATGCTCGAGGTACGCGGCGGCGACCTGGCGTTCTCGCCCGGCTTCCGCTGGGGCGGCAGCCTGCTGGAAGGCGAGCCGATCACGCGCGAGGCGCTGATGAATCAGGTCGCGATCACCTACCCTTACTGCACGTTGACCGAAATGAGCGGCGCCACCGTCAAGTCGGTGATGGAAGACGTCTGCGACAACCTGTTCAACCCGGATCCCTACTACCAGCAGGGCGGTGACATGGTGCGGGTCGGCGCGCTGACCTACGCCTGCGCGCCGAACGAGAAGATCGGCAACCGCATCCAGGACATGCGCCTGCACGGCGCGCCGATCGATCCGAAGAAGACCTACAAGGTCGCCGGCTGGGCGCCGGTCGGCCAGGCCGCCGCGGTGGCGTCGAACCCGCCGATCTGGGAGGTCGTCGAGGCCTACCTGAAGCACCACGGCACGATCAAGCCGCTCAAGCCCAACTCGCCGCGGCTGATCGGCGTCGGCAGCAATCCGGGGCTGGCCGCCTATCCCGCCTGAGGCGAGCGCCGACGCTGACGAACGAAGGGCCGGGAGCGATCCCGGCCCTTTTTCCTGCGCGTCGCCGATACGAGCGGTTGCACAGGCGATTTTGCGTGTTGTCAAGCCAGCTGTTAAAGTGCCGGGCAGGTCTTGCGTCATCGGACCGCTGTGGGACGTAGCGGGGTGCCCGCGCCGGCCCATGGTGCTTCACCCACTTCCGGCCGGGATACCCGGTGCAACAGTGAGCTCAGCCATGACCCTACAGCAGCAAACGGCCGCCTCCTACCTGTTTGGCGGCAACGCTCCTTACGTCGAGGAGCTGTACGAAACCTACCTGTCCAATCCCGGTGCCGTTCCCGAGCACTGGCGGGACTATTTCGACGCGCTGCAGCACGTGCCCGCGGTCGATGGCAGCAATACCCGCGACGTGGCCCATGCGCCGGTCGTGTCGGCGTTCGCGCAGCGCGCCAAGACGCCGGTGCCGCGCACCATCAACATCGCCGCCGACGTCGAGCTGGCGCGCAAGCGCGTCGCCGCGCAGCAGCTGATCGCCGCCTACCGCAACGTCGGCGTGCGCTGGGCCGACATCGATCCGCTCAAGCGCACCGAGCGCCCCGAGATTCCCGACCTGGAGCCGTCGTTCTACGGCTTCACCGACGCCGACCTGGAAACGGTGTTCAACACCAGCAACACCTATTTCGGCAAGGAGAGCATGAGCCTGCGCGAGCTCGTCAACAACTTGCGCGACACCTACTGCGGCACCATCGGCGCCGAGTACATGTATCTGAGCGACCAGGGCCAGAAGCGCTGGTGGCAGCAGCGCCTCGAGAGCATCCGTGCGCGCGCCAGCTTCAGCCCCGAGAAGAAGCGTGACCTGCTCGACAAGCTGACCGCGGCCGAAGGCCTCGAGCGCTACCTGGCGACGCGCTACGTCGGCCAGAAGCGCTTCTCGCTCGAAGGCGGCGAGAGCTTCATCGTCGGCATGGACGAAATCATCCAGCGCGCCGGCGACGCCGGCGTGCAGGAAGTCATCATCGGCATGGCCCACCGCGGCCGCCTGAACGTGCTCGTCAACACGCTGGGCAAGCGGCCCAAGGACCTGTTCGCCGAGTTCGAGGGCCATCATCCGGACGACCTGCCGTCGGGCGACGTCAAGTACCACCAGGGCTTCTCCAGCGACGTGTCGACGCCGGCAGGTCCCGTGCACCTGTCGCTGGCGTTCAACCCGTCGCACCTGGAAATCGTCAACCCGGTGGTCGAGGGCTCGGTGCGCGCGCGCCAGGAACGCCGCGGCGACCGCGACGGCGCGCAGGTGCTGCCGGTGCAAGTGCACGGCGACGCCTCGTTCGCCGGCCAGGGTGTGGTCATGGAAACGCTGGCGCTGGCGCAAACGCGCGGCTACAAGACCGGCGGTACCGTGCACATCGTGATCAACAACCAGATCGGTTTCACGACGTCCGATCCGCGCGACGCGCGCTCGACGCTGTACTGCACCGACATCGTCAAGATGATCGAGGCGCCGGTGCTGCACGTCAACGGCGACGACCCCGAAGCGGTCGCGCTGTGCTGCCAGCTCGCGGTCGAGTACCGTGCCGAGTTCAAGCACGACGTCGTCGTCGACATCGTCTGCTTCCGCAAGCTCGGCCACAACGAGCAGGACACGCCGGCGGTGACGCAGCCGCTGATGTACAAGAAGATCGCCGCCCACCCGGGCACGCGCAAGGTGTACGCCGAGCGCCTGGCCAGCCAGGGCGTGATCGGCGACGCCGACGCCGAAGCGATGGTCAAGGCCTACCGCGCCGCGATGGACGACGGCGAGCGCGCGGTCGAGCCGGTGCTGTCGAACTACAAGAGCAAGTTCGCGGTCGACTGGAGCCAGTTCCTCAACCGCAAGTGGACCGACAGCGCCGACACCGCGCTGCCGATGACCGAGCTCAAGCGGCTGGCCGAGCGCATCACGACGCTGCCCGAAGGCCTGAAGCTGCATCCGCTGGTCGAGAAGGTCGTGTCCGACCGCGCCAAGATGGGTCGCGGCGAGCTGACGCTGGACTGGGGCATGGGCGAGCACATGGCGTTCGCCTCGCTGGTCGCCAACGGCTACCCGGTGCGGCTGTCGGGCGAGGACTGCGGTCGCGGCACCTTCAGCCACCGCCACTCGGTGCTGCACGACCAGGCGCGCGAGCGCTGGGACGCCGGCACCTACATTCCGCTGCAGAACGTCGCCGAAGGCCAGGCGCCGTTCGTCGTCATCGACTCGATCCTGTCCGAAGAAGCGGTGCTGGGCTTCGAGTACGGCTACTCGACCGCCGATCCGAACACGCTGGTGATCTGGGAAGCGCAGTTCGGCGACTTCGCCAACGGCGCGCAGGTGCTGATCGACCAGTTCATCTCGGCCGGCGAGGTCAAGTGGGGTCGCGCCTCGGGGCTGACGCTGTTCCTGCCGCACGGCTACGAAGGCCAGGGCCCCGAGCACTCGTCGGCGCGCCTGGAGCGCTACCTGCAGCTGTGCGCCGAGACGAATATGCAGGTGTGCCAGCCGACCACGCCGGCGCAGATGTTCCACCTGCTGCGCCGGCAGATGCTGCGCCAGTTCCGCAAGCCGCTGATCGTGATGACGCCGAAGTCGCTGCTGCGTCACCCGGAAGCGCGCTCGGAGCTGACCGAGCTGTCGCAGGGGCACTTCAACACCGTGCTCGGCGAGCGCGACGCGATCGACGCGGCCAAGGTCAAGCGCATGGTCGTGTGCAGCGGGCGGGTCTATTTCGACCTGCTCGCCGAGCGCCGCCAGCGCGAGCTCGGCGACGTCGCCATCGTGCGCCTGGAACAGCTCTACCCGTTCCCGCACAAGGCCTTCGCCGCCGAGGTCAAGCGCTATCCGCAGCTGCGCGACATCGTCTGGTGCCAGGACGAGCCGCAGAACCAGGGCGCCTGGTTCTTCGTCCAGCACCACATCCACGAGAACATGAGCGAGGGCCAGCGCCTCGGCTACGCCGGTCGTCCGGCGTCGGCGTCGACCGCCGTGGGCTATTACGCCAAGCACGCCGAGCAGCAGAAGGAAATGCTCGCCGCCGCTTTCGGCAAGCTCAAGGGTTTCATCCTCTCCAAGTAAGCCGCCCGCCGCGCACGCCGCCGCGGGCGGCGGGCGCGGCACGCCCCCCGTTCACACCGACATACAAGAGATCCCACCATGGCACTGATCGATGTCAAGGTTCCGCAGCTGTCCGAGTCCGTCGCCGAAGCGACGCTGTTGCAATGGAAGAAGAAAGCCGGTGAACCGGTCGCGCAGGACGAGATCCTGATCGAGATCGAGACCGACAAGGTCGTGCTCGAAGTGCCGGCGCCGGCCGCCGGCGTGCTCGCCGAGCTGGTCCAGGCCGATGGCGCGACCGTCGTCGCCGACCAGCTGATCGCGCGCATCGACACCGAAGGCAAGGCTGCGGCTGCAGCTCCTGCCGCGGCGCCTGCGGCGGCTCCGGCCGCCGCTCCGGCGGCAGCCCCGGTGGCCGCCGCCACCGCGGCCGGCGTGGCGATGCCGTCGGCGGCGAAGATCCTGGCCGAGAAGGGCGTCGCCGCAGCCGACGTCTCCGGCAGCGGCCGCGGTGGCCGCGTGACCAAGGCCGACGCGCTGGCGGCGACGAGCAAGCCCGCCGCCGCCACCGCCACCGCCGCCGCGGTGGCCGCGCCGCAGGTGCTGCCCCAGGTCGACGCCGCCGTCGACCTGTCGGCCTACGCCGAGCGCCCCGAGCAGCGCGTGCCAATGAGCCGGCTGCGCGCGCGCATCGCGCAGCGCCTGGTGCAGTCGCAGTCCGAGAACGCGATCCTGACCACGTTCAACGAAGTCAACATGAAGCCGGTGATGGACTTGCGCAACCAGCACAAGGACCGCTTCGAGAAGGAACACGGCGTCAAGCTCGGCTTCATGAGCTTCTTCGTCAAGGCCGCGGTGCACGCGCTGCGCAAGTACCCGATCCTGAACGCATCGGTCGACGGCAACGACATCGTCTACCACGGCTATTTCGACATCGGCATCGCCGTGGGCAGCCCGCGCGGCCTGGTGGTGCCGATCGTGCGCAACGCCGACACGCTGAGCTTCGCCGAGATCGAGCAGAAGATTGCCGAGTTCGGCGCCAAGGCGCGCGACGGCAAGCTGCAGATCGAGGACCTGACCGGCGGCACGTTCTCGATCAGCAACGGCGGCACCTTCGGCTCGATGCTGTCGACGCCGATCATCAACCCGCCGCAGTCGGCCATCCTCGGCGTGCACGCGACCAAGGATCGACCGGTGGTGGAGAACGGCCAGGTCGTGATCCGTCCGATCAACTACCTGGCGATGAGTTATGACCACCGCATCATCGACGGCCGCGAAGCGGTGCTCGGCCTGGTCGCGATGAAGGAAGCGCTGGAGGATCCGGCGCGCCTGCTGCTGAATCTGTGAGGAGCGACGCGATGAGCAAGGCATTCGATCTCGTCGTCATCGGCGCCGGCCCCGGCGGCTACATCGCGGCGATCCGCGCCGCGCAGCTCGGCCTCAGCGTGGCCTGCGTCGACGCCTGGACCGGCGCGAAGGGCGGCCCCGCTCCCGGCGGCACCTGCACCAACGTCGGCTGCATTCCGAGCAAGGCGCTGCTGCAGTCGAGCGAGCACTTCGAGCACGCCGGCCACGGCTTCGCCGAGCACGGCATCGGCGTGTCGGGGCTGACGATGGACGTTGCGCGCATGATCACGCGCAAGGACCAGGTGGTGCGGCAGAACAACGAAGGCATCCTGTACCTGTTCAAGAAGAACAAGGTGACCTTCTTCCACGGCCGCGCCGCGTTCGCCGGCCGCCGCGACGACGGCTTCGAGCTGAGCGTCAGCGGCAAGGCCGAGGAGACGCTGCACGCGCGCCAGGTCATCGTCGCCACCGGCTCCAACCCGCGCGAGCTGCCCGGCGTGCCGTTCGACGAGCAGCGCGTGCTGTCGAACACCGGCGCGCTGGCCATCGACGCGGTGCCGCAGCGCCTGGGCGTGATCGGCGCCGGCGTCATCGGCCTCGAGATGGGCTCGGTGTGGCGGCGCCTGGGCGCGCAGGTCACGGTGCTCGAGGCGCTGCCCGATTTCCTCGGCGCGGCCGACCAGCAGGTTGCGAAGGAAGCGCTGAAGGCGTTCGGCAAGCAGGGCCTGGACATCCGCCTGGGGGTGAAGATCGACGCCGTCGAGCCGGGCCAGGACGGCGTGGCGCTGCGCTACACCGACGCCGCCGGACAGGCCCAGCAGCTCGACGTCGACCGTCTGATCGTCTCCATCGGCCGGGTGCCCAACACCGCCGGACTGAACGCCGACGCGGTCGGGCTGCAGCTCGACGCGCGCGGCTTCATCCAGGTCGACGACGACTGCCGCACGACGGTGCAGGGCATCTGGGCGGTCGGCGACGTCGTGCGCGGCCCGATGCTGGCGCACAAGGCCGAGGAGGAAGGCGTCGCGGTGGCCGAACGCATCTGCGGGCAGAAGCCCCACGTCGATTTCGCGACGGTGCCGTGGGTCATCTACACCAGCCCCGAAATCGCCTGGGTCGGCGCCACCGAGCAGGCGCTGAAGGCGCAGGGCCGCGCGTACAAGGCCGGCAGCTTCCCGTTCATGGCCAACGGCCGTGCGCGCGCGCTCGGCGACACCACCGGCTTCGTCAAGGTGCTGGCCGACGCGACGACCGACGAGATCCTCGGCGTGCACATCATCGGCCCGCTGGCCTCGGAGCTGGTGGCCGAAGCCGCGGTGGCGATGGAGTTCAAGGCCGCGGCCGAAGACATCGCCCGCATCTGCCATGCCCACCCGACCTTGTCGGAGGCGATGAAGGAAGCGGCGCTGGCCGTCGACGGGCGCAGCCTGAACTTCTGACCAGGGCGCGGGTGGACGTCTCCAGCTACGCGCGCCGCGCGCTGCGCGAGCGCGGCCACGCGCCCGACGCCGCGCAGTCCGCCGCGCTGCGGCGGCTGCAGCGCGCGTTCGACGCCTGGGTCGCGTACAAGTCCAGGCGCTCGAGCGCGGTGCGCCGATTGCTGGTTCACCCCGAGCTGCCGCGCGGGCTCTATATGTGGGGCGGGGTCGGTCGCGGCAAGAGCATGCTGATGGACGCGTTCTTCGTCACCGTGCCGGTGGTGCGCAAGACGCGGCTGCATTTCCACGAGTTCATGCGCGAGGTGCACCGCGAGCTGGCCGCGCTGCAGGGCATCCAGGATCCGCTGCGCGAGTTGGCGCGCCGCATCGCGCGGCGCTTCCGGCTGATCTGCTTCGATGAGTTCCACATCGCCGACGTGACCGACGCGATGATCCTCGACCGCCTGCTCGAGGGTTTGTTCGACGAAGGCGTGGTGCTGATGGCGACGAGCAATTTCCACCCCGACGCGCTGTACCCGGACGGCCTGCACCGCGACCGCATCCTGCCGGCGATCGAGCGCATCAAGCGCCACATGGAGGTGATCCAGGTCGACGCCGGCACCGACTACCGGCTGCGCGCGATGCGCGCGCTGACGCTCTACCACACGCCGCTGGGCGCGGCCGCCGACGCCGCGATGGAGCAGGCTTTCGAGCTGCTCGCCGAAGCGGCAGACGAAGATCCGACGCTGCACATCGAGCACCGCGAGCTGGTCGCGCTGCGGCGCGCCGGCGGCGTGATCTGGTTCGACTTCCAGACCCTGTGCAACACGCCGCGATCGCAGAACGACTATCTGGAGATCGCCGCCGACTTCCACACCGTGCTGTTGTCCGACGTGCCGCTGATGACGCCCGAGCTGGCCAGCTCGGCGCGGCGTTTCACGCTGCTGGTCGACGTGCTGTACGACCGCAACGTCAAGCTGGTGCTGTCGGCCGCGGTGGCGCCGGCGCAGCTGTACCAGGCCGGGCCGCTGGCGCACGAGTTCGAGCGCACCGTCTCGCGCTTGCTGGAAATGCAGACCGACGCTTATCTGGAGCGTGAGCGCCGCGACGTGCTCACGGCATTGACCTGATGCGCGCCTGGGTATCTGCCACCTGTCTGGGCGTCGCCGTCGCGGCGTTCGCGTGGCTGCTGCCGCCAACAGCGCAAGCCGCCGACAACGAAGCCGCTCTGAGCCAGGCGCAAGCCGCACTCGCTGCGCGCCACGCGCAGCAGCGCGCCGCGTGCGCGCAGCGTTTCTTCGTCAACGACTGCCTGCACCGTGCCGACGCCAGCTGGCGCGCCGCCGATGCGGCGTTGCGTGCGCGGCGCATCGTGCTCGAACGCGCGCGCCGTGCCGAGCTGGCCCGGCAGGAGCGCGAGCGCGTCGCCGAACGACTCGCCGAGCGTGCTGCGCCGCAGCCCCGCGTACCGGGGCAGCCGCAGTCGGCGCCGACGCCGCGGCCGCGCGCGCCGCGGGTGCTGCAGCCGCCGCCGGTGCACGACGCCA
Organism: Pseudomonadota bacterium; assembly: GCA_021804595.1. Classification (GTDB taxonomy): domain Bacteria; phylum Pseudomonadota; class Gammaproteobacteria; order Burkholderiales; family Burkholderiaceae_C; genus Thiomonas_A. Next base: position 18,859 of record JAJZHH010000016.1, read on the forward strand.
GCGCCGCGCGCGCGGCATACGAGCTCAAGCTGCGCGACTATGCGGCGCGGCGGGCCAGCGCCGCGCAGCGGCCACGCGACGCCGCGCCGCTGCCGCTACCGTGACGCCTCGCGCAGCTTGAGCACGGCCAGCGACAGGTTGTCGCCGCGGCCGCCGGCGCGCTCGCGCGCCTGCTCGATCAGGTAGGCGCAGGCGGCGCGCGGCTCCAGCCGCGACACCACCTTGGCCAGTTCCTGGTCGGTGAAGTAATGCCACAAGCCGTCGCTGCACAACATCACGCTGTCGCCCGCTTGCAACGCGACGGTGTCGGTGACGAACGGTGGGTCGTCGGGCATGCCCAGGCTGGCGGTCAGCACATTGCTCATCGCGTGGTTGCGCGCGGCAGCGGCGCTGAGGCGGCCGCTGTCGACGAGCTCCTGCACGTAGGAGTGGTCGCTCGTGCGCCGCAGCAGTTCGCCGTCGCGGATCACGTGCACGCGGCTGTCGCCGACGTGCGCCCAGTGGCACTGCCCGTCGGGTTCGAGCAGCACGCCGGCCCAGGTCGAGTGGGGCTCCTGCTCCGACGAGATCGCGTTGAGGCGGATCATCAGATGGCTTTCGCGCTGGATCGCCTGCAGCAGTTCGCGCGGCGTGCGCTGTTGCGGCGCGTGCGCGTCGAACAACTGTTGCGCCGTCATCACCAACTGGTCCGACGCCATGCGCCCGCCGCTGCGTCCGCCCATGCCGTCGGCGACCAGCGCCAGCAGCAGCCCGGGCACGCGCGGGTGGGCCAGGATCGCGACCCGATCCTGCTGGTATTCGCGGTCGCCGCGGTGAGTGCCGCTGGCGGCCTGCAACTGCAGCGCGGGCTTCATCGACGGGGAGGAACGCCAGCGCTGCAGCCGGGTCCATACAATGGGTCGGCCAGCCGTGTCCGCGGCGCACATGGCCGCGGCCAGGCCGCTTGCGCTGCCCATTGTCGTGCTCCCCGCCGTGGCAGAGCCCGCTGTTGCAGGCCCCGCTGTTGCAGATCCCATCCCGCGATCACATCGCGCTCCTCGAATCGGCCGTCCGGCCGCAGCTACCCGTTTGAACATCGACGAAACCACCGGTCCCGCCGCGCAAACCGAGCATTCTAGGCGGGGCGACGAACACGACGCGCAAGTCGACGCGGTCACGGACGCTGACGCGTTGTGGGGCGAGAGCGGCGTGTTCGCCGCCGCCTTGCCGGGCTGGCGCGAGCGCGCCGGCCAGCGCGAGCTCGCCGGCGCGGTGGCGCAGACGATCGCGTCGCGCGGCGTGCTGCTGGCCGAGGCCGGCACCGGCACCGGCAAGACCCTGGCCTACCTGGTGCCGGCGCTGCTGCGCGGCGAGCGCGTCATCGTTTCGACCGCGACGCGCGCGCTGCAGGACCAGCTGCACGGCAAGGATCTGCCGCTGGCGTGTCGCGCGCTGGGCGTGCAACTGCGGGCGGTGCGCCTGAAGGGGCGCTCCAATTACGTCTGCCTGTACCGGCTCAAGCGCACGCAGGAAGAGGGACGGCTGGAGAGCCGGCGCGCCGTCGGCGAGCTGCGCCGGGTCGCGCTGTTCGCCGGAACCTCGACCGACGGCGACCTCAGCGGCCTGCCCGGCATCGACGAGCGCTCCGAGTTGATGCAGTTGGTCACGTCGACGCGCGACAACTGCCTGGGCGCCGAATGTCCCGACTGGAAAAACTGTTTCGTGATGAAGGCGCGGCGAGAGGCGCTCGCCGCCGACGTCGTGATCGTCAACCACCACCTGTTCTTCGCCAATCTGGCGTTGCGCGACGAAGGCGTGGCCGACCTGCTGCCGAGCGCGAACACCATCGTGCTCGATGAGGCGCATCAGCTGCCCGACATCGGCGCGCAGTTTCTCGGCACCGCGCTGGGCAGCGCGCAGGCCGCCGAGCTGGCGCGCGACGTGCTCGCCTGCGGCCTGCAGCACGCGCGCGGGCATGGCGACTGGCAGGCGCTGGGCAGCGCGCTGGTCAAGGCGGTGCGCGACTTGCGGCTGTGCGCCGCGGCCGGCGCGCAGCGCATGGACGCCGAGCAGGCCGGCGCGCTTGCGGGCTGGGACGCGACGCTGCAGCAGTGGGACGACGCGCTGGCCGCGCTCGACGCGGCGCTGCAGCCGGTCGAGCCGTCGGCGCCTGAATTCACGCGGCTGCGCGAACGTTGCGCCGAGCAGCGCGGGCTGCTGCAGCGCTGGCGCGCGCGCGACGACGTCGACGCCGAGTTGCCGCTGGCCCAGCAGACCGTGCGCTGGGTCGAAGTCGGCCACCACCACCTGCGCCTGCTGGCCACGCCGCTGGGCATCGGCCCGGCGTTCTCGGCGTTGCTCGCGCAGCGCGCGCAGGCCTGGATCCTGGTCTCGGCGACGCTGACGCTCGATGGCAGCTTCCGCTACGCGCGCGCTCGCCTGGGCCTCAACGACGAGGCGTTGGCGCTGGCCGACGCGCCCGCCGACGAGGCTGCGGCGCGGCTGCGCGAGTTGCGCGTGGCCAGTCCCTTCGATTACGCCGCGTGCACCCGGCTGCTGGTGCCGCGCAGCGGTTTCCTGCCGTCGGACCCCGACCACGCGCGCCACGTCGCCGAGCTGGCAGCGCGGCTGATCGCGGTCAATCCCGGCGGCAGTTTCGTGTTGACGACGACCTTGCGCGCGATCGGCCGCATCGCCGAGCGCTTGCGCGAACTGCTGCCGGCTTCACGCCCGGTGCTCGAGCAGGCCAGCGAGCCCAAGGGCGTGCTGCTGCAGCGCTTCGGCGCCGATCGGCGCGCAGTGCTGGTCGGCAGCCACAGCTTCTGGGAGGGAGTCGATTTCCCCGGCGAGCAACTGACACTGGTGGTGATCGACAAACTGCCGTTCGCGCCGCCCGACGATCCGCTGGTTGCGGCTCGGGTGCGCCGGCTCGAAGCAGCGGGCCGCAACGGCTTTCTCGACTACTCGCTGCCGCAGGCAGCGTTGGCGCTGCAGCAGGGCGCCGGTCGGCTGGTGCGCAGCGAACTCGACTGGGGGGTGCTCGCGGTGTGCGATCGCCGACTGGCGACGACGCCGTGGGGGCGCCGCTTGCTGGGGTCCTTGCAGCCGTTCGCGCGCATCGAGCACGAGCGCGACGCCATCGAGTTCCTTGCCGCGCACGCGCCGGCGCCGTCCGCAGACTGACGCGGCGCGCGCCTCAGGCGCCGCTGCCGGCGCGTGGTGGCGTGGCGTTCACCACAGCCCCCACCAGCTCTCATTGCGTCGCGGCAGGCCGGACTTGAAGAAACTGCTGTGCGGGAAGTTCAGCCGCAGCACGCGTTCGGCGTCGTCGCGCTGCTGGGTCAGTCCGAGGTGGTCGTAGCTGTCGACCAGCACGGCCAGCGCGAGTTCGACCGCGGGTGCGTCGGGGTAGTCGCGGATCGCCTGCTGCGCGCGGTCCGCCGCGGCCACGAATGCCCCGTGGCGGTCGTAGAACAGCGCGACGTCGGCATCGTATGCCGCCAGCGCATTGATGACGAAGCGCATGCGCTGGCGCGCATCGGGCGCGTACTTGCTGTGCGGGAAGCGGGTCACGAGTTCCTTGAACGACTCGAAGGCGTCCTTCGCCGCATGCTGGTCGCGCTCGTAGACCTTCTGCCCGGACAGGCCGGCGAACCAGCTGCTGTTGTCGTAGAAGTTGATCCGCCCCTTCAGGTACAGCACGTAGTCGGTGTCGGGGTTGTTCGGGTAGATCTTCAGGAACCGGTCGCACGCGGCCAGCGCCTGTGCGCGGTCGCCCTGCTTGTAGTGACCGTAGGCGACTTCGATCAGCGCCTGCTGCGCCAGCACACCGTACGGGTAGCGCGACTCGAGCTTTTCGAAATACTTGGTCGCGGTATCGTAGGCGCCGCTGTCCATCTCGCTCTTGGCTTCGGTGTACAGCTTCTGCGCCGACCAGTTCGCGGTGATGTCGGTGTTGGCCGGCCCGGCGCAGGCGCCGAGGGCGACTGCGGCGAGCAGCAGGGTGGCGCGCAGCAGCCGGCGCGCATTCGGGGGGAACGATTTCACAAGGCGACTCGCAGAAGTGGCGGCTGGCCCGCATTATAGGAAGAGGCCGCCATGGCCTCGGCGTCCGCCGCCGGCACGCTGCACTATGCTGGCAATCATGCGCTACGCTCCGCCCGCGCCGCCGCCCGGCGCAGCCGACCTCCGACCGCCGCCGCGCGCGGCCGGCACCGCCGCGACCTTGGACGACGACACCGATCCACCGCCGTCCGGCGAGGCCGTCGAGCCACTCGCCGAGGCTGATGCGGTGCTGCGCGCCGAGGTGCCGGCGGCGACGGCCGGCGAGCGGCTCGACAAGGTGCTTGCCGCGTTGTTTCCGCAGTTCTCGCGCAGCCGGCTGAAGTCCTGGTGCGAGGCCGGGCTGGTCAGCGCCGCCGGCGTGCCGTTGGCGCCGCGCGCGAAAGCGCGCGCCGGCGCCCGGATCGAACTGCGCGTGCCCACCGACGCCGAAGCCAGCAGCTTCACCGCCGAGCCGGTGCCGTTGCGCGTGCTGTGGCACGACGACGTCGTCGCGGTGATCGACAAGCCCGCCGGGCTGGTCGTGCACCCGGCCGCCGGCAACTGGAGCGGCACCTTGCTCAACGGGCTGCTGGCACGGTTTCCGGGCAGCGCGGCGCTGCCTCGCGCCGGCATCGTGCACCGTCTCGACAAGGACACCAGCGGACTGCTCGTCGTCGCCCTGTCGCTGGCTGCGCAGACCGATCTGGTGCGTCAGCTGCAGGCGCGCAGCGTGTCTCGCCAGTACCTGGCGCTGGCCTGGGGCGAGCTGAGCGCGGCGCGCAGCGTCGACGCGCCGATCGGGCGTCATCCGCGCGACCGCCTGCGCATGGCCGTGGTCGCGTCGGGCAAGCCGGCGCGAACCCATTTCGAGCCGCTGGCCACGCTGTCGACGCCGGCCGGCGCGATCACCGCCATGCGCTGCCGGCTCGACACCGGTCGCACCCACCAGATCCGCGTGCACGCGCAACACCTCGGCCTGCCGCTGGTCGGCGACGCGCTGTATGGCCGGCGCGGCGCGCCGACCACGTCGGCACCCTGGGATCTGCTGGCGCGCCAGGCGCTGCATGCCGCGGTGCTGAGCTTCGACCATCCGCGCGACGCGCGGCGCCTGAGCTTCGTCGCGCCGGTCGCCGACGACGTGCGCGCGTTGTGGCTGGCGCTCGGCGGCGACGCCGCGGTGCTGGCGGTCGACGCCTGGAGCCGTGGATGACACCGCCGCTCGACGCGGTGCTGCGCGGCGCGAACGGCGCGCGTGCGCTGTTCACGACGCGCCGCGGCGGTGTCAGCGTGGCGCCGTACGACTCGCTGAACCTCGGCGACCACGTCGGCGACGACCCGGCGGCGGTTGCCGCCAACCGCGCGCGGCTGCTCGAAGCGCTGCGCGATGACGGGGTGGAGCGCATCGCCTGGCTGAACCAGGTGCACGGCAGCGAGGTCGTCGATCTCGACGCCTGGGACGGCGCCGGCGTGCCGCGCGCCGACGCTGCGGTGACGCGTCGCGCCGGGCTGGCCGCCTGCGTGCTGGTCGCCGACTGCCTGCCGGTGCTGCTGGCCGCGCCGGGAGCGGTCGGCGCCGCGCACGCCGGCTGGCGCGGACTGGCCGCAGGCGTGGTCGACAACTGCGTGCGCGCGCTGTGCGAGAAGGCCGGCTGCGGCCCCGCCGACGTGCAGGCCTGGCTGGGGCCGGCGATCGGGCCGCGCGCGTTCGAGGTCGGCGACGAGGTGCGCGAGGCCTTCGTCGTCAGCGATGCGCAAGCCTCCCGTGCTTTCCTGCGTCTGCGCGCCGGGTACTGGCTGGCCGACCTGTTCACGCTCGCACGGCAGCGACTGCGCGCGATCGGGGTTTCGGCGATTCACGCGGACGACATCTGCACGGTGTCGAATCCGCACGATTGCTACAGCTACCGGCGCGATCGGGTGTGCGGGCGCCAGGCCGGTCTGGTCTGGATTCCCTCGCGTTGACACGCTATGACCTTTGCCCAAGAATGATTCGCACGATGGCAACCGATTCGAGAGCAAAGCGCGCGTCCGCCGCGACGCGCGAACCCGCCGCCGGGGATCGCCCCGAAGCCGCCGAGCTGCAGCTCGGCTTCGAGCGCGCGATGCGCGCGCTCGGCACGCAGGCGCCGCGCCTCGACCTGGCGCGCGTGAGCGAGATCCAGGCGCGCTTCGGCCGCGAATGCGCCGAGCTGTGGCGCGGCCTGCTGGCCGGCAGCGAACAGCCGGCCGAAATCCGCGACCGTCGCTTCGCCGCGCAGAGCTGGCGCGACAACCGCTATTCGTCGTGGGTCGCCGCGGCCTATCTGCTGCACGCGCGAGCGCTGCTCGAGCTGGCCGACGCGGTGCAGGCGCCGCCGAAAGTGCAGCAGAAGATCCGTTTCGCGGTGCAGCAATGGGTCGACGCAGCGGCGCCAAGCAATATGCTGGCGCTGAACCCGGAGGCGATCGAGGCTGCGCTGCAGACGCAGGGCGACAGCCTGCGCCGCGGCATCGCCAACCTGCTCGGCGACCTGCGCCGCGGCAAGCTGACGCAGACCGACGAGACCGCGTTCGAAGTCGGCCGCAACGTCGCCACCACCGAAGGCGCGGTGGTGTTCGAGAACGACTGGTTCCAGCTGATCGACTACAAGCCGCTGGGCGCCAAGGTGCACGCGCGGCCGCTGCTGATCGTTCCGCCGTGCATCAACAAGTACTACATCCTCGACCTGCAGCCGGCGAACTCGCTGGTGCGCTACGCGCTCGAGCAGGGCCAGCGCGTGCTGCTGGTGTCGTGGCGCAACCCCGACGCCGACTGCGCGCAGTGGAGCTGGGACGACTACGTCGAGCACGGCGTGCTGCGCGCGATCGAGGTGGCGTCGGAGATCGCCGCGGCGGCGCGCCCGGCGCGCGCGCGGCAGCTGGCCGACGGCGGCATCAACGCACTGGGCTTCTGCGTCGGCGGCACGCTGCTGGGCACCGCGCTGGCGGTGCTGGCCGCGCGCGGCCAGCGGCCGGTGCACGCGGCCACGCTGCTGACCACGCTGCTCGATTTCACCGACACCGGCGTGCTCGACGTGTTCGTCGACGAGGCCCAGGTGGCGATGCGCGAGGCGACGATAGGCCGCGGCGGGCTGCTCACCGGCGCCGAGCTGTCGGCGGCGTTCTCGAGCCTGCGCCCGGTCGACCTGACCTGGAACTACGTCGTCGGCAACTACCTGAAAGGGCAGACGCCGCCGCCGTTCGACCTGCTGTACTGGAATTCGGACAGCACCAACCTGCCGGGGCCGATGCTCGCCTGGTATCTGCGCAACCTGTATCTGGAGAACCGGCTGCGCGAACCCGGCGCGCTGCAGGTGTGCGGCGCCGCGGTCGACCTCGGCCGCGTCGGGCTGCCGGCCTACGTCTACGCGTCGCGCGAGGACCACATCGTGCCGTGGGCCTCGGCCTACGCATCGGCGCGGCTGCTCGGCGGCGACACCCGCTTCGTGCTCGGCGCGTCGGGCCACATCGCCGGCGTGATCAACCCGGCGGCCAGCGGCAAGCGCAGCCATTGGCGCGCGCCGGCCGACGCGGCGTTGCCGCAGGCCGCCGAGCAGTGGCTGGGCGGCGCGCAGGAACACGCCGGCAGCTGGTGGCCCGACTGGGCCGGCTGGCTGCGCGCGCACGCCGGACCCGAGCAGGCCGCGCCGCGCGACTACGGCGGCGCGGGCCATGTCGCGATCGAGCCGGCACCGGGGCGCTACGTCAAGGTCCGCGCATGACGCGCGCCGCCTTGCGCGGCAGGCAACGTTCCCATCGACCCACCATTTTTTCCAGGAGACCGAGTGATGAGCAGCACAGACATCGTGATCGTTTCGGCCGTGCGTACCGCGGTCGGCAAGTTCGGAGGTTCGCTGGCCCGTGTGGCGGCGGCCGACCTCGGCGCGCTGGTCGTGCGCGAGGCCGTCGCGCGCGCCGGCCTGGAGCCGGCGCAAGTGTCCGAAGTGATCCTCGGCCAGGTGCTGCAGGCCGGCTGCGGGCAGAATGCGGCGCGCCAGGCGGCGATCAAGGCCGGTCTGCCCGACATGGTGCCGGCGATGACGATCAACAAGGTCTGCGGCTCGGGGCTGAAGGCGGTGATGCTGGCCGCGCAGGCGGTGCGCGACGGCGACGCCGAGATCGTCGTGGCCGGCGGCCAGGAGAACATGAGCGCGTCGCCGCACGTGCTGCCGGGATCGCGCGACGGCCAGCGCATGGGCAACTGGGCCATGGTCGACACGATGATCAACGACGGCCTGTGGGACGCCTTCAACCAGTACCACATGGGCATCACCGCCGAGAACGTGGCGAAGAAGCACGGCGTCACGCGCGAGATGCAGGACGCGTTCGCCGCGGCCAGCCAGAACAAGGCCGAGGCGGCGCAGAAGGCCGGCCGCTTCGCCGACGAAATCGTTCCGGTGCTGCTGCCGCAGCGCAAGGGCGACCCGCTGGCGTTCGCCACCGACGAGTTCGTGCGTCACGGCGCCACCGCCGACAGCCTGGCCGGACTGAAGCCGGCGTTCGACAAGGCCGGCAGCGTCACCGCGGGCAACGCGTCGGGCATCAACGACGGCGCCGCCGCGGTCGTCGTGATGAGCGCGCAGCGCGCCGCCGCGCTGGGCCTGCGCCCGCTGGCGACGATCCGCGCCTACGCCAACGCCGGTCTCGACCCGGCCTACATGGGGCTGGGGCCGGTGCCGGCGTCGACGCGCTGCCTGTCGCGCGCCGGCTGGAACGTGCAGGACCTGGACCTGATGGAAATCAACGAAGCGTTCGCCGCGCAGGCCATCGCGGTCAACCAGCAAATGGGCTGGGACACGGCCAAGGTCAACGTCAACGGCGGCGCCATCGCCATCGGCCACCCGATCGGCGCCAGCGGCTGCCGCATCCTGGTCACGCTGCTGCACGAAATGCAGCGCCGCGATTCACACAAGGGCCTGGCCTCGCTGTGCATCGGCGGCGGCATGGGCGTGGCGCTGGCGGTCGAGCGCTGAAATCCGTATTCATTCGAACGAAAGCAACGAGGAGAGACAGCATGAGCAGCAAAGTCGCATACGTGACCGGGGGCATGGGCGGCATCGGCACCGCGATCTGCAGGCGCCTGTGCGAGGCCGGCCACAAGGTCATCGCCGGCTGCGGGCCGAATTCGCCGCGCAAGGACAGCTGGCTGGCCGACATGCGCGCGCAGGGTTACGACGTTCACGCCTCGGAAGGCAACGTGGCCGACTGGGAATCGACCTGCGCCGCGTTCCAGCAGGTGTTCGCCGAGCACGGCCAGGTCGACATCCTGGTCAACAACGCCGGCATCACGCGCGACGCGGTGTTCCGCAAGTTGGGCTACGACGATTGGGACCGCGTGATCAAGACCAATCTGTACTCGATGTTCAACGTCACCAAGCAAGTCATCGACGGCATGGTTGACCGCGGCTGGGGACGCATCGTCAACATCTCGTCGGTCAACGGCGAGAAGGGCCAGTTCGGTCAGACCAACTACTCGGCGGCCAAGGCCGGCATGCACGGCTTCACGATGGCGCTGGCGCAGGAAGTCGCGTCCAAGGGCGTGACCGTCAACACCGTCGCTCCGGGCTACATCATGACCGACATGGTCAAGGCGATCCGCCAGGACGTGATGGACAAGATCGTCGCCAGCATTCCGGTCAAGCGCCTGGGCAAGCCCGAGGAGGTCGCGTCGCTGGTGACCTGGCTGGCCAGCGAGGACGGCGCGTTCACCACCGGCGCCGAGCTGTCGATCAACGGCGGCCTGCACATGAGCTGACGCCCGCGGCGCGGCCGCCGCGCGATCGCGGCGGCCGCACTGTGCTTCAATCGGGTCTGCGTCGTCGCCGATCGTGGCCGGCGCGCGGCGTGCGGGTTGTTCCGGTTGGCCCCGGGCTTGGCGCGTCGCACAATCGTGCCGTTTCAACTTGTCTCGAGATCATGCCAAACGCAGACCAACCCGTTCGCGTCATCAAGAAATACCCGAACCGGCGCCTGTACGACACCGAGACCAGCGCCTACATCACGCTGGTCGACGTCAAGGCGCTGGTCATGGAGGGGCGGCGCTTCGTCGTGCACGACGCCAAGAGCGGCGCCGACCTGACGCGCAGCATCCTGCTGCAGATCATCCTCGAGGAGGAAGCCGGTGGCGTGCCGATGCTCAGCACCGCGATGCTCGAGCAACTGATCCGCTTCTATGGCAACGCGATGCAGGGCATGATGGGCAGCTACCTGGAGAAGACGGTGCAGGCCTTCATGGACATCCAGGGCAAGCTCGCCGAGCAGTCGCGCGGCATCTACGACGGCGCCAGCTTCAACCCCGAGATGTGGTCGCAGTTCCTCAGCGGGCAGGCGCCGATGCTGCAGGGCATGATGGGCAACTACCTCGAGCAGAGCAAGAACCTGTACATGCAGATGCAGGAGCAGATGCAGCAGCAGACGCAGCAGATGCTCGGCGCGTTCCAGCCACCGAAGAAGTGAGGCGCTGAAAACTGCGCGACAATGTCGCGCATGTCAGACATCGAACAAGCGGCGCCCGGCGCCGCACCCCGCATAGGCTTCGTTTCGCTCGGCTGCCCGAAGGCGCTGGTCGACGCCGAGCGCATCGTCTCGCAGCTGCGCGCCGAGGGCTACGAGACCAGCCGCGACTACGCCGGCGCCGACCTCGTCGTCGTCAACACCTGCGGCTTCATCGACGCCGCGGTGCAGGAAAGCCTCGACGCGATCGGCGAGGCGCTGCACGAGAACGGACGCGTCGTCGTCACCGGTTGCCTGGGCGCGCGCAGCGCCGACGACGGCAGCAACCTGGTGCGCAAGATGCACCCGAAGGTGCTCGCGGTGACCGGGCCGCACGCCACCGCCGAAGTGCTCGACGCGGTGCACACGCAATTGCCCAGGCCGCACGATCCCTTCGTCGACCTGCTGCCCCCCGGCGGCCTCAAGCTGACGCCGCGGCACTATGCCTACCTGAAGATTTCCGAAGGCTGCAACCACCGCTGCAGCTTCTGCATCATCCCGAGCCTGCGCGGCGACCTCGTGTCGCGGCCGATCGGCGACGTGCTCGGCGAAGCGCAGGCGCTGTTCGAAGCCGGCGTGCGCGAGCTGCTGGTGGTCAGCCAGGACACCTCGGCGTACGGCGTCGACCTCAAGTACCGCACCGGGTTCTGGGACGGCCGTCCGCTGCGCACGCGCTTTGCCGAACTGGTGCGCGCGCTGCACGGGCTGGCCGAGCGCTACGACGCCTGGGTGCGGCTGCACTACGTCTACCCCTATCCGCACGTCGACGAGGTGCTCGAGGTGCTGGCGCAGGGGCGCGTGCTGCCGTATCTCGACGTGCCGTTCCAGCACGCCGACCCCGACGTGCTCAGGCGCATGAAGCGCCCGGCCAACGGCGAACGCAACCTCGATCGCATCGCCGCGTGGCGCCAGGCGTGCCCGCAACTGGTGATCCGCTCGACCTTCATCGCCGGCTTCCCCGGCGAGACCGAAGCCGAGTTCGAGCGGCTGCTCGACTTCGTGCGCGAGGCCGAGCTCGATCGCGTCGGCTGCTTCGCCTACTCGCCGGTCGACGGCGCGGCGGCCAACGCGCTGCCCGGGGCGCTGCCCGAGGCCGAGCGCGTGGCGCGCCAGGCGCGCTTCATGGAAGTGGCCGAGGCGGTTTCGGTGGCCAAGCTCAAGCGCCGCGTCGGCCAGGATCTGCGCGTCATCGTCGATCAGGCGTCGCGCCACGGCGCGGTCGCGCGCAGCTACGCCGACGCGCCGGAAATCGACGGCCACGTGCTGATCCGCGAGCCGGCCAAGCCGTCGGCCAAGGCCAGGCTGGCGGGCAGCGTCGGTCAGTTCGTGCGCGCGCGCGTCGTCGGCACGCAGGGCCACGACCTCGTCGCCGAGCTGATCTGAGCGGGCCGTGGCCGGGCTGGTCCCGGCCTCGGCCCGGCTAGACCGCCGACAGGTTGCGGTACAGCATGTAGACCGCGACGACCGCGACCAGCGCGGCGAAGATCACGTTCAGCGTGCCCTTGCCGCTGCGGCCCAGATGCGTGGCGACGCGGCTGCCGACCACGCCGCCGACCACGCCGCCACCGATGTACAGCCCGGCGACGGTCCAGTCGAGCAGACCCGAGCGCGCATAGTTCAGCGCCGTGGTCAGGCCGAAGGTGCCGACCGAGAACAGCGAGGTGCCGATGGCCGAGATCATCGACATGCCGGTCGACAGCACCAGCCCGGGGACGATCAGGAAGCCGCCGCCGATGCCGAAGAAGCCCGACAGCGTGCCCACCAGCGCGGCGGCGACGATGAGCTTGATGGTCCGGCCGCGCGTCGCGTGCTCGGCGGTCACGTCCTGCGCGTGCGCAGCGCGCCGCGGGCGCAGCATCAAGCCGGCGATCACCAGCATCAGGATCGCGAACAGGAACAGCAGCTTCTTGCCGTCGACCGCCTTGCCCAGGCTGGAGCCGACGAAGGCGGCGGCGGCGCCGACCAGCGCGAACACGACCCCGTCGCGCCAGCGCACGTTGCCGGCGCGCGCGTGCGGGATCAGGTTGATGTAGGCGTTGGCCGATACCGCCAGCGCGGTGGTGCCGATCACCACGTGCGGATTCGGGTAGCCGACCAGGTACAGCAACAGCGGCACCGCGAGGATCGAGCCGCCGCCGCCGATCAGGCCGAGCGTGAAGCCGACGGCCAGTCCGGACAGCACCGAGAGAACTTGTTGCGCGTCGCTCAGCGCGATCGCGGCGGAGGAGGGATGAGGAACGGGAAGCATAGTCCCCAGAGCATACGGGAAGCCTCGCGCAGGTCTGTTAGCAGTTGTCGCTGGCGCAGTCGGGCTCCCCTGTTTCTTGCGCTTCCGCAAGATTTCCAGGTGTTTACCCCAAGAGGTCGAGGTAACCAAACGCAACAAATATGACAAGAACCAACGAGTAGGCATTGCGTAAGCCATCGCGACGACATTGCATCTCAGCGCGGGCGGTGTGCCCTCGTCACGTCGGCAGCCCGAACCCCGTCGCGCGAACGGGGGCGGGCCGCACAATCAACCGTGGAGACAAAATGATGGAGAAAAAAGCGATCAATCCGGCACCGCTGGGACTGTCGGGCTTTGCCCTGACGACCTGGCTGCTGAGCATGCACAACGCCGGCATGGCGACCGATGCGATGGTGCCGGCGGTTCTCGCCTGTGCCCTGGCGTTCGGCGGCACGGCGCAATTCATCGCCGGGTTGTTCGAAGCCGGCGCCGGCAACAGTTTCGGTTTCGTCGCCTTCTGCGGTTATGGCGCGTTCTGGTGGAGCTTCGCGCTGCTGGTCGAGTTCTTCCCGAAGGGCCTGGCTTACGCCGGCTGGTACCTGCTGCTGTGGGGCGTTTTCACGACCTTCATGTGGATCGCCACCTGGAAGAAGGGCAAGGCGCTGATGCTGGTGTTCACCGCGCTGACGCCGACCTTCTACCTGCTCGCGTTCGGCGCGCTGCTGGGCATCGGCGCGCTGGGCCAGCTCGGCGGCTACCTCGGCCTGCTGACCGCGGCGCTGGCGTTCTACCTGGCCGCGGCCGAAGTGATCAACGAGGCCTGGGGCCGCACCGTGCTGCCGGTTTGACGCCGCACGAAGCTGCCACGAACCCCGGCCCGGCCGGGGTTTTTTGTTCGCGCCGCGCGAGCCGGCCACTGGCGGTGTCGCGGCGCATCGTCTATCGTGTGCACATGGCGGCGGGATGGTCCCGTGCCGGCTTCGCGGAGGGTACGCGATGGACAGCTGGGATTCCGGCGGCAAACCCGCCACCGCGCCGTGCGCCGACGCGCCACGCGCGCACCTCGATCCGATGTTGCGGGTGCTGGCCGACGGCTGTGCGCTGCTCGACGACGCTGGGCGCATCGTCGACGCCAACCCGGCGCTGTGCCGCCTGACCGGGCATGACGCGTCCGAGCTGGTCGGTCGCGCCGCGGCGTCGCTGCGCGCCGAGCGGCAGGACCCGCGCGGCATCGTCGAGTTGCGCCGGCGGCTGGCGCGGCACGGCCATGCGCGTGCCGAAGTGTGGGCCAGGCGCAAGGACGGCAGCGCGTTCGGCGCCTGGCTGTCGCTGAGCCGACTGCCGCAGAGCGCCGGCGGCGGCTACGTCGCGCTGCTTGCCGACATCACCGTGGCACGCTTGCGCCGCGAGGATCAGGCCTACCAGACTCGCATCGACGCGACCACCGGACTGCCCAGTGCCGCCGCATTGCGCGAGCTGGCGCAACGCGCGCTGCGGCGCGCCGCGCGCTGCGGCCAGCCGCAGGCGATGTACGTGGTCGACCTCGACCGCTTCCGCGCGGTGCGCGACGACTACGGGGTCGACGTCGGCGAGCGCCTGCTTTACGCGCTGGCCGCGCAACTGCGTCGGCGGCTCCCCGCTGGCGCCTTGCTCGCGCGCACCGGCGGCGACACGTTCGCGATTCTGCTCGCCGGCACGCCCAGCGACGCACCGCGCTGGGCCGAGGCGCTGCGCGTGGCCTGCACCGGTCCCTGGCTGCTCGACGAGCTGGGCATCGAACTGGCGCTGAGCGCCAGCGTCGGCTTCGCGCTGTTTCCCGACGACCGTGCCGACGCCGACGCGCTGCTGGCTGCGGCCGAGGACGCGCTGGGCGACGTCAAGGCCGGCGGCGGCAACGCCTGGCGCCGCTTCGACGCGCAGCGCGCGCACGAGGTCGAACGGCTGCGCGAGCGCCTCGACGAAGTGCGCGCGGCGATCGATGCGCGCGAATTCGTCGTCTACTACCAGCCGCAGGTGCACATGCCCAGCGGGCGACTGTGCGGCGTCGAGGCGCTGGTGCGCTGGAACCATCCGCAACACGGCATGGTGCGGCCCGACGCGTTCGTCGAACTGATCGAATCGAATTCGCTGATCGCCGCGTTCACCGCCTGGCTGCTCGACGAGGTGCTCGGCCAGATCGGGCGCTGGCGCG
>JAJZHH010000017.1 GCA_021804595.1 Pseudomonadota bacterium
TAGCCCCCCCCCCCGACACCGCGGCGCGACCGACGCGCCGCGCCCCGCTCTCAGCCGACGGCCGCGCCGTCGGCGCCATGGAATCCGAACATGCAAAACCTCCTCACCCCGAAGTCCGGCGCCGCGTCGCGTCGCCGCCTGCTCGCGTTCGCGCTGGCCTTCGCCTGCGCGCCGGCGCTGGCCGCGCCGACGCTGAGCGCCACCGACGCGTGGATCCGCTGGCTGCCGGCCGGACTACCGGCCGGCGGCTACGTCGTGCTGCACAACGACGGCGCGAAGGCCGCCGAACTGGTCGGCGCCAGCAGCCCCGATTACGCGCAGACCATGCTGCACCAGACGCTGGCCGGCAACGGCGGCGAAATGCGCATGGTGCACGTCGACAAGGTCGTCGTGCCGGCGCACGGCTCGGTCGCGTTCAAGCCGGGCGGCTACCACATCATGCTGATGCACGCGCGTCACGCGATCCAGCCCGGCGACCACGTGCCGATGACCCTGCGCTTCGCCGACGGACGCGAACTGAAGGTCGAATTCGAAGTCCGCAGCGCCAGCGGTGCGATGCCGGGCATGAGCGGCATGCCGCAGAAATGATGCGGCCGGGCCGGACTCGCTCCGGCCCGATTCAGCCATGTCGCGCCGGGGGAAAACCCGGGTTCCTACAATAAGCGGTCAATTCGACCGAACGCCATGAACCCGCCCGAAACCCGGCCAACCCGGGACGAAGCCGACGCGCCGGCTCGCCTGCGCGAAATTCCGTACAACTACACCTCGTTCTCGGACCGCGAAATCGTCATCCGGCTGCTCGGTGCCGACGCCTGGGGCTGGCTGGCCCAGCTGCGCCAGGAACGCCGCACCGGACGCAGCGCGCGCATGCTGTACGAGGTGCTCGGCGACATCTGGGTGCTGCGCCGCAACCCCTACCTGCAGGACGACCTGCTGCAGTCGCCGAAGCGTCGCGCGGCGCTGCTCGAGGCGCTGCAGCACCGCCTGCGCGAAATCGACCGCCGGCGCGACGCCGCCGCGTCGGCCGCGGCGCGCGACGCGCTGGTCGCGCAGCTGCTGCAACGCGCACGCGCCGCGGTGGCCGCCTTCGGCGACTGGTTCGACGAAGTCGCCGCGCTGCGCCGGCGCGCGCTGCGTGAACTCAGCCGCCATACTCGGCGCGACAACATCCGCTTCGACGGTCTGGCGCGGGTCTCGCACATGACCGACGCCACCGACTGGCGCGTCGAAGTGCCCTTCGTCGTGCTGTGCCCCGACACCGAGGCCGAGATCGCGCCGCTGGTGCAGGCCTGCGCCGAGCTCGAGCTGAGCATCGTGCCGCGCGGCGGCGGTACCGGCTACACCGGCGGCGCGGTGCCGCTGGTGTGGAAAAGCGCGGTGATCAACACCGAGAAGCTCGAGCAGCTCGGCGAGGTCGAATCGATCGTGCTGCCGGGCGTGGCCGAGCCGGTGGCGACGATCACCACCGGCGCCGGAGTCGTCACCCAGCGCGTGGCCGACGCCGCCGAGCGCGCCGGCCTGGTGTTCGCGGTCGACCCGACCTCGGCCGAGTCGTCGTGCATCGGCGGCAACATCGCGATGAACGCCGGCGGCAAGAAGGCGGTGCTGTGGGGCACCGCGCTCGACAACCTGGCCTGGTGGCGCATGGTCGACGCGCAGGGGCGCTGGGTCGAAGTCACGCGGCTCGAGCACAACCTGGGCAAGATCCACGACGTCGAAGTCGCGCGCTTCGAGGTCGTCACCTTCGCCGCCGACGGACGCCGCGAGCTCGAGCGCCGCACGCTCGAGATCCCCGGCGCGCGCTTTCGCAAGGCCGGGTTGGGCAAGGACGTCACCGACAAATTCCTCGCCGGGCTGCCCGGCGTGCAGAAGGAAGGCTGCGACGGGCTGATCACCAGCGCGCGCTGGGTGCTGCACCGCATGCCGCCGCAGGCGCGGACCTTCTGCCTCGAGTTCTTCGGCCAGGCGCGCGACGCGATCCCGTCGATCGTCGAGATCACCTCGTACATGGCCGCGCGCCCCGACGGCGCCATCCTCGCCGGCCTCGAGCACCTCGACGAACGCTACCTGCGCGCGGTCGGCTACGCGCCGAAGAGCAAGCGCGGCGCGTTCCCGAAAATGGCGCTGTTCGGCGACATCGTCGGCGACGACGCCGACGCGGTCGCGCGCGCCACCGCCGAAGTCGTGCGCATGGCCAACGCTCGCGTCGGCGAGGGCTTCGTCGCGGTCAGCGCCGACGCGCGCAAGAAGTTCTGGCTCGACCGCAAGCGCACCGCGGCGATCGCGCGCCACACCAACGCGTTCAAGATCAACGAGGACGTCGTCATCCCGCTGCCCAGGATGGGCGACTACGTCGACGGCATCGAGCGCATCAACGTCGAGCTGTCGCTGAAGAACAAGCTGCAGCTCGCCGCCGAACTCGACGCGCAGCTGCGCGGCCGGCTGCCGCTGGCGAAGAACGAGGAGCTCGGCGAAGGCGAGGAGCCGATCGAGGCCGACGAGCTCGAAGCGGCGCGCGCGCAGGCGCTCGAGCTGGTCGCCGCGGTGCACGCGCGCTGGAGCCACCTGCTGCAGCACCTCGACACGCCGCTGTCGCAGGCGCTGTCGGGGCTGGCCGCGCACGGGCTCGACGCGGCGACGACGCCGGCGATGCAGATGCTGCACCGCGCGCCGCGCGCGACGCTGTTCAACCTGGTGCAGGAGCACGCGGTGCGCGCGTCGTGGCGCGCCGAGATCCGCCGGCCGCTGCACGAGCTGTTCGCCGGCGCGGCCTACGAGCCGCTGCGCCGCGCGCTCGACGCCACGCACAAGCGCGTGCTGCGCGGGCGCGTCTGGGTCGCGCTGCACATGCACGCCGGCGACGGCAATGTGCACACCAACATCCCGGTCAACTCTGACGACTATGCGATGCTGCAGGCCGCGCACGACGCCGTGGCGCGCATCATGCAGCTGGCGCGAAACCTCGGCGGCGTCATTTCCGGCGAGCACGGCATCGGCATCACCAAGCTGCAGTTCCTGACCGAAGACGAGATCGGCCCGTTCCGCGCCTACAAGCACGACGTCGACCCCGACGGTCGCTTCAACCGCGGCAAGCTGCTCGACGACGCCGCGCTGCCCGCCGACCTGACCAACGCCTACACGCCGAGCTTCGGCCTGATGGGCCACGAGTCGCTGATCATGCAGCAAAGCGACATCGGCGCGATTTCCGACTCGATCAAGGACTGCCTGCGCTGCGGCAAGTGCAAGCCGGTGTGCGCGACGCACGTGCCGCGCGCCAACCTGCTGTATTCGCCGCGCAACAAGATCCTGGCCACCTCGCTGCTGGTCGAGGCCTTCCTCTACGAGGAGCAGACGCGCCGCGGCGTCAGCATCCACCACTGGGAGGAATTCGAGGACGTCGCCGACCACTGCACGGTGTGCCACAAGTGCCTGACGCCGTGCCCGGTCGACATCGATTTCGGCGACGTGTCGATGAATATGCGCAATCTGCTGCGCAAGATGGACAAGAAGAGCTTCAACCCGGGCAGCGCGGTGGCGATGGCGATGCTCGGCGCCACCGACCCACGTGCCGTCAAGGCGATGCGCGCCGCCGTGACACGCGCCGGCTTCGCCGCGCAGCGCGTCGGCGTCAAGCTGCTGCGCGGCCTCGGCCGCCGGCAGACCGCGCATCCGCCGGCCAGCACCGGGCGGCCGCAGCTGCGCGAACAGATCGTGCACTTCATCAACAAGCCGATGCCCGGCGGGCTGCCGAAGAAGACCGCGCGCGCGCTGCTCGACATCGAGGACAAGAACTTCGTGCCGATCATCCGCGACCCGCAATCGACCACGGTCGACTCGGAAGCGGTGTTCTATTTCCCCGGCTGCGGCTCCGAGCGGCTGTACTCGCAGGTCGGCCTGGCCACCCAGGCCATGCTGTGGAAGGCCGGCGTGCAGACCGTGCTGCCGCCGGGCTATCTGTGCTGCGGCTACCCGCAGCGCGGCGCCGGCCAGTACGACCGCGCCGAGCAGATCATCACCGACAACCGGGTGCTGTTCCACCGCGTCGCCAACACGCTGAACTACCTCGACATCCGCACCGTCGTCGTCAGCTGCGGCACCTGCTACGACCAGCTGCAGGGTTACGAATTCGACAAGATCTTCCCCGGCTGCCGCATCGTCGACATCCACGAATTCCTGCTCGAGAAAGGCATCACGCTGCCGGCGACGTCGACCCACTACCTGTACCACGACCCCTGCCACACGCCGCTGAAGATGCAGGAGCCGATGAAGACCGTGCGCGGCCTGCTCGGCGACGGCGTGCGCAAGAGCGAGCGCTGCTGCGGCGAAAGCGGCACGCTGGGCGTGGCGCGTCCCGACATCGCCACGCAGGTGCGCTTCCGCAAGGAAGAGGAACTGCGCCGCGACGAAGCCGCGCTGCGCGCCGCCGGCGCGGTCGGCGACCTCAAGATCCTGACCAGCTGCCCGAGCTGCCTGCAGGGCCTGAGCCGCTACCGCGACGACCTCGCCAGCGGCCTGCTCGAGGCCGACTACATCGTCGTCGAAATGGCCCGCCACATCCTCGGCGAGAACTGGATGCCCGACTACGTGCGCGCGGCCAACGCCGGCGGCATCGAACGGGTGCTGGTGTGAGCGAGGTGCACGGCAGCTGCGCGCTGTGCCATGCCGACGGCGGCGTGCTGCTGTGGCGCGGCGCCGGGTTGCGCCTGGTGCGCGCCGACGAGCCGCTGTACCCGGCGTGGTGGCGCCTGATCGCCGACGCGCACGTGGCCGAGTTCACCGACCTCGACGCCGCGGCGCGCACGCGCTGCATCGACGCGCTGGTGCTGCTCGAACAGGCGCTGCGCGAGGTCCTGCAACCCGACAAGGTCAACCTGGCCAGCTTCGGCAACGTCGTGCCGCACCTGCACTGGCATGTGATCGCGCGCTGGCGCGACGACGCACACTGGCCGCAGCCGAGCTGGGGGGCGCCGCTGCGCGGCGTCGACGAGGCGCGGCTGGCCGCGCTGCGCGTCCGGCTGGCCGAAGTCGAGGTGCGCGCGGTCGAGCGTCTGGCCGCGCGCTTCGGGACTCGACGCCCCGGCGATCAGATCACGCGCGAATAACGCGGTCCGGCCAGCTGCGTGGCGGCGTCGTGCAGGTAGCGGTCGAACTGCATCGCGATCACCCGCACCAGCAGCCGCCCCTGCGGCGTGACTTCGAGGCGCAGGCCGTCGCGCTGCGCCAGCCCGGCGTCGAGCAGCGGCTGCACGCGCTGCAGGTCGGCGGCGAAGTAGGTGGCGGGGTCGGCGATGCCGTGTGCCGCGGCCAGATCGCCGAGGTCGAGCGCGAAGTCGCACATCAGCCGCTGGATCGCGTCGCGCCGCGCCAGATCATCGCCGTTCAGCGTCAGCCCGCGCTCGACCGGCAGCCGGCCGGCGGACAGCGCCTCGCCGTAGGCCTCGAGGGTCTTGGCGTTCTGCACGTAGTGCGGCCCGAGCTTGGAAATGCCCGATACGCCGAACGCGAGCAGGTCGAGGTCGGCCTGCGTCGAATAACCCTGGAAGTTGCGGTGCAGCTCGCCGGCACGCTGCGCGCGTGCGAGCTCGTCGTCGGGCTGCGCGAAATGGTCCATGCCGATGTAGACGTAGCCGGCGAACGCCAGGCGGCGGATCGCCAGCCCGAGCAGCACCAGCTTGGCCTGCGGCGTCGGCAGGTCGGATTCCTGGATCCGGCGTTGCGGCGCGAAGCGCTGCGGCAGATGCGCGTAGCTGTACAGCGCGACGCGATCCGGGCGCAGCTCGACGACCTTTTCCAGCGTCGCGGCGAAATTGAACGCGTTCTGCCGCGGCAGGCCGTAGATCAGGTCGACGCTGACCGAGCGGAAACCGTTGGCGCGCGCAGCCTGGATCACTTCGCGCGTTTCCTCGTAGCTCTGCACCCGGTTCACCGCCTGCTGCACGGCCGGGTCGAAGTCCTGCACGCCGACGCTCATGCGGTTGAAGCCGAGCTTGGCCAGGTGCGCGACGCGCGCCGCACCGACCTTGCGCGGGTCGATCTCGATGGAGAACTCGCCGCCGTCCTGCAGCGCGAAGTGGCGCTGCGTCATCTCCATCAGCCGCGCCGCTTCGGCGTCGTCAAGGAAGGTCGGCGTGCCGCCGCCCCAGTGCAGCTGCGACACCGGCAGCCGCGCGCCGAGCAGCCCGGCGACCATGCCCATTTCCTGCTCGACCTGGTCGAGGTAGGGCGCGCTGCGCGAGTGGTTCTTGGTCGGGATCTTGTTGCAGCCGCAGTAGTAGCACAGCGTTTCGCAGAACGGGATGTGAAAGTACAGCGACAGCGGAGTGGCCGCATCGCGGCCGCGCTCGCGCAGCGCCGCGGCGTAGTCGTCGGCGCCGAAATCGCCGCGGAAGCGGTCGGCGGTCGGGTAGGAGGTGTAGCGCGGCCCGGCGATGTCGTAACGGCGGATCAGCTCGGGCTGGAATTCGAGATTGGCTTGCATCATGATCAGGGATCATCCGACCTCGCCCGACATATCGTGTTGACTTGACGCAATAAGAACGCGATACGTCGTCGCCACGGCGCAACTGGATCTGGCACAGTCGCGAAACTGGCTCTTGCTGCTGCGCAGCAAAACAACTTTATGATGGCGCACCCTCGCATCAGGGGCCCGGGCGGCCGTGCGCCGCCGGGACCGAAACATGACACAAAACCTAGAAAATTCAAAGGACTCGCTGCGCGCGCTGGCACTCGGTGCGCTGGGCGTGGTCTACGGAGACATCGGCACCAGCCCGCTTTACGCGTTCAAGCAGGCGTTCGACCCGACCAGCCATCTGCGGCTGAGCGTGGACAACATCTACGGCGTGCTGTCGCTGATCTTCTGGGCGCTGACGGTGATCGTGACGGTCAAATACGTCGCGCTGGCGTTGCGCGCCGACAACGACGGCGAAGGCGGCATCCTGGCGCTGATGGCGCTGGTGATGCGCCGCTACGCGCCGCGCACGCGCGGACGCTACGTCGCGGTGATGCTCGGGCTGATCGGCGCGGCGATGTTCTACGGCGACAGCATCATCACGCCGGCGATCTCGGTGATCTCGGCGATCGAGGGCACCGCGATCGCCACGCCGCTGCTGCAGGATCTGGTGGTGCCGATCACCGCGGCGGTGCTGATCGCGCTGTTCGTCGTGCAGCGCCACGGCACCGAGGCTGTCGGGCGCTATTTCGGCCCGGTGATGCTGCTGTGGTTCGCCGTGCTCGGCGTGCTCGGCGCGGTGCACATCGCACAGCACCCCGGCATCCTGCAGGCGCTGAACCCGTGGTGGGGGCTGGACATGTTCATCCGCCGCCCCGGGCTGGCGATGTTCCTGCTCGGCGCGGTGTTTCTCGCGGTCACCGGCGGCGAGGCGCTGTACGCCGACATGGGTCACTTCGGCCGCGTGCCGGTGCAGCGCGCGTGGTTGTGCATCGTGATGCCGGGGCTGCTGCTGAACTACTTCGGCCAGGGCGCGCTGGTGCTGATGCACCCGGATGCGGTGAAGAATCCGTTCTACTACCTGGCGCCGTCGTGGGCGGTGTGGCCGCTGGTGCTGCTGGCCACCGCGGCCACGGTGATCGCGTCGCAGGCGGTGATCAGCGGAGCCTACTCGATGACCACCCAGGCCATCAAGCTCGGCTACCTGCCACGCATTCGCGTGCGCTTCACCAACGAGCGCAACCAGGGCCAGATCTACGTGCCGTTCATCAATTGGCTGATGCTGGTGTTCGTGCTGCTGCTGGTTTTCGCCTTCCGCAGCTCGGACAACCTGGCCGCGGCCTACGGACTGGCGGTCAACGTGACCATGGTCACGACGACGATCTTCCTGTGGATGGTCGCCGCCTCGCGCTGGAACTGGAGCACGCGCCGCGTCAACCTGACGCTGGCGCCGCTGTTGCTGGTCGAGCTGCTGTTCCTGGCGTCGAACTCGATGAAGATCGACCACGGCGGCTGGTTCCCGCTGGTGTTCGGCGCCGCGACCTACACCATGCTGTCGACCTGGAAGCGCGGGCGCAGCCTGCTCAAGCGCCAGCTGCAGGAGCATTCGCTGGACCTGAAGGACTTCGTGCACAGCCTGTCGACCTATCCGCCGGCCCGAGTCGAAGGCACCGCGATCTACCTCACGCCCGACGTCAACACGGTGCCGCACGCGCTGTTGCACAACCTCAAGCACAACAAAGTGCTGCACGAGCGCGTGTTCTTCCTGTCGGCGCAGACCGCCGACGTGCCCCACGTGCCGCCCGAGGCCGGCGTGCACCTGACCGCGATGGAAGAGGGCATCTACCTGCTGCATGCCGAGTTCGGCTTCAAGGACGAGCCCGACGTGCAGAAGCTGCTGCGCGACTGCGAGCGCCTGTTCGGGCTCGAGTTCCACCTGATGGAGACCTCGTTCTTCCTCGCCCGGCAAACCATCATTCCGTCGAAAATCCGCGGCATGGCTTTGTGGCGCGAAGTGCTGTTCGCGTGGATGAGCCGCAACGCGCAGGAAGCCTCGGATTACTTCAGCATTCCGCCGAACCGCGTCGTCGAACTCGGTACGCAGATCGAAATCTGAAACATCACGTGGTGTTTCGCCATTTGACACAGGCCGCTGCTACGCTTGCGCGATGAGCTGGATCAAACCTTTCATCGCGCTGCTGGCGATCGTGAATCCGCTGGGGATCATCCCGTTCTTCATCGCGTTCACCGAACACTTCACGCCAGCGCAAAAGCAGCGCACGATCGTCGTCAGCGCGTTTTCAGCCTTCGTCGTCATCGCGGTCAGCGCGCTGATCGGCACCGATCTGCTGCGTTTCTTCGGCATTTCGCTGCCCTCGTTCAAGGTCGGCGGCGGCTTGCTGCTGCTGCTGTCGGCGATCAGCATGCTGAACGCCGCCCCGGGCGCGCTGCGCTCGGTGCCCGAGGAAGTCGACGAGGCGGTGGCCAGCGACAGCGTCGCGGTGGTGCCGTTGACGATACCGCTGCTGACTGGACCGGCGGCGATTTCGACCGTGATCATCTACGCCGACAAGTCGCACCAGCTGCTCGACCATCTGGTGCTGGTGTCCTACGGCGTCGTCATCGCGCTGGTCGTCGCCGCGTGCTTCCGCGCCGCCGAGCCGCTCGCGCGCGTGCTCGGCAAGACCGGCATCAACGTGATGACGCGGCTGATGGGCCTGCTGCTGGCCGCGCTGGCCGTCGAGATGATGAGCGACGGGCTGCTCAAGCTGTTCCCCGGCCTGGGGCACTGACGCCGCGCAACGGTGCACGCGATTGCTGCGCTGCACCAACGTGATACGGGTTTTCCCCGGTGCCTTTCTGCCGTGAAATGTCAATAATTCCACCATCGCGCAACGTTATCGCGTTGCGCAGCGGTCAAAGTAGGGCATCGAGGAGACACACCACGAGGAGCAGACGTACGCGTACCGCTCCCGCGCCGTCAGCGGCGACAAGGCTGGATGGGGGAAGCGCCGGAACCCGGGTTTCGGCGCTTTTTCTTTGCCCGCCCGCCGCAGCGCCGACCCAGCCCTTGTTATCCTGATTGCTTTGCTCAGGCGGCCGCAACAGGCTGCTCCGTCATGCATCTGCTCGGCCTGCTCCCCCTCGCCGGCGCGTCGTTCGGCGCCGGCTTCGTCGACTCGATCGTCGGCGGCGGCGGCCTGCTGCTGGTGCCGACGCTGTTCTCGACCTTTCCCGACGCGCTGCCGGCGACTCTGTTCGGCACCAACAAGGGCGGCGCGACCTGGGGCACGTCGGCGGCGCTGCTGTCCTTCCTGCGCCGCGTGCGGCTGCCGTGGCGCACCGTGCTGCCGGCGGCCGCCGCGGCGTTTGCCGGCGCCTTGCTCGGCGCCTACACGATCACCCGCATCGCGTCCGGGCCGTTCCGCAAGCTGCTGCCTTTCATCCTCGCCGCGTTGCTCGGCTACACGCTGTGGCGCAAGGACATGGGCCACCATCACGCGCCACGCGCGCCGGGGCGGGCCACCGCGCTGCTGGCCGCGGCCGGCGGCAGCGTGATCGGCTTCTACGACGGCTTCTTCGGCCCGGGAACCGGCAATTTCCTGGTGTTCATGTTCGTGCGCGGCTTCGGCTTCGACTTCATGCACGCCGCGGCCAGTGCCAAGCTGGTCAACGTCGCGTGCAATCTGGCGGCGCTGGCGCTGTTCGCCGCGAAGGGCCACGTGATGTGGCGCTACGCGGCGTTGATCGCCGTCTGCAATATCGGCGGCAACGTCGTCGGCGCCCGGCTGGCGCTGCGCGGCGGCACCGGTTTCGTGCGCAGCGCGTTCATCGCGATCGTCGTCGCGTTGATCGCGAAGACCGCGTGGGACGCGTTCGTGCGCTGAAGGAATCAGCCCTGGCGGCCCTTCATCGGGCAGGTGTTCATGCCAAGCAAGCTGTACGCCGGGCAGATCCCGATCAGACCGGTCAGCAGCGGCACGACGCCGATATAGCCCCAGACGCCGACGGCGTGGGTTGCGGCCAGCGCGATCAGCGCCAGACCGACGACGACACGGATTGCGCGGTCGGCACCGCCTTCGTTGATTTTCATCGCAAGCTCCTCGAGGGTCTGCCGGACTTCCGGCGTAAGGGTCATCGACGCGACAAACGTCGTGCTTGCACTATACGTTGCACCCCGGCTGCGATTCGGTGACCCAGGTCACATTGGCGCCTCGGCAAACTCGCGCAACGCACGCGGCGCGACGATGCGGATTTCGCCGCGTCCGAGCTCGACCCAGCCTTCCTGCTCGAAGCGGCGCAGCAGCCGGGTGACGATCTCGCGCGCGGTGCCCAGCGCTTCGGCCAGTTGCAGGTGCGAGGCGCGCAGCAACGGCCCATGGCCGAGCAAGGCCGCGGCCAGCCTGCGGTCGAGGCGCTGGAACGCGACGGCGTCGGTGACCGCGATCAGGTCGGCCATGCGCGACGCGAACTGCTCGAACAGGAACGCGCGCAGCGTCGCAACTTCGCCGATGCGCTCGAAGCCGTCGCGCCCGAGCAGGCGCAGCGTGCTGTCCTGCGTGGTCACCGCGTCAGCGCCGAGCGCGGCACCGGAGAACAGGCTGGCGGTCGACACCAGGCAGATGTCGCCGGCGCCGACCCGGTAGAGCTCGAGCCGCCGACCGTGGGCCGACTCACGATAGACCTGGATTTCGCCGCGCAACAGCCACGGAAAGCCGCGGCACGGCTCGCCGGCCGCGAACAGCTGCGTTCGCGCCGGCACCTCGACCACCGGACCGGCGAGCTCGGCGTGCGCGTCGATCCAGTCGGCGAGCCGCTGCGCGCCGCTATCCGCGGCGCTGGACGCTGCGTCGGGGCGCGGGGCAGAGGCGGGCGGCGTGGCGTTTTCGGAAGGCATCGGGCAGGCTGGCGGGCGTCGATAATGCGTTGATTGTTCCACGTGGAACATCGCCGTGCGCGCCCGGCCCTACAATCGCAGCTCGCGCCTTGAGCACCACCATGGATTACCCGAAGATCTTCGACGTCATCGTCGTCGGCGGCGGACACGCCGGCACCGAAGCGGCATTGGCCGCGGCCCGCATCGGCGCGACCACGCTGCTGCTGACCCACAATATTGAAACCCTGGGCCAGATGTCGTGCAACCCGTCGATCGGCGGCATCGGCAAGGGGCATCTGGTCAAGGAGCTCGACGCCCTCGGCGGCGCGATGGCCGCCGCGACCGACGAGGCCGGCATCCAGTTCCGCATCCTCAACGGCAGCAAGGGCCCGGCGGTGCGCGCCACCCGCGCGCAGGCCGACCGCCTGCTGTACAAGGCCGCGATCCGCCGCCAGCTCGAAAACCAACCCCGGCTGTGGCTGTTCCAGCAGGCGGTCGACGACCTGATGCTCGAGTCCGACGGTCAGCGCGACCGCGTCGTCGGCGCGGTCACGCAAAGCGGATTGCGCTTTCATGCACGCACCGTCGTGCTGACCGCCGGCACCTTCCTCGACGGCAAGATCCACATCGGCCTCGAACACTACGCCGCCGGCCGCGCGGGCGACCCACCAGCGCGCACGCTGGCGCTGCGCCTGCGCGAGATGGCGCTGCCGCAGGGCCGACTGAAGACCGGGACGCCGCCACGTATCGACGGCCGCAGCATCGACTTCAGCCGCCTCGTCGAGCAGCCCGGCGACCTCGACCCCGTGCCGGTGTTCAGCTTCCTCGGCGACGCCGCGCAGCACCCGCGCCAGCTGCCGTGCTGGGTCACGCATACCAACGCTCGCACCCACGACATCATCCGCGGCGGTCTCGACCGCAGCCCGATGTACACCGGCGTCATCGAAGGCGTCGGCCCGCGCTACTGCCCGAGCATCGAGGACAAGATCCACCGCTTCGCCGACAAGACCTCGCACCAGATCTTCCTCGAGCCCGAGGGACTGACGACGAACGAGTTCTACCCGAACGGAATTTCCACCAGCCTGCCGTTCGACGTCCAGCTCGCGCTGGTGCACAGCATCCCCGGGCTCGAACACGCCCATCTGCTGCGCCCCGGCTACGCCATCGAATACGACTATTTCGACCCGCGCGCGCTGCAGCCGACCTTGCAGACGCAATCGGTCGGCGGCCTGTTCTTCGCCGGTCAGATCAACGGCACCACCGGCTACGAGGAGGCCGCGGCGCAAGGCCTGCTGGCCGGCGCCAACGCCGCGCTGCTCGCGCTGCAGCGCGAGCCGTGGTCGCCGCGGCGCGACCAGGCCTATCTCGGCGTGCTGGTCGACGACCTCATCACCAAGGGCGTCAGCGAGCCATACCGGATGTTCACCAGCCGCGCCGAACACCGCTTGAGCCTGCGCGAAGACAACGCCGACCTGCGGCTGACCGAGATCGGCCGCGAGCTCGGCCTGGTCGACGACGCGCGCTGGGACGCGTTCGCGCGCAAGCGCGACGCCATCGAGCGCGAACGCGAGCGCCTGCGCAGCACCTGGGTGCAGCCCGACACCCTGACGCCGGCCGACGCGCAGGCGCTGATCGGCCAGCCGATCGAGCGCGAATACCGCCTCGAGGACTTGCTGCGCCGCCCCGAAGTCGACTACGCGCAGCTGATCGGCGCGCTGGCCGGCCGTTTCGCCCCGCCGGCGCCGCTGCCCGCCGACGTCGCCGAGCAGGTGCAGATCGGCGTCAAGTACGCCGGCTACATCGAGCGCCAGCAGCTCGACGTGCAACGCGCCACCGAATACGAGGGCCTGGCGCTGCCCACCGACCTCGATTACGCGGCCGTCGCCGGGCTGTCGATCGAAGTGCGGCAAAAGCTCGAGCGCGCGCGCCCGGCGACCCTCGGTCACGCCTCCCGCATCTCCGGCGTGACCCCGGCGGCGATCTCGCTGCTGCTCGTCCATTTGCGCAAGCGGCGGCTGCGCGCCGCCGCATGAACACCGCCACCGTGTCGTCATCGCCAGCCGACGCGCGCCAGCTCGACTCCTGGCTGGCCGCGCTGCAGCTCGACGCCGATGCGACCCAGCGCCAGCGCCTGCTCGACTACCTCGCACTGCTGCAGCGCTGGAACCGGGTCTACAACCTGACCGCGGTGCGCGACCCCGAGCAGATGCTGGCCAAGCACCTGGCCGACTGCCTGGCGCTGATCGCGCCGCTGCGCGCGCGCGCGCCGGCGCGGCTGCTCGACGTCGGCAGCGGCGGCGGCCTGCCCGGGCTGGTGATCGCGATCCTGTTGCCGGCCACCGAAGTCGTGCTGTGCGACGCGGTACGCAAGAAGTGCGCCTTCCTGCAGCAGGCGGCGGCAACGCTGGGGCTGCGCAACGTGCGCGTCGAGCACGGCCGCATCGAGGCGCTGACGCTGCCGCCGTTCGACTGCATCACCAGCCGCGCGTTCAGCGAACTGGCCCAGATGCTGCGCTTGACGCGTCACTTGCTGCGCGCCGACGGCTGCTGGGCGGCGATGAAGGGCGTGCGCCCCGACGCCGAACTCGCCGCGCTGCCCGCCGACGTGCGCGCCGACGTGCAGCCGCTGATCGTACCCGGGCTCGACGCGCAGCGCTGCGTCGTCTGGCTGCGCCCGTCCGAACCGAAATCCTGACGCCGAGGGCTCCGATGGCATCCGTGTTTTGCGTGGCAAACCAGAAAGGCGGGGTCGGCAAGACCACCACCTGCGTCAACCTCGCCGCCGCGCTGGCGGCCGTCGGCCAGCGCGTGCTGCTGGTCGACCTCGACCCGCAAGGCAACGCGACGATGGGTTCGGGCGTCGACAAACGCGCGCTGACGCCCAGCGTCTACCAGGTGCTGCTCGGCATCGCCGAACTGGCGCAGGCGCGTCGTCGCAGCGCCAAGGCCGGCTACGACGTGCTCGGCGCCAACCGCGAGCTGGCCGGCGCCGAAGTCGAGCTGGTCGATCAGGAGCGGCGCGAGCACCGGCTCAAGCGCGTGCTGCGCGAGGTCGACGCCGACTACGACTTCGTGCTGATCGACACGCCGCCGGCGCTGGGCCTGCTCACGCTCAATGCACTGTGCGCGGCGCGCGGCGTCATCGTGCCGATGCAGTGCGAGTACTTCGCGCTCGAGGGGCTGTCCGACCTGGTCAATACCGTGCGCCAGGTCCACGCCAAGCTCAACCCCGAGCTCGTGCTGATCGGGCTGCTGCGGGTGATGTTCGACCCGCGGATCACGCTGCAGCAGCAGGTCAGCGAGCAGCTCAAAACCCACTTCGGTGACAAGGTTTTCGACTCGGTGATCCCGCGCAACGTACGCCTGGCGGAAGCGCCGAGCTACGGCCTGCCCGGGGTCGTGTTCGACAAGTCCAGCCGCGGCGCGCAGGCCTACCTCGAGTTCGCGCGCGAAATGGTGCGCCGCGTCGCCGAACCGGAGGTCGCCGCATGAGCACGGGAAGCCAGCGCTCCGACGCGGAGCCCGGGCGACCGCACCCACCGACCACGGTCCTGATCCTTCCGGGCTGGCAGGGCTCGGGGCCGCGCCACTGGCAAAGCCTGTGGGAACAGGCCTGGGGCGACGTGCGCGTGCCGCAGCACGACTGGGACGCGCCGCTGCGCGGCGACTGGATCTGCCAGCTCGAGCAGGCTGTGCTGGCGCAGCCCGGCCCGGTGCTGCTGGCCGCGCACAGCCTGGGCTGCCATCTGGCCGCCGGCTGGGCCGCCAGCTCCCGCCACGCGCAGCGCGTGCGCGGCGCGCTGCTGGTCGCGCCGCCGGACCTGCAGCGCGACGACCTGCCGCCGGCGCTGTACAGCTGGCGCGGCCACCCGCGCGCGGCCCTGCCGTTCGCCGCCCACCTGATCAGCAGCGACGACGACCCGTTCTGCGCCCCGGCGCCGGCGGCGGCGCTGGCCGCCGACTGGGGGTCGCGCCACACCACGATCGGCGCCTACGGCCACATCAACGCCGACAGCGGCCTGGCCGACTGGCCGCAGGGCCGCGCCTGGCTGCTCGAACTCGACTCGACGACTACGCGATGAACACGACCACACCTCCTACCGGAAAGAAACGCAAGGGCCTCGGCCTCGGCCTGGAAGCGCTGCTCGGCGCGCAGGGCGCCGACATCACCGGTGCCGGCCATCCGTCGACGCTGCCGCTGGACGCGCTGCAACCCGGCAAGTACCAGCCGCGCACGCGCATGGACGAAGGCGCGCTGTACGAGCTTGCCGAAAGCATCAAGGCCCAGGGTTTGATGCAGCCCATCCTGGTGCGCCCGCTGGCCGGCGGGCGCTACGAGATCATCGCCGGCGAGCGGCGCAGCCGTGCCGCCCGTCTTGCCGGGCTCGACGAGGTGCCGGTGCTGGTGCGCGAAGTACCCGATTCGTCGGCGCTGGCGATGGCGCTGATCGAGAACATCCAGCGCGAGGACTTGAATCCGCTCGAGGAAGCGCAGGGCCTGCAGCGCCTGATCCGCGAATTCGACTTCACCCACGAGCAGGCGGCGCAGGCGGTCGGGCGCTCACGCGCCGCCGTCAGCAACCTGCTGCGGCTGGTCAACCTGGCTCCGGCGGTGCAGGACATGCTGCTCGCCGGCGACCTCGAAATGGGCCATGCACGCGCGTTGCTCGCGCTCGACGGCGCCGCGCAGGTGCAGTTGGCGCAACAGGTGCACGCCAGGCGGCTGTCGGTACGCGAGACCGAGCGCCTGTGCGCCCGCCACGGCGCCGAGCCGCGTGCGCCGGCGGCCGCGCCGCAAGAGGCGCGCGAGCTCGGCCGTCTGGCCGACGAACTCGCCGAACGCTATGCGGCGCCGGTGGCGATCCGCGCCAAGGGGCAGGGCGCCAAGCTGCGCGGCGAGATCGCGCTGCGCTTCCACTCGCTCGACGAACTCAACGGCCTGCTCGCGCTGTTGCGTGCGCCGAGCTGATTCCGCGGTTCTTTCGACAGAAGCGAACGCTCACATCGCCGGATCGTCGGCGAACACCGTCAGCACGCCCGAATCACCGAAGGCCAGGCCGCCGTGAATCTCGCCGGCGCCGAACAACGCGACCAGCGGCACGTCGCCGAGGTGCCGCCGCAGCAACGCAAGCTCGGCGTCGGCACCGCCGAAATAGGCCCCGCCGCGGCTGGCGCAGGCGATGTAGACCGCGCCTCGCGCACCGCGTCGCCCGGCCGCCGCCAACTGCCCGGCGGCCACGCGCGCGTCGCGCCGCTGCTCGAGCTCGTCGCGCACCGACGTGGCCAGCCGCACCAGGTCGCGGCGCGCCGCGTCGGCGTCGCGCCGGCACAGCTGCAGCCGCATGCCGACCGCCGGCCGCAGGCCCAGCGCGATCGCGCCGCGCTGCAAATCGAGACCGGCGATCGAGCATGGCCGCAGCGCGCTGTCGAGTTCACCGGCCGCGCCGACCACGGCCAGCGTGCGCCGCAAGCGCGGCGCCAGCTCGGCCACGTCGCCGCCGGCGCGCAGCGGCGCCACACCGAGGTCGCCGAGCAGCACGTCCAGCGCGGCGCGGCCGTCGAGCGTCTGCACCAGCTGGCCGCTGCAGCGGGTGACCGTGCGCAGCGGCCCAAGCGCCGCCCAGCCGCGAGCCAGCCCGCCGGCCAGCGCGACCCGCGGCGCGAACGCGATGCCCGAAATGCCGCCGGCCAGCGCCGTGTCGGCCAGCTGCGCGCCGTCGACCACGCCGCCGCTGAGCGCACCGACGCGCGGCGCGAGTTCCGCCAGCAGCTCGTCGAGGTCGCTTTCGTCGGCGTCGGCGTGGACCAGCGCGGCGCCCGCCCGGCGCCAGGCGCGCAACGGCGCCGCGCCCGAGAACACGCGGAAATCTCGCCGCGGCACTTGCATCAGCATCACCGCCAGCGCCGCATCGCTGAACACCTCGATCGAATCGACGCCGACGCCGACGCCGCTGGCGCCGATCCAGTGTTCGACGCCGCTGCGCGTGCGCAGCTCGCGCACGATTTCGCCCAGCAGCGGGCGCAGTGGATCGGTGCAGTACAGCACGCCCAGGTTGGGACGCGTGACGGTGCCCGGGCGCGCACGCCCGGCGGCCAGTTGCGCCAGCACGCTGCCCACCGCCGCGCGCCAGTCGGCGTCACGGCCGAGCGCGGTCAGATACCGCATGACGCCCCCCTCGACGGCCCTGCCGCGACGCGTCAGCGGCGGCGCCGCGGCGGTGCCGCGGCGCCGCCCGCCGATCGCTTCGCGGCGACCTTCGCGGCAGCCTTCGCGGCAGCCTTCGCTGCTTTCGGTGCCGGCGCCGCCGGCGCGTCGCCGGCCGGCGGCTCGGCGCCGGGCAGCGGCCACGCGCCGTCGCGCAGCGCCTGCGTCGCGACCTGGGTGAACTGCTGGCTCACCGCGCTCCACCACTGCATCGGGTCGACCAGCCCCGACAGCGGTGCGGGCGCGTCCTTCGCCGCGGCCGCGGGCTCCGCAGCCGGCCCCCCGGTCGGCTCCCTGGCCGGCTCCGCCGCCGCGGTCTCGGCCGCCGCCGCCCCCATCGCCTGCGCACCGGCCTGCATCGCATCGCTCATGCGCTCGGCCAGCCCGCCGAGGTCGACGTTCATCGTCTTCAGCGCCGACAAGGTCATGCGCTGCACCTCGAGCCCCTGGATCGTCGCCTGGGTCAAGCGAGCATTGGCCTCGAGCCACTGCAACACGGCCTTCAACTCGGTGATCTTGCGCTCGAGCTCGTCGGCGTCCATCGTCGGCGCCATCCAGCTGGCGACGCTCGACGGCATGCCGGAACCCTTGAGCAGGTTCTGGAAGAACTCCATGCCCGGCATCGCCGAGCCTTGCGCGAACGGATTCATCGACGACCCCTGCAGCATTCCCGCCCCCAGCATAACGCGGGGTCGCCGCCTTGCCTACACGGTCGCTGCGCGCTCAGCCGCGCACGACTTGCCGTTCGATCGCGCCGAATACCCCGCCGACGCGGCCGTCACGCCCGCCGGCGCGCAGCTCGACGCGCAGCACGTCGCCATCGCCGAGCCACACCGGCGTGGCGCCGTCGCCGCGCCGCGCGGCGATGCAGCCCCCGGGCACCAGCGCGACCGCGACCGCGCTGCCCGCCCCCAGCGCCGCGCCCGCGGCGTGGCGCGCGATCGCCTCGCCGAGCCGCGCACGCGCTTCGAAGCGACCGAGCGCGATGCCGCCACGCGCGACGTCGACGCTGCCGCCCAGCTCGGTGGTCGCGGCCGCGCCGAATTCGTCCGGCGTCACCGCGACCGGCGCCGCGGCACGCTCGCCGCACGGCCGGCCATCGCGCCACGGCTGCGCGACCAGCATCAGCAGCCGCAGCTGGCGCAGCCCCTCGGCGGCGTCGGCACCGCGCGCGACGTCGTCGGTCAGCGCGACCAGCATCGGTTCCACATCGAGCCGCTCGCCGTCGGCCACCAGCGGCGCATGCGCGCCGTGCAGCGCCGCGGCGACGCCGCCGCCGTCGACCCACCAGCCGTAGGGACGCGGCAACGGAGCGACGCACTGCGCCGGGTCGAACGCGAACGCATGGCGCGCGCGTCCGCCGTTCAGCGCGTCGCTGAGATCCTGCAGCTGCGGCGCGGCGAAGGCCCAGTCGTCGAGGGCCTGCTGCAGCCGCGTGATGCCATCGACGAACACCGCGCCGGCCAGGTCGCGGCTGACCACCGCAAGCTGACCGTCGCGCGAGCCGTCGCGCAGGCTGGCGAGTTTCATCGGATGCGTCCCCGGTTCGATGCAAGGCGCCGCGCCGTCGCGGCTGCGCGCATTGTAGGCAGCACGGCGCGGGTGCTTCGCGGCACAATGCCGGCATGAACCGCCCACGCTTGCACCAACGGTGCACACCGTCCGCTGCCGTGCCGCCACGCGCCGCTGCCGGGTACAGCTGCCGCAGGCTCCCGCGGCTGCTGCTGGCCCCGCTGCTGGCCCCGCTGCTGGCCTCGATGGCGACGCTCGCCGCCGCGGCGGCCCCGGCGGCCCCGGCAAGCACTCCGACGGCCGCTGCAGCGGCTGCCTGGCAGCCCTCGATCGAATTGCGCTACGCGTTGCGCGGCCACTATTTCATCGGGCTGAGCGGCAGCGGCGCGTTCACCTGGCAACGCGACGGCGACCGCTACCGGGTCGCGCTGACCGGTTCGTCGCTGGTCGACTTCGCCTACACCAGCAGCGGGCGCATCGACGGCGCCCGCCTCGCGCCGGACCGCTACGTCGAACAGGTGCTGACGCGGCGCAAGGTGGTCGATTTCGACCGCGCCGCCGGAGTGCTTCGCTTCACCGCGATCAGCGGCACGATGCCGCTGCCGCCGCATCTGCAGGACAGCGCCAGCGTGTTCATGCAGTTGGCCCACCGTTTGCGCACCGACCCGGAGCTGTTCGCGCCCGGCCGCCACATGGCCTACGTCGTCGCCCGGCCCAGCGGAACCACGACCTGGGACTTCACGGTGGTCGGCCGCGACCTCGTGCGCACCGGCGTCGGCGAGCTGTCGTGCTGGCATCTGCGCCACACGCCACGCGACGGCAACCTCGGCGCCGAAGTCTGGCTGGCTCCGTCGCTGAACGACCTTCCGGTGCAGATCCGGCTGGAAAAAGACGGCGGTGACTATCTGTTGTTCACGTTGCGCGAAGTGCGTCGGCCGTAAAGTGTGGGCGAGCAAGTGCCGTTGTTGTTCTTGTGCACCGGCGGCGGTGCCGCCGCGTTCATACAGCAGGGAAACGCGATATCGAAGGATCGAAGTATCACACCTTGAAAAGCCGCGGCCGCGGCCGTATCTGCAGGGCAGACGAGAAAACGGGAGCACGGTGACGCCACGACACGGGCCAGCCGGAACATCATCGATTTCAGCGAGGTTCGCCATGCAAACCATGATCTACGATTCGGACGCCTTTTGCGTGCTGCAGCTCGACTGGGAAGAGCCCGAAGCGGTCGACGGCGCACCGTCGCGGCCCGGTGGCTATGAAATCGTCGACAAGTTCGCGCGCAAGGAGATCTTCATCGACGGTCGCATCGCCGACGGTTTCCGCGAGCGCGTGCAGCACCTGATGGAAGGCTCGCCAACCACCGACGACATCGACGAATTCCTCGACGGCTTCTCGTCGTTGTCGCGGCAGAACCTGCACGCGCACTGATGCCGGCGCGACGGCCCGATCAGCGCGCCGTGTCGGCGTGGCCGCGCGCATGCGTCTCGCCGGCCAGCGCGACGCACACGAGCGCGATGAACACCCATACCAGCAGCACGGCAAACGCGGCCTGGAACGCGAACCGGTCGTAAAGCCGCACGCTGCCGACCGCGCGGCCGCGCCACAAGGCGTCGAGCACCCATCCCAGCAGCGGCAGCTGCACCAACGCGCCGACCATCACGCCGGTGTTGTGCACGCCGGTGGCGGTGCCGGCCAGCCGCGCCGGCACCGATTCCTTGGCCCAGGCGAAACCGACGACCATGGCCCCCGAGCCGAGCGCGCTGGCCAGCAGCAGCGTCAGCAGCAGCGAAGTCGGCGCCAGCGGCCACAGCGACAGCTGCGCGAAGCCGAGCAGCGTCAGCAGCGCGCCGATCAGGTAGGGCAGCTTGCGCCGCCGCAGCCGGTCCGACAGCCTGCCCCAGAACACGCCGCCGACCGAGAACGCCACCAGCATCGCGGCGATCACCCACGACGCCTGCGCCGGGCTCAGCCCGCGCTGCTGGACCAGGAACGGCGTTCCCCACAGCGTGGTGAACGTCAGGAAGGCGCCGCACACGCCGCTGGGCGCGACGAACAGCAGCGCGGTGTTGCGCCACTGCCAGACCGCGCGCAGGCCGCGCCAGACCTCGGCGCCGCCGTGCGGCTCGCGCGGCGGCAGCCAGTCGCGCCAGCCGCCTTCGTGCGGCGAGTTGCGGATCACCCGCCAGGCCAGCACCGACAGCACCAGGCACGCCGCGCCGACGGCGGCCAGCGACGCGCGCCAGCCCCACGCGCGGCTCATCGCCAGCAGCGGCGCCTGCGCCAGCACTGCGCCGAGCGTGCCCACCGACAGCGACAAGCCGGACATCGTGCCGAACACGCGCGGCGCGAACCAGCGCGCCGAAATCTCCAGCAGCGACACCCAGGCCACGCCGTGGCCCAGGCCGATCAGTCCACGCGCGAGCAGCGCCACCGGCAGATTCGGCGCCGCGGCGAACAGCAAGGTGCCCAGCCCGGT
Source organism: Pseudomonadota bacterium (assembly GCA_021804595.1). GTDB lineage: Bacteria > Pseudomonadota > Gammaproteobacteria > Burkholderiales > Burkholderiaceae_C > Thiomonas_A. The sequence continues at coordinate 21,518 of JAJZHH010000017.1, forward strand.
GACCGCGGTGCCGAACACGATCAGCGCCTTCGGCCCCCAGCGGTCGTTGGCGATGCCGGTCGGTATCTGCGACGCGGCGTAAAAGTAGAAATAGAACGACGCCAGGTTGCCGAGCTGCGCCGCGTTGAGCCCGAAGTCGCGCATCAAGGGCACGTTGAGCACACCCGGGGTCACGCGCAGGAAGAACCCGGCCATGTACGCCGCGGCTGCCAGCGCCCACATGGCCAGCGCCGCGCGCAGTGGCGGATGGGAAGGTTCGGTGGCGTCAAACATCGTGTCGTTATCGCTCGAGGGAATCTTGACGGAATGCTTTCAATTGGACCACGAGGTTCCTTGTCTTGTATCAAAGTCCTAGGCCAAACAATCCATAGACTGAACACTATGGATCTTGCCGCCTCTACCCCCTCCGTGTCGCTGGCGCTCCCTCCCGGGCAAATGCGCGCGCAGCAGTTGCGCGGGCGTTCGGGCGATCTTGCCGTGCGCGTGCTCAAGGCGATGGCGCATCGCGAGCGCCTGTCGATCCTGTGCCTGCTGATGGACGGCGCGATGTGCGTGCGCGACCTCGAGCGCGGCGTCGGCATGCGCCAGGCCGCGCTGTCGCAGCAACTCTCGCGCCTGCGCGCCGAGAACATCGTCGACGCCGAACGCCAGGGGCGCTTCATGCTCTACCGCATCAAGACCCCGCAGGTGATGGCGGTCGTTCGCGCGCTGTGCAGCGAACTGAGCAACTGACGCCGCTTCAAATCCCCCCGCGCGCTCCCAGGTAGGCGACGGCCGCGCCGATCAGTGTCGGCAGCGCCCAGCTCCAGCGTGCGCGCCAACCGTGCCACGCCGGCCTTGCGGCGCGTTCGGCAAAGCGCGCAAAGAAGTCCTCGATGCCGGCACGCAGCGCTCCATCGACCGGCGCCGGCTCGAGCTCGACCAGCACGCCGCCGGTCTCGACCACGGCCTGGTAGCGCAACGTGCAGCCGCGCCGGCCGCGCGGCTGCAGCGCGACGAGCAGCCGCACCACACCGAAACCCGCGTTGCCGGCATTGCCTTCGACGGTCAGCAGGCAGCGCAACGGCGCGTGCTGCACGTCGACGCGCAACACACCGTTGAGCTTGAGCACCTCGCCGCCGAACACGACGCGCCGGCGCAGCTCGAAACCGCCGTCGTCGCGCGCCGTCAGCCGTGCGCGCGGCGCCATGCACGCGGCCAGCACCGACGCCGACTGCAGCGCGTCGACGACGGCGCCGGGGCTCAGGGAAATGCGGCAATGGCCATCGAAGTCCAAGGCTGCCTCACGCTTGCTCGGAACGCGGCGCACCCTGGAAATCCTGGGCCGCCGCCTGGGCTTTCAGCTTGTCTTGTAAATCGACCGGTACCCGCCGGCAACAGGCTAAACCCTGTTCGCGAGCCGCCACCGGCGTTACAGTAAGCGCATGGGAATGAACATCGTGATTCTCGACGACTTCCAGGACGCGGTGCGCAAGCTCGGCTGCTTCGAGCGCCTTGCCGGCCACGACGTCAAGGTGTTCAACAACAACGTCAAGGGCGCCGGGCAGCTCGCGGTGCGCCTGCGCGACGCGCAGGCCGTGGTGCTGAACCGCGAGCGCACCGCGCTGAGCCGCGCGGTGCTCGAGAAATGCCCACGGTTGCGACTGGTGGCCCAGATCGGTCACGTCGGCCCGCACCTCGACGTCGACGCCTGCACGCGCCTGGGCATTGGCGTCGTCGCCGGCACGGGCGACCCGCAACCGACCGCCGAATTCACCTGGGCGCTGGTGATGAGCGCGATGCGGCGCATCCCGCAATACGTCGCCAGCCTCAAACAAGGCGTATGGCAGCAGTCGGGGCTGAAGTCGCAGGCGATGCCGGTCAATTTCGGCCTCGGCACGCGTCTGGCCGGGAAGAGGCTGGGCATCTGGGGCTACGGTCGCGTCGGCCGCATCGTCGCCGGCTACGGCCGCGCCTTCGGCATGCGCGTCGTGATCTGGGGCGGCGAGGGATCGCGCCGCGCGGCGCTCGAGGACGGCTTCGACGTCGCCGACTCGCGCGACGCGCTGTTCGCCGACAGCGATGTGCTGACGCTGCACCTGCGCCTCAGCGAAACCACTCGCGGCATCGTCACGCTGGCCGACTTGTCGCGGATGAAACCGCACGCGGTGCTGGTCAACACCGCGCGTGCCGAACTGATCGCGCCCGACGCGCTGGTCGCCGCACTGAACCGCGGTCGTCCGGGAATGGCCGCGGTCGACGTCTTCGAGTCCGAGCCGATCATGCGCGGCAACCCGCTGCTGCGGCTGGAGAACGCGATCTGCACCCCGCACATCGGCTACGTCGAGGCCGAACACTACGAGAGCCTGTTCACGCAGGCGTTCGACTCGATCGTGCGCTTCGCCAACGGCGACACCTCGGGGCTGATCAATCCACTGGCGCTCGAGCGGCTGCGCGCGTAACGCAAGCGCTGCCGTCGGGTCGCGACCGGCGCGGCCGCGCCGGTCGGCGTCGGCTCACTTGCCGATGCAGAAGCGACCGAAGATGTCGCCGAGCAACTCGTCGGCGCTGACCTCGCCGGTGATGGTCATCAAGGCCTCGTGCGCCAGCCGCAGCTCCTCGGCGAGCAGCTCGAGGCGCTCGTCGGCGAGCTGCGCGGCGGCGTCGCGCAAATGCCCGCCGGCGTCGCGCAGCGCCTGCACGTGGCGCGTTCGCGCCAGGAACACGCCGTCGGGCAACGCCTGCCAGCCGCAGGCCTGCAGCAGCGCCGCGCGCAGCGCGTCCAGGCCAGCGCCGCCGCGCGCCGACAGCAGCAGCCCGGCAGCGTCACGCCAGCCCTGCGCCGCGGCGAACGCGTCGCGCCGCGCTGGCGCGTCGGCGCAGGCGTCGACCTTGTTCCACAGGTGCAGCGGCGCCACGCGCGCATGCTCGGCCAGCTGCTGCGCGATGCGCGCTTCGTCGGCAGCGTAGCCCGGCTCGGCCAGCCGCGTCAGGTCGTGCACGAACAGCACCGCGTCGGCGTCGGCGATCGCCTCCCAGCTGCGCTGCACGCCGATGCGCTCGACCGGGTCGTGGCTGTCGCGCAGGCCGGCGGTGTCGATCACGTGCAGCGGCACGCCGTCGATCTGGATGTGCTCGCTGATGCGGTCGCGCGTGGTGCCGGCCACGTCGGTGACGATGGCCCGTTCGGCGCCGGCCAGCGCGTTGAGCAGCGAGCTCTTGCCGACGTTGGGCTGGCCGGCCAGCACCACGCGCATGCCGTCGCGCAGCAGCGCGCCCTGGCGCGTGCGCTGCTGCAGCTCGGCGACGCGCCGGCCGAGCTCGGCCAGCCGGGCGTCGACCTGCGCGGCGCGCACGAAATCGATGTCTTCTTCGGGAAAATCCAGCGTCGCCTCGACCAGCGCGCGCAACTCGCGCAGCTGCGCGGCCAGGGCGTGCACCGCGGCGGACAGCTCGCCGGCCAGCGCGCGCGACGCGCTGCGCACCGCGCTGGCGGTGCTGGCGTCGATCAGGTCGGCGACCGCTTCGGCCTGCGCCAGATCGAGCTTGCCGTTGAGAAAGGCACGCTGGGTGAACTCGCCGGGATCGGCCAGGCGCATGCCGCCGTCGCGGCCGAGCTCGAGCACGCGGGCCAGCAGCAGCTGCAGCAGCGCGGCGCCGCCGTGCACCTGCAGCTCGAGCACGTCCTCGCCGGTGTACGAATGCGGCGCCGGAAAGTACAGCACCAGGCCGCGGTCCAGCGTCGCCCCGGAAGCGTCGCGCAAGTCGCACAGCGTCGCGTTGCGCGGCGGCGGCACGCTGCCGCACAGCGCGGCGGCCAGCGCGCGCAGGTCAGGCCCGGACGCGCGCACGATGCCGACCGCGCCGCGGCCGGCCGCGGTGGCCAGCGCGGCGATCGGCGCACCGCGCGCGGCCAGCGGGTTCATCGCGCGACTCCGTTCAGCTCGGAGTCTTGAACTCCGGCACGCCCATCTTCTTGTTGATGAACCATTGCTGGGCGATCGAGAAGATGTTGTTGGTCAGCCAGTACAGCACCAGGCCGGACGGGAACATGAAGAACATCACCGAAAACGCCAGCGGCATGATCCACATCAGCCGCGCCTGCATCGGGTCCGGCGGCGTCGGGTTGAGCTTGACCTGCAGGAACGAGCTCGCCGTCATCACCAGCGGCAGGATGTAGAACGGATCCTTCGCCGACAGATCGTGGATCCAGCCCAGCCACGGCGCGCCGCGCAGCTCGACGCTGGACTGCAGCACCCAGTACAGCGCGATGAACACCGGGATCTGGATCACCACCGGCAGGCAGCCGCCCAGCGGATTGATCTTCTCCTTGCGGTACATCTCGACCATCGCCGCGTTCATCGCCGACGGGTCGTCCTTGTGCCGCTCGCGCAGCGCGTTCATGCGCGGGCCGACCGCCTTCATGCGCGCCATCGAACGGTAGCTGGCCGCGGTCAGCGGGAAGAACAGCAGCTTGAGCAGGATGGTCAGGCCGATGATCGACCAGCCCCAGTTGCCGAGCACGTCGTGGATGTGCTCGAGCACCCAGAACAGCGGCTTGGCGATGATCGTGACCCAGCCGTAGTCCTTCACCAGGTCGAAGCCCGGGGCCAGGCCTTGCAGCTGGCTCTCGATCTGCGGGCCGACGTACAGGCGGTCGCTCTGCACCTCCTGCTGCCCCGGCGCCAGCTGCGGCAGCGGCAGCATCACGCCGGTGGCGTAGAGGTCGGCGCCGAGCTTGCGCAGGTAGAACTGACGGTTGCCGGTCTCCGGCTGCGGCAGCCAGGCCGACACGAAATAGTGCTGCACGATCGCCGTCCAGCCGTCGGCGGCCTGGATCGTCTTCGCTTGCGGCTCGATGTCCTTGAACTCGTACTTCTGGAACTTGTCCTTGCTGTCGTAGATCGCCGCGCCGACGAAGGTGTGCGAGAAGTGGGTGCCGTTCTCGGTCGGCTCCTTGCCGTCGCGCACCAGCTGCAGGTACAGCTGCGGCGACACCGCGACGTTGCCGCGGTTGATCACTTCGTTGCGCACGTCGACGACGTAGCTGCCACGGTGGAAGGTGTAGCTGCGCAGCAGCTGCAAGCCGCCGACCACCGGCGACTGCAGGCGCAGCGTCAGGCTGTCGGCGCTGCCCAGCGTGGTCGGCCCGGGCAGCACGGTCATCGACGTCTCGTGGTTCGGGAACGCGCCGCCGACCAGGCCGCTTTGCGCCATGTAGACGTGGCCGCCGGCGTCGTCGAACAGCACGACGTCGCGCTTCGGATCGGCCTCGCTCGGGTACTTGCGCAGCCCGGCGTAGACGATGCTGCCGCCGGCGCTCGACACCTTGACGTCGAGCACGTCGGTGCGCACCTCGGTCAAGGTGGCCGGCTTGACCGCCGGAGCCACCGCTGCGGGGGCCGCGCCCGCGGCGGCCGGCACCGCGGCACCACCCAGCGCGGCCGGCTGCGGCACGCTGCCTTGGGCCTGCGGCGCGCTGGCCGTGATCGGCGGCTCGCCGAACAACCCCGCACGGCCGTTGTCACGCAGCCAGGCGTTGTACAGAAAGATCACCGAGGCGGTGAAGATCACCCACAAAACGGAACGGCGGAAGTCCATGCTGGAGCCTGCGACTGCAAGGGGGAAATGAACGGTGTATTAGACCTGACTTGGTGTGACGCGCGTCAGGCGCTGCCGGCTTGGTCGCCGCCGCCGGCGCTGTCGCGCCGCCACGCGTCCCAGTGGAAGCGCTGCGGCACCGGATCGTCGCCGCCGGCGCACCACGGGTGGCAGCGCACGATGCGCATCGCACCGAGGTAGCTGCCGCGCGCCGCGCCGTGCCGTCGCAACGCCTCGATCGTGTAGTTCGAGCACGTCGGCGTGAAGCGGCACTGCCCGCCGACCCACGGGCTGAGCAGCAACTGGTAGCCGCGCACCAAGGCGATCAGCAAGCGGCGCATCGGCGTCAATCCGGCTGCGGCGCGCGGCGCCGCAGCAGTTGCGCGATCAGCTGGTGTGCCGTGTCGCGCAGATGCCGACGCAGCGCCGGCGACGCCGCGCTGACGAACTCGGCCGGCAGCTTCGCGGTCAGCCGCACGATCAGCGCGGTATCGTTCAGCACAGCGGCCGTGGCGGCGTCGCGCAGCGCTTCGCGCAGGGCTTCGCGCCAGACGCGGCGCACCAGGTTGCGCCGCACCGCGTGCCGGCACCAGCGCTTGGGCAGCACGAAGCCGACCATGCACGCCGGCGTCGCCGGAGCGCGGTCGCACGCCAGCACGCCGCGGTATTGCAGACGCAGCGCACCGGCCTGGACGCCGGGCGCACGAAGACCCGCCTGGAACGATTCCGGGCGGGTCAACGGGTGAAGCCGGATCGCAGCGTCGGTCATCGCGACGCCTGCGCACGGGCCTGGCACGGCCAGGCCGCCGGGCTCAGACGGCCAGACGCTTGCGGCCCTTGGCGCGGCGCGCATTGATCACGGCGCGCCCGCCGGCCGTGCGCATGCGCACGAGGAAGCCGTGGGTGCGCTTGCGGCGGGTCTTCGACGGTTGATAGGTACGTTTCATGATGGTGCTCGATGGAGAGGCGACGCCACGCGGAGCAACGCCACGCAGCAACGCCAAGTGAGCGCGGCGTGAAGTCTTCCGCAATCTTCCGTCAATGCTGCGGCCAAGCCGCAGGCGACAGATTCGGCCACAGCCTCGTCGAAGGCCGCGGGAAAAGCTTGCTATTTCAGCAAATTACCCAGATTGTGTCAAGATCGTCCCGCGTGCCGAGGCGTTTCGGCGACACCGCAGACGGCACCGCGCGCTGTGCTGAAATCTGTGGATAACTTGGTTTCTTGGTCTAGAATCGGCTGCCAATCTACCCGCCTGCCGCGCGCTGCGTCGCGTGGCCGCGCTACGCGCGGCCACGCCGCCGACCCATCGTCGCCGCCGGCAGCGCAAGCCGCACCGGAATCTCATCGAACATGTCTCAAGAACAGATCTGGCAGGCCTGCTGCAAGCAGCTTGCCGGGGAAATTCCCGTTCAACAATTCGCCGCCTGGATCAAACCGCTGGCGCCCCCGAGTTGGAGCGAAGACAGCTCCACCGCCATTCTCTCGGTCCCCAACCGCTTCAAGATGGACTGGCTGCGCTCGCAGTACGGCTCGCGCATTGCCGAGGCGCTGGCCATCGTGGCCGGTCGGCCGGTGCAAGTCGAGTTTGCGATCCACAAGCCGCAACCCGTGAGGCCGTCGGTGCAACAACCGGCCGCCGCGCGCCAGGCTGCGGCCCAGGCGCTTGCCGAAGCGGTGGTCGACGAGCCGGCGCCGCCGGCGAGTCCGGCACAGGACGCGCTCGAGCGCTCGCGGCTGAACCCGCTGCTGAGCTTCGACACGCTGGTCGCCGGCAAGGCCAACCAGCTCGCTCGCGCCGCCGCGCTGCAGGTGTCGGAAAACCCCGGCAAGTCGTACAACCCGCTGTTCCTGTACGGCGGCGTCGGTCTGGGCAAGACCCACCTGGTGCAGGCCGTCGGCAATGCGCTGCTGGCCGAGCGTCCGGGCGCGCGCATCCGCTACCTGCAGGCCGAGCAGTTCGTCAGCGAAGTGGTCAAGGCCTACCAGCGCAAGACCTTCGACGAATTCAAGCGCTACTACCACTCGCTGGACCTGCTGCTGATCGACGACGTGCAGTTCTTCGCCGGCAAGGAAAAGACCCAGGAAGAGTTCTTCTACACCTTCGAGGCGCTGACCGCCAAGCGCTCGCAGATCATCCTGACCAGCGACACCTACCCGAAGGAGCTGCAGGAAATCGACGCCCGGCTGACCTCGCGCTTCGACTCCGGGCTGACCGTCGCGATCGAGCCGCCCGAGCTCGAGATGCGGGTGGCGATCCTGCTGCGCAAGGCCGACGCCGAAATGGTCAGCCTCGGCGAGGACGTCGCGTTCTTCGTCGCGAAGAACGTGCGCTCGAACGTTCGCGAGCTCGAAGGAGCGCTGCGCAAGATCCTGGCCTATGCACGCTTTTCCGGCGAGCCGATCTCGATCGGCCTGGCACGCGAAGCGCTGAAGGATCTGCTGTCGCTGCAAAACCGGCAGATCTCGGTCGAGAACATCCAGAAGACGGTCGCCGACTTCTACAAGATCAAGGTCGCCGACATGTACTCGAAGCGTCGCCCGGCGTCGATCGCACGGCCGCGCCAGATCGCGATGTACCTGGCCAAGGAGCTGACGCAGAAGAGCCTGCCCGAGATCGGCGAGCTGTTCGGCGGCCGCGACCACACGACGGTGCTGCACGCGGTGCGCAAGGTCGCGCAGGAACGCACTCGGCTGCAGGAACTCAACCAGCAGCTGCACGTGCTCGAGCAGACGTTGAAGGGGTGAAGCGCGCTGAACAACCCTGGACAAGCCTGTGGATGAAGTGAGGGGCGATTCTGGACAAACCCGCGCGGCGCGCTGAACGCGCGAAGTTGTTCCAAACGCTGCCCAGCGAGCCGTCTACTTTTCCCCAGTTCTTTTCTGCTTCAATGTCTTGATTCTTCGACCGTTTTTGACTTATCCGCAGGTTCACGCAGCCTCCTGTTATCAGTCCCATCCTGAGAAGGAAGAAAAACAATGAACAGAATGACCGTTGCCCGCGACGCGTTGCTGAAGGGCCTGGGGAACGTCGCCGGCATCGTCGAGCGGCGCCAGACGCTGCCGGTTCTGGCCAACGTGCTGATGCAACCGGACGGCACCGAACTGGCGCTGACGACCAGCGACATGGAAATCCAGATGCGCATGGTCACCAGCCTCGGTGAAGGCCAGGCGCAACAGCCGACCACGGTCAACGCGCGCAAGCTGATCGACATCCTGCGTGCGTCGCCGGGCACCGAAGCCACGCTCGAGTGGCTCGACGGCAAGTTCACCGTACGTTGCGGCAAGTCGCGCTTTTCGCTGCAGACGCTGCCGGCCGAGGACTTCCCGCTGGTCAAGGAAGCCGCCGACTACTCCGACACCCCACTTGCGCTGACCCAGGGCCAGCTCAAGCGCATGCTCGGGCTGGTGCACTTCGCGATGGCGCAGCACGACATCCGCTACTACCTCAACGGCCTGCTGCTGGTCGCCGACGGTCACCAGCTGACGCTGGTGGCGACCGACGGCCACCGCCTCGCGCTGGTCTCGGCCGCGGTCGATGGCGGCGGCGCTGAGCGGCGCGAAGTGATCCTGCCGCGCAAGACCGTGATGGAACTGCTGCGCCTGCTCGGCGACGGCGACGAGCCGATCGAGCTGCGCTTCGCGTCGAACCAGGCCCGGCTGCGCTTCGGCGAGCTCGAACTCGTCAGCAAGCTGGTCGAGGGCAAGTTCCCCGACTACCAGCGCGTCGTGCCCAAGGGCCACCGCAACCAGCTGCTGCTGCCGCGCCAGGAGCTGCTGTCGGCGCTGCAGCGCGTGGCGATCCTGACCAGCGACAAGTTCAAGGGCGTGCGGCTGAACCTCGACGCCGGCGTGCTGCGCGTGTCGTCGAACAACGCCGAGCAGGAGGAAGCGGTCGAGGAACTCGACGTCGACTACGCCGGTGACGCGATCGAGATCGGCTTCAACGTCGCCTACCTGATCGACGCGCTGGCCAACCTGCCGGGCGAGCAGATCCGCATCGAGCTGCAGGACGGCAACAGCAGCGCGCTGCTGACCATGCCCGACGACGCCGGCTTCAAGTACGTCGTGATGCCGATGCGGATCTGAGCTTCCCGGGTGACGACCGCCGACGCGTTACGATAGCCCCTTCGAGTCCGAATCCTCCATGAGCGATACCTCCAGCACCAGCACCAGCTACAGCGAATCGTCGATCCAGATCCTGGAGGGTCTCGAGGCGGTGCGCAAGCGACCGGGCATGTACATCGGCGACACGTCCGACGGTACCGGGCTGCACCATCTGGTGTTCGAGGTCGTCGACAACTCGATCGACGAGGCGCTGGCCGGCTATTGCGACGACATCGTCGTCACGATCCACAGCGACAACTCGATCAGCGTCGAGGACAACGGACGCGGCATCCCGGTCGGGGTCAAGCTCGACGACAAGCACGAGCCCAAGCGCAGCGCCGCGGAAATCGCGCTGACCGAACTGCACGCCGGCGGCAAGTTCAACCAGAACAGCTACAAGGTGTCGGGCGGCCTGCACGGCGTCGGCGTCAGCTGCGTCAACGCGCTGTCGCGCTGGCTGCGGCTGACCGTTCGCCGCGACGGCGAAGCGCACGTGCTCGAGTTCGCTCGCGGTGCGGTGCAGAACCGCACCACGGCGACGATCGACGGCGTCGAAGTGTCGCCGATGCGCGTGCTCGGCCACACCGACAAGCGCGGCACCGAAGTGCACTTCCTGCCCGACACGGACATTTTCGAGACCGTCGACTTCCACTACGACGTGCTCGCCAAGCGCTTGCGCGAACTGTCGTTCCTGAACCACGGCGTGAAGATCCGCCTGGTCGACGAGCGCCAGGGCAAGGAAGACAACTTCGCCTACACCGGCGGCGTCAAGGGATTCGTCGAGTACATCAACCGCGGCAAGACGACGCTGCACCCGAACATCTTCTACGCCACCGGTTCGAAGGACACCGAGCACGGCTCGTCGATCGTCACCGAGGTGTCGATGCAGTGGAACGAGGGCTACGCCGAGAGCGTGCTGTGCTACACGAACAACATCCCGCAGCGCGACGGCGGCACCCACCTGACCGGGATGCGCGCGGCGATGACGCGCGTGATCAACAAGTACATCGAAGACAACGAGCTGGCGAAGAAAGCCAAGGTCGAGATCAGCGGCGACGACATGCGCGAAGGCCTGGCTTGCGTGCTCTCGGTCAAAGTGCCCGACCCCAAGTTCTCCAGCCAGACCAAGGACAAGCTCGTTTCCAGCGAAGTGCGTGCGCCGGTCGAGGACGTGGTCGCGAAGGCGCTGACCGACTTCCTGCTGGAGAACCCGAACGACGCCAAAATCATCTGCGGCAAGATCGTCGACGCCGCTCGCGCGCGCGAAGCCGCGCGCCGGGCGCGCGAACTGACCCGGCGCAAGGGCGTGCTCGACGGCATGGGCCTGCCGGGCAAACTGGCCGACTGCCAGGAGAAGGACCCGGCGCTGTGCGAGATCTACATCGTCGAGGGCGACTCGGCGGGCGGCAGCGCCAAGCAGGGGCGTGATCGCAAGTTCCAGGCCATCCTGCCGCTGCGCGGCAAGATCCTCAACGTCGAGAAAGCGCGCTACGAGAAGCTGCTGACCAGCAACGAAATCCTCACCCTGATCACCGCGCTGGGCACCGGCATCGGCAAGGACGACTTCGACGTCTCCAAGCTTCGCTACCACCGCATCATCATCATGACCGACGCCGACGTCGACGGCGCCCACATCCGCACCCTGCTGCTGACTTTCTTCTATCGGCAGATGCCCGAGCTGGTCGAGCGCGGCCACATCTACATCGCGCAGCCGCCGCTGTACAAGGTCAAGCACGGCAAGGACGAGCAGTACCTGAAGGACGCCCACGAACTCGACGCCTACCTGCTGCAGGTCGCGCTGAAGGACGCCGCGGTCAGCACCGGCAGCGAACCCGGCGCGCAGCAGCTCGTCGGCGACACGCTGCAGCAACTGGCGCGCCAGTACATGCTCGCCGAAGGCGTGATCGAGCGCCTGGCCGCGTTCATGGACCTGGAAGGGCTGCGCGCCATCGCCTCCGGCGTCGCGCTCGATCTCGACACGCCCGAGCAGGCGCAGGCCAGCGCCGACGCGCTGCAGCGCGCGCTGCTGGCCAGCCATGCCAACGGCGTCGCGCCGAGCGTGCGCGCCGACACCGACCCACGCACCGACAAGCAGCTGCTGCGCATTTCGCGCCACCACCACGGCAACGTGCGCAGCAGCGTGATCACCGCCGACTTCGTGCACGGCGCCGACTACGCGGTGCTGGCGCAGACCGCGCAGACCTTCGGCGGCCTGCTCGCCGCCGGCGCGACCGTGACCAAGGGCCACGGCGACAACGCGAAGAGCTCGCCGGCGGTCGATTTCCGCGACGCGATGACCTGGCTGCTGCGCCTGGCCGAAGCCAGCGTCGGCCGCCAGCGCTACAAAGGTCTGGGCGAAATGAACCCCGGGCAGCTGTGGGAAACGACGATGGACCCCGCGGTGCGCCGCCTGCTGAAAGTGCAGATCGACGACGCCATCGAAGCCGACCGCGTGTTCACGATGCTGATGGGCGACGAAGTCGAACCGCGCCGCGATTTCATCGAGACCAACGCGCTGCGGGCGGCGAACATCGACGTGTGAGGTTGT
>JAJZHH010000107.1 GCA_021804595.1 Pseudomonadota bacterium
GCTGCGGTTCCTGCTGCGGTTCCTGCTGCGACTGCGGCTGCGGCTGCGCGTGCAGCGGCACGCTGGCCAGCGCACCCGCCAACGCCAGCAGCACGGCGCGGCGGCCGTGCGCCGCGTCAATGCCCGGCATAGTCGACCAGCGTGAACAGCTTGAGGCCGCCGTCGCGCAGCAGCTGCGAGCCGCCGAGCTCGGGCAGGTCGACGATCGCGGCGCCTTCGACGACGTCGCCGCCGAGCTTCTCGATCAGACGCTTGCCGGCCAGCATCGTGCCGCCGGTGGCGATCAGATCGTCGATCAGCAGCACGCGCTGGCCGCGCTGCAGCGCGTCGGTGTGGATCTCGACGGTCGCGCTGCCGTACTCGAGCTCGTAGCTCTGTTCCACGGTGTCGAACGGCAGCTTGCCCTTCTTGCGGATCGGCACGAAGCCGACGCCGAGCTCGAACGCGATCACCGCGCCGAGGATGAAGCCGCGCGCGTCGATGCCGGCGACCAGGTCGGGGCGCAGCGCCGGGTCCATGTAGCGGTGCACGAACTGGTCGATCAGCACGCGGAACACGCGCGGATCCTGCAGCAGCGGCGTGATGTCGCGGAACTGCACGCCGGGGCTGGGCCAGTCGGGGACGGTGCGGATGTGTCGGCGCAGGTAGGAGACGACGTCCATCGGGTCGTGAGTGAGGTCAGTGGGTTCAGGGCTGCGTGCCGGCAACACCGAACACGTCATCGAACGAAGCATAAGACGCCGCCGACAGCACCGGCAGCAGCACCAGCAGGCCCAGCCCCATCGGCAGCAGTGCGAGCATCGCCGCCGGCAGCAGCAACAGCGAGAACAGCGCCAGCGCGCCGAGGTTGGCCAGTGCCGCGCGCAGCGACAGCACGATCGCCTCCCACGGCTCGGCGCCGCCGAGCGCGACCAGCGTGCCGACGAACCAGAACGCGATGCTGACGACGAACAGCGCGATCAGCCCGAGCAGCATCAGCGTCGCCAGCCCGCCGGCCATCGCGCCGGCGCCGGCGATCAGCCCGACGCCGCCACCGAGCGCGGCCAGCGCGCCGACGCCAGCCAGGCCGACGCCGAACAGCGTCGCGGTCAACACGACGAACGCGATGCCGAAGCCGCCGCCGAGCAGCACGACGAGGATCGACGCCAGCAGCAGCGGCTTGATCCGCGCCCGCCATTGCCGCGCTGAATCGGCGAACGCGCCGTCGTTGGCGACCTCGGCGACGAGCTCGGCGGGCAGGTCGCGCGGCGCGCCGCGCCGGCGCTGCTGCAGCAGCGCGGCGAACACCGCGCCGAGCGCGAACAGCGGCAGGCTCAGCCATTGCGCCAGCAGCCGCCCCAGCGGCAGCACGCCGAGCAGCGCCAGCACGGCCACCAGCGCCACGCTCAGCCCCAGCCAGGCCAACGGCGCACGGCGGAATGAGCGCCAGCCCTCGGCCCACCAGTGCAGCGCGCGGCCGGCCGGCACATGACGAAACGCTCTCGACATCGCGTGCTCCTTGGTTCAGGGTCCCAACGCGATTATCGACGCCCGCGTCGGCGCGCTGCGCGGCGTCAGCCGAATTGCCAGCGCCACAGCAAGTACACCGCCATGCCGCCGGCGATCGCCGCCAGCAGGCTGCGTGCGCGCAGCGCCAGCACGCCGCTGGTCAGCGCACCGGCCAGCCACGGGTTGCGCCAGTCGAGCTGCCAATGGCTGCCGTCGGGCAGCAGCACCATCGGCAGCGTGATCGCGCTGAGCACGGCCACCGGCACATAGGCCAGCGCACGGCGCAGCCTGGGCGTGAAGCGCACGCGCTCGCCGAGTGCGAACAGCGCCAGCCGCACGCCGAAGGTGACCGCGGCCATGCCGACGATGACCGCCGCGAGATAAGTCGTCATGGGTGTTGCCCCCCGTCGCCAGGCTGCGCTTGGCTCGCCGCGAGCGCGGCGCGGTGCGCTGCGCGTTCCTCGAGCCAGACGCCGACGACGACGCCGGCCAGCGCGGCGGCGATCAGGCCGAGCTTGTACGGCCACGCGCGACCGAGCAGCGCGATGCCGCCGGCGGCGAGCGCGGCGCCGAGCATCGGCCGCTGGCGCAGCCGCGGCGCGACGATGCCGGTGAAGGTCGCCGCCATCGCGAACTCCAGCCCCCAGTGCTGCAGCTGCGGCACGCCGTGACCCAGCCACAACCCGGCGGCGGTCCACGCCAGCCAGTTGCCATACATCGACAGGCAGGAGCCGAGGTAGTACCAGTGGCGCTGGCGACGGTCCTCGCCGGGCTGCAAGGGCGCGGCGTAGCGCTGCTGCACGACCGCGAAGGTCTCGTCGGTGAGCCAGAACGCCAGCGGCACGCGCCAGCGCAATGGCAGCTCGGCGACGTGCGGCAGCAGCGTGGCCGCGTACAGCGCATGGCGCAGATTGACGATCAGCGTGGTCAGCACGATCAGGCCGACTCCGGTGCCGGTCGCCAGCAGGCTCAGCGCGATGAACTGCGAGGATCCGGCGAAGACCAGCGCCGACATCGCCAGCGCGCCGCCGGCGGGAACGCCGCTGGGCGCGGCCAGCGCGCCGAAGATCAGGCCGAACGGAGCGGCGCCGAGCAGCAGTGGCAGGGTATCGCGGGCGCCGGCGAACAGTTCGCGGCGCCGCGGCAGGGCATGGACGACGGACATCCACGAAGCTTACGCAATCCGCTGCGGTTCCGTTGCCGCGGTTCCGTTGCCGCGGTTCAGTCGCTGCGGTTCAGTCGCCGCACATCAGCCGCCGCCGAGCAGCGCGTCCTCGGCCAGCGCCAGCGTCTCCACGCTGCCGGCCAGCACCAGCGTATCGCCGGCGGCCAGCTCGAGCGCGGCGTCGGGCTCGAGCACGCGGCCGTCGACGCGGCGCAGCTGCACCAGGCGCGCGCCGTGCAGCGTCAGCGCGTCGACGCGCAGCCCGACCGCGCGCGCGCCGCCGGGCAGCGTCAGCGAGCGCAGGCGCGCCTGCGAGCGCTGCGCCGCGTCGAGCGTGGCATCGTCGAAACCGTGGAAATAGTCGCGCAGCAGTCCGTAGCGCTCGGCACGCGCGGCGCGCAACCGCGCCACCACCTTCGGCAGCGGCACGCCGACCACCGCCATCGTCTGCGACGCCAGCATCAGTGCGCCTTCGAGCACTTCGGGCACGATCTCGGCCGCGCCGGCCGCGCGCAGTTCGTCGAACGCCGCATCGTCGCGCGTACGCACGACCACCGGCAGCGTCGGCGCGTGCTCGTGCACCAGGCCGAGCACGCGCAGCGCCGACGCCTTGTTCACATAGGTCAGCGCCAGCGCGCTGGCGCGACTCAGTCCCGCCGCCTGCAGGCTGCTCAGGCGCGTGGCGTCGCCGAACACGACGTTCCAGCCGCTGCTGCTGGCCTGCGCGACGCGATCGGGGTCGAGGTCGAGCGCGACGTAGGCCACGCCCTCGTCGTGCAGCAGCCGCGCCAGGTTCTGCCCGCAGCGGCCGAAGCCGCAGATCACGACGTGGCGCTGCGTGCGTATCGTGCGCCGCGCGATGTCGGTCAGCTGCAACGACGCCGTCATCCATTCGCTGGCGACCAGCTTGATCACGATCGCGTCGATGTGCTGGGCCAGGAACGGCGCGCCGAGCATCGACAGCACGACCGCGGCCAGCACCGGGCTGAGCACCTCGGGCGGCAGCAGGTGACGCGCCGCGGCCAGGTTCAGCAGCACGATGCCGAACTCGCCGGCCGGCGCCAGCCACAGCGCGCTGCGCAGCGCCAGCCCCGGCGGCGTGCCGCGCAGCCGCTGCACGCCGAACACCAGCGCGGTCTTCAGCAGCAGCGGCACGATGGCCAGCAGCAGCACCAGCCACCACTGCGCGAGCACCAGGCGCCAGTCGAGCAGCATGCCGATGGTGATGAAGAACAGCCCGAGCAGCACGTCGCGGAACGGGCGGATGTCGGACTCGACCTGGTGGCGGAACTCGGTCTCGGCGATCAGCATGCCGGCGAGGAAGGCGCCGAGCGCCATCGACAGCCCGGCGCGCTCGGTCAGCCACGCCAGCCCCAGCGTCAGCAGCAGCAGGTTGAGCATGAACAGCTCGTCGGACTTGCGCCGCGCCACCAGCCGCAGCCACGGGCGCAGCAGCCGGCCGCCGGCGAGCAGGATCAGCGCCAGCATCGCCGCCGCCTTCAGCGCGGCCCAGCCCAGCGTCATGGCCAGCGCCGCCGGCGGCGACGCCAGCGCCGGGATCAGCACCAGCAGCGGCACCACCGCGAGGTCCTGGAACAGCAGCACGCCGATGATGTGGCGGCCGTGCCCGGTCTCCAGCTCGAGGCGGTCGCTGAGCAGCTTGACAACGATGGCCGTCGACGACATTGCCAGCACGCCGCCCAGCAGCACGCCGTCGCTCAGCGGGTGCGGCCAGCGCTGCGGCGCCAGCGCGCCCAGCGCGGCGCTGGCGGCCAGCGCCAGCAGCAGCGCGCCGCCCACCTGCGCGGCGCCGAGGCCGAACACCAGCGAACGCATCGCGCGGATCTTCGACAGGCTGAACTCGAGGCCGATCGAGAACATCAGGAACACGACGCCGAACTCGGCCAGGTGCTGCGCCGCCGACTGGTCGTGGCCGGCGGCCAGCCCCAGCGCATTGGGCCCGATCAGCACGCCGACCGCGAGGTAGCCGAGCAGCGCCGGCAGCTGCAGCAGGCGGAACACGACGACGCCGAGCACCGCGGCGATCAAATACATCAGGACGAGTTCGAGTCCGGTCATCGGGTGTCACACGCGCCGTTGCAGGCCTGCGCAGCGCCAACGCGGCAGGCCATCGCGCCGCGGGAGCCGGCGCTGTGGCACAGCATAAGCGAGCACCGCCGCTTCAGGGCAGGCGCCGGCTCATCACGATGTCGCGCCAATCGTTGAATTGCTGCCAGACTACCGTGACGCTGCCGGCAGCATCGACCGCCAGCGCCGGCAGCACCGCCTGCACCGTGCTGCGGGGGTCGGACAGCTGCTGTGCAGGGCTCCAGCGCCCGCTCGACGCGTCGTAGCGCGCGGCCTCGATCTGCAGCCCCTGCGGGCCGTCCTGGTACCAGGCGCAGGCCACGTCGCCCGACGCGTCGACGCCGAGCACGGCGCTGCCGGCGCCGCGCAGATCCGGTGCGTCGAGCTGGCGCGGCGCGCTCCAGTGCGACCACGCGGCGTCGAAGCGGCGGGCGACGATGCGGCTGCGCGCCACGCCTTGCTGCCAGACCAGCGTCAGGTTGCCGGCGACGTCGACGGCCAGCGCCGGCCGTGCCGCCGGAGCCGCCGACAGCCGCTGCGGCGCGGCACCGCGCAGCGCGGCGTCGAGCCGGCGCCACTCGAGATGGCCGCCTCGCACCCAGGCCGCGGCGACGCCGCCGTCGGGCAACGCGGCCAGCGTCACCGCGTGCGCGTCGCCGCGCGCGCCGATGCGCCGCGGCGCGCTCCAGCGGCCGTGCGTGAAGCAGGCGGCGTCGATCGCCGCCGCGGCGCCGCGCCCCTGTTGCCAGGCGACGAACACGGTGCCGTCGGCGGCGACCGCGAGCGCCGGTGCGTAAGCGCCCATGGCGCCGCGATCGAGGCGCCGCGCCGGCATCCAGCGGCCGTGCTGGCGCAACGCGACGCCGATCGCGCCGTGGCCCTGTGCGCGCTGCTGCCAGGCCAGCGCGACGACGCCGCTGGCCACGCCGAGCTGCACGTCGGTGGCGTCGCCGCGCAGGTCGCCGCCGCGGTCGACGCGGCGCGGTGCGCCGCCATCCGCGTCGATGCGGAGCACGTCGATCGCGTCGCGGCCGTGGACCGCCTGCGACCACGCGGCCCAGACGGCGCCGTCGCCGGCGGCCAGCGTCGGCAGCACCGCGTCGGCCGTGCCCGCATCGAGCGGGTGCGGCGCGCTCCAGGCGTCGGTGTCGGGTTCGTAGCGCGCCAGCTCGACGGCGTCGCGACCGTGGTCGAGTTGCGACCACACGACCCACGCCGCGTCGTCGGCCGCAGCGACCTGGGCGCCGCGCGCGGTGTACGCCGGTTCGCGCGCGTGGCGCGCGGTGTCGAGCCGCTGCGGCGGCTGCCAGCTGCTGCACGCCGTCGTGAAGTGGCGGGTCGCGCCCGCGGCGAGCAGTCGATAGCGGGTGCACGGTGTCAGCGCCGCGGCGCTGTCGAAACGCAGCTCGCCACGCGAGCGGCGCAGCACGCCGGGCACCGGCAGTCCCAGCGGCCCGATCAGCTGCAGCGCCGCGGCGTCGGTGTACGGCTGCGCGTCGCGCGCGACGCCGCTGGCGCCGTCGGCCGGCCACGTCGCCGCGGCCGCCGGCCACGCTGCGGCTGCTGCGCACAGCGACGCGGCAAGCAGCGAAGTGCAGAGGGCTCGGACCATGCGCGGCAGTATTCCAGCATCGCACGCCGCGCGCGATGCCCACGCCAACAGGCGGGTTTCAGCCGGCGCCGGGCAAGTCGCCGAAGAACGCGCGGTAGGCGAGCAGATAGGCGAACTGGCACGCGGCGGCGGCGACGAACGGCGCCACCAGCCAGCCGCGCGCCAGCAGCAGCCCGGCCAGCGCCGGGCCGATCGAGCGCGGCACCATCATCGAGACGTTGTTGACGGTGGCCGCCAGGCCACGCCGCTGCGGCCCGGTCAAGCCCAGCGCCAGCGCCTGGCGCACGCCGATCGTGCCCTGGTTGAACGCGGCGCGCAGCGCCCACGCGGCGGCGGCCAGCGCGAACCACGGCAGCCACGGCGTCAGCAGCAGCAACACCAGCCCGGCGCCGCGCATGGCCAGCACCGTGCGCACGACGCCGAGCCGCGCGGCGACGCGCTGCGCCAGCTGCGCGCCGGCCGCGGCGAGCACGAAACCGGCGGCCAGCGCCGGGCCGATGCTGGCCGGGCCGTGGCCGAAGCGCAGCGCGAACCAGTACGCCATCAGCGGCGCCACCAGGCCGATGCCCAGGCCGTTGAGGGTATTGGCCAGCGCCAGCGCGGCGAGCAGGTGGTTCTCGGCCGCGCGCGTTCGCGGCACCTCGTCGGGGGCCGGCGCCGGCGCGCCGGCTGCCGCGACACGCGGCGCCTCCGGCGCGCGCCACAGCAGCGCGAAGCCGATCAGCGAGCCCAGCAACGGCAGCGCGAACAGCGGCCGGTAGGCCAGCGAGCCCGGCAGCACGCCGCGCCAGCTCGGCGCCAGCGCCGCAAGCAAGGCGCCTGCGGCCATGCCGCAGAAGCCCAGCGTCGCGTTCAGATTGAACACGCGCGTGCGCTGCAGCGGCGCCAGATCGTGCGCCAGCCAGGCCTGCTCGAGCGGGCCGAACGGCCCGGCCGCGCCATTGGCGCCGCGACCGAAGCCGCCGATCATCGCGCCGACGACCAGCGCCCAGGGCTGCGCGCTGGCCAGCGCCAGCAGCGCGCTGAGCACGACCAACAGCTCGTAGCCGAGCAGGAAGCGGCGGCGGCCGACGCGGTCGCTCAACGGGCCGACGAACACGGTCAGCACGACGCCGAGCAGCAACGCGGCCGACAGCACGCCGCCGATCGCGCCGGCGTGCCAGCCCAGCGCGTGCAGGTACAGCGTGAAACCGACGACCAGCGCGCCCTGGCCGACGCTGCGCGCGGCGCGTGCGCCGAGCACCAGGCGCACGGCCGGCGGCCATTCGGCCGGCATCATCGCAGCCACGACCGTGCCAGGCTCAGCGCGCGGCGATGTAGCGTCGCAGCTCGGCGACGATCTCGGGCTTGTCCCAGTCCTCGGGACCGAGCGTGCGCGCGATCTCGCGTCCATCGCGGTCGACCAGGATCGTCGTCGGCGTGCCGAGCACGTGCAAGGCGTCGAGTGCGTGCGTCGTCGGGTCGACGTAGACCGGCAGGTGGTCGATGAAGTTCTCCTGGTAGAAGCTCTTCACCGTGAACACGCCGCCCTTGTCGACCGACAATGGAACGACCGCGAAGTCCTTGCCGCCGAGCAACTGCTGCAGCTTGTTCAGCGTCGGCATTTCGGCCACGCACGGCGGGCACCAGGTGGCCCAGACGTTGAGCAGCACGACCTTGCCGCGGAACGCGTCGAGCTTCATCGTGCGGCCAGCGCCGTCGAGGAAGGCCAGGTCGGGCAGCGGCCGGCGCGTCGGATACGGCGCGAAGCGGAATCCGGCAGCGTGCGCGGGCAGCGCGGCCAGCGCCGCCAGCAACAGCGCGCGACGCGAAACGGGTCCGGGGCGGGTACTCATCGGCATCCTCGCGAGGGGGCGGTCACTGACCGGACGGCGACATGCCGGTCGACGGCAAGACGACGAACGGCGCTGCCGCCGGGCTTGGCCGGGCGGCGCCGGTGCGCGCCATCGATCCGTCGAGCGGCGGGTACTGCTGCAGGAAATACGACGGCTGCGAATTCGCTCCGGCCGACAGCGACGCGAAACCGGTGGACGGGTCGATCGGCAGCTGCACGACGTCGGGCGGCACCGCCCAAGGCGTGTTG
>JAJZHH010000018.1 GCA_021804595.1 Pseudomonadota bacterium
CTGCTCGACCGCGCGCGCGCCGACACTGCGGCGCTGAGCCTGCCCGAGCTGGTGCGCCACGTGCTCGAGGTGTCGGGGCTGCTCGAGCACTTCCGCGCCGAGCGCGACGGCCAGGACCGCGTCGAGAACCTCGAGGAACTGGTCAACGCTGCCGCCGCCTTCGTCACCCAGGAAGGCTTCGGCCTGGACGCGCGCGCGCAGCAGCACGACGAGCGGCCGCTGATCGACGCCGACACCGGCGAGACGCTGTCGCCGCTGGCCGCCTTCCTGGCTCACGCCGCGCTCGAGGCCGGCGACAACCAGGCGCAAAGCGGACAGGACGCGGTGCAGCTGATGACGGTGCACGCGGCCAAGGGCCTGGAGTTCGACGCGGTGTTCATCACCGGGCTCGAGGAAGGCCTGTTCCCGCACGACAACGCGATGCAGCAGGCCGACGGCGTCGAGGAGGAGCGGCGGCTGATGTACGTGGCGATCACGCGCGCGCGGCGCCGACTGTACCTGAGCTGCGCGCAAAGCCGCATCCTGCACGGGCAGACGCGCTACAACCTGCGCAGCCGCTTCCTCGACGAACTGCCCGAGGAAGCGCTGAAATGGCTCAGCGCGCGGCGCGGCGACATGCCGCGCGCGGCGTGGGCGTCGGCGCCGAGCACGACGACCGCCGCGGCGGCACCGTCGCCGTTCGGCGCGCCGCGCGCCGCGTCGCGCTGGCGCGTCGGCCAGCGCGTGTTCCACGGCAAGTTCGGCGAAGGCACGCTGCTCAGCGTCGAAGGGCAGGGCGACGACGAGCGCGCCCAGGTGCGCTTCAACCGCCACGGCGTCAAGTGGCTGGCGCTGGCGCTGGCCAAGCTGCAGGCGGTCGACTGAGCCGCCGCGGGCTTGCGCGCTGGGCGCTCGGTGTCAGCTGCCGAGGCTGCGCGCCAGCCCGAGCAGCCACTGCCGGTCGTAGCGCTGCGACCGGCCGGCGGGGCGGTCGACGTCGTCGAGCACGGTGATGCGGTAATCGGTCGCTGCGTCCTGCCAGGTCAGCGTGCTGCGCACGCGCCCGCTCGGCGCGGTGTCGATCGACAGCACCGCCGGGTGCGCGCCAACGCGGGCGTTGACGCGCTCGCGCAGCACGACGACCGCGGCGTTGCCGTAGCCGTAATTCCACTCGCGCAGCACGACCGTCGCGCCGTCGCGGCGCGCGAAGTGGCGTTCGAGCCAGACCACGGCCTCGCCGGCGCGCGCATCGTCGAAGTGCCAGCCGAGCAGGCGCATTTCGGCAAAGCCGCTGGCGGCGAGGTCGCGCGGCGTGATCTCGAAGCGGCCCGCGGTGCTTGCGCCGGCTTTCAGCGCGGCGGCGTCGACCGGCCAGCCCGGCGTGTCTTCGGCGACCCGGGTGCGCGCGGCATCGTGCGGGTCGCGCGCGGCGTCGATGCTGCGGCGCAGCGCCGGCGGCAGCTGGCGAACGCTGATGAACGACAGCCGCTGGACTTCGCCGGCCCGGCCGCCGCTTGCGGGCGGCGCCGGCCGCTCAGCTGTGGGCGCCAGCGGCATCGTCAGCAGCGCGAGCGCGGCCGCAAGCGCCGCCGCAGCGCGCGTCAGCGGCTGGCGACGGCGGCGCGGCGCATCCATCTCAGGTCCCGAAGCTCTCGGCCAGTTGCAGCAGCCAGCGGCGGTCGTAGCCGGCGGCTCGCGCTTTCGCGCTGTCGACGTCGTCGAACACGTCGACGGTGTAAGCGGTGCGCTCGTCGTTCCACATCAGTTCGGTGCGCCGCGCGCCCCCAGGCGCGCGCTCGACCATCAGCCGCGCGAGGTGGCGCCCGACCTTGGCGTTCTGCAGTTCGCGGATGCGCACGATCGCGCCGCCTGCTTCTGCGAACTGCCATTCCGAGACGAACAGCACGACGCCGTCGGCGCGCTTGAACACGCGCCTGGCCATCACGGTGCGGCCGTCGAGCTTCATCTCGGCGATGGTGCCGACGAAGGTCATGCGCGCGAGCCCGGTGCGCGCCGGGTCGATGCGCAGCGCGCCGAGCACGGCGGCCTTGTCCCCGGGCGGCAGCAGGGCTTTCTCGTACTTCAGGGCAGCGGCGATCCACGCATCGGACACGACCGTATAACCGTGCTCGTTGTCGAGCAGGTCGCGCATCGCGTCGGCCTTCGCGTGAGGCGGCAGCTCGTCGATCGAGACCATGATCGCGTGGCCCGGGATCACGCCCAGCGCCGGGTCGACCCCGGGCGGTGCGTTGCGCAGCGGAACCACCGGCGAGAGGGCGTCGGGCGCCTGCGCGTGCGCGGCGCTCAGCAGGGACAACGCGGCGAGCATCGCGACGGCGAGTGTCGCGACGCAAGCGTCGTGTCGAATCGGAAGGGGTGCGTCGTTGCGCATCGCGAGCGCCTTGGGGTTTGCAGCGTCGGCCCATTGTGACGATCGGGGCCACGCCATGCAAACATCATGGTTTTGCCGATCGGCAGCTCGCGAGCAAGACGGACTTGCGGCGAAGCCCGCGCGGCGCGTGCCGAATGGATCGGGCCCCGTTCAATCCTGCGGCAGCAGGCTGCGTGCGCTGGCGTAGAACGACAGGATGAAAGCGAGCATCAGCACGATCGCGGCCGGCAGCCCGATCAGCGTCGACACCGCGTCGCTGGCGCCGGCGGCGGTCGCCAGCAGGCCGAGCAGCAGCGGCACGCCGACGAACAACGCGAACCACTGCGTGGCGTAGACGAAGAACGCCGGCAGGTTGCGCACGACGATCACCGCGCTGGTGAACAGCGCCTGCCACGGGCCCATGCCGTACCAGCTGACGAGCACCGGAGCCAGCCAGAATGCGGCGGACAGCGGCACGTAGGCACCGCTGGCGAGCAGCGCGGCGTGGCGCAGCGTGCCGGCGTCGAGCGCGGCGGTCGACGGCATCGCGCCGAACAGCAGCAAGCGCAGCAGCATGCCGCCGTCGAGCAGCGAGCCGATCAGCAGCACCGCGAGCACCGCGCCGACGTAGAGCAGCGCCAGCAGCAGCAGGCTGCGCACGCGTGGCGCCGGTGCGCGCAGGCCGTCGAGCAGCAGCAGCGGGGTGAAGCTCTGGCCGCGGTCGATCGCGCGCGACGCGGCCATGAAGCCGACCGTCGCGATCTGCACCGCGAACAGCGGCAGCACGCCGCCGAGCACCGGCAGCAGCGACATCAACGCCACCGCCAGTACGTAGCAGCCGACCAGCGCGAGCGCGCGCCAAGGCTGTCTGAACAACCAGACGAAGCCCTGCTTGACCCACAACAGGCCGTCGCGGGCGGCCACGGTACGCAGCAGCATCGCGTCAGGCCGCCTGCAGTGCGCGAGCGCGCAGCACGCGTTCGAAATGCGTCGGGTCGTGCGGCTGCAGCAGCTGCGCGTCGCGCGGAAGGTGCAGGTCGGCGAGCCGCGATACCCAGAAGCGCAGCGCGGCTGCGCGCAGCGCGTCGGGCAGCAGCGCGCATTCGAGCGGCTGCAGCGCGCGCACGCGCTGGTAGGCGTCGAGCAGTGCGTCGTGGCGCGCGGCGTCGAACTCGCCGCTGGGCAGATCGATGCACCAGTCGTTGAGCGCGACCGCGAGGTCGAAGATCCAGCTGTCGACGCCGGCGAAATACCAGTCGAACACGCCCGACAGGCGGCCGTCGTCGAACAGCGCGTTGTCGCGGAACAGGTCGGCGTGCACCGCGCTGCGCGGCAGCGCGGCGTAGTCGGGCGTGGCCTGCAGCGCGATCTGGTGTGCAATTTCGGCGCGCAGCAGCGCGGCCTGCGCCGGCTGCAGCAGCGGCAGCAGCCGCGGCATCAGCTCGCGCTGCCACGCCAGCCCGCGCAGATTGGGCTGCTCGGGCGCGAAGTCGGCAGCGGCCAGGTGCATGCGCGCCAGGCAGGCGCCGAGCTGCGCGCAATGCTCGGCCGTCGGTTGCAGCTCGCTGCGCCCGCGCAAGCGCGTGACCAGCGCCGCCGGCTTGCCCTTGAGTTCGTGCAGCACGCGGCCGTCGCGATCGGCCATCGGGTCGGGCACCGGAATCGCGTGCGCGGCCAGGTGGTGCATCAGCTGCAGGTAGAACGGCAGCTGTGCGGCGTGCAGGCGCTCGAACAGCGTCAGTACGTAGCGGCCGCGAGTCGTGTCGACGAAATAGTTGGTGTTCTCGATACCCGACGCGATGCCTTGCAGGTCGGTGAGTTCGCCGAGATCGAAGCCGGCCAGGAAAGCGCCGACCTCGTGCGCGTCGAGGGAGGTGAAGACAGCCATGGGGCGTTCAGGGCCGACGCTGCGGCCGGGTCGTGCGCGTCATTTGAAGACGCCGATGGTCCATTGCGCGCTGCCCTGCAGGTGCGCCGGGTCGTTGCCCGGCGCGTTGGCCGGCGGCACCACGTGGTAGGGCGCGCCGCCGTGCAGCGGCTTGACCTCGATCGACGTCGTCGCACCTCGCACCTGCTGCTCGTGGATGCTGACCGAGCGGTCGCGGGTGACGCGTTCGTGCACGACGGGTTCGGGGTATTTCGACGCGGCCGGCGAGTCGTGCGGCGCGCTGGCGGCCGGCGCGGGCGCGGCGGCGCGCGCCGGTGCCGCCAGCAACAGGCAGGCTGACAGGCAAGTACACGCGGCGGCGGAAGCGGTCTTCATGTTTTCGATTCTAGCGGTGTCGGCCCGCGGGCAAGCCTGCGCGCGCAAGGGATAATCGCGTGATGAGCGATACAACGCAACCTTTCCTGCTGCTGGTCGACGGCTCCAGCTATCTCTATCGCGCGTTCCACGCGATGCCCGACCTGCGCGGCCCCGGGGGCGAGCCGACCGGCGCGCTGTACGGCATGGTCGCGATGCTGCGCCGGCTGCGCGAACAGTACCCGCCCGAGCAGGGTTACGTGCACGCCGCCTGCGTGTTCGACGCACGCGGGCCGACGTTCCGCGACGAGATCTACCCGCAGTACAAGGCGCAGCGGCCGCCGATGCCCGCGGACCTGGCGCGGCAGGTCGAGCCGATCCACGCCGTCGTGCGGCTGATGGGCTGGCCGCTGCTGCAGGTGCCCGGAGTCGAGGCCGACGACGTCATCGGCACGCTGGCGCGGCGCGCGCGCGCGCAGGGCATACGCACGCTGATTTCCAGCGGCGACAAGGACCTGGCACAGCTGGTCGACGACCACGTCACGCTGGTCAACACGATGAGCAACGAGACGCTCGACGCGGCCGGGGTGCGCGCCAAGTTCGGCGTGCCGCCCGAGCGCATCGTCGACTACCTGACGCTGGTCGGCGACGCGGTCGACAACGTTCCCGGAGTCGACAAGGTCGGGCCGAAGACCGCGGTCAAGCTGATTGAGGCCTGGGGCTCGCTCGACGGCGTGGTCGAGCACGCGGCGGAAGTCGCCGGCGCCGTCGGCCGCAACCTGCGCGACGCGCTGGACTGGCTGCCCACGGCGCGCCGGCTGGTGACGATCGACACCGACTGCTCGCTCGACGGCCACGCGCAGGACTTCATGCACGAGCTGATGCTGGCACCCGAGGACGACGCTGCGCTGCTCGCGTTCTTCCAGTCGCACGGGCTGAACAAGTTCGTGCGCGAGCTCGAGCCGGCACCGCCGCCTGCGCCGCCGGAGGCGGTCCCCGGGCACTATGAACTGGTGCTCGACGCCGACGCGCTCGAGCGCTGGGCGGCGCGCGTCGAAGCCGCGCCGCTGGTCGCGCTCGACACCGAGACGGATTCGCTCGACCCGCTGCGCGCGCGGCTGGTCGGGCTGTCGCTGGCCGTCGAGCCCGGCGAGGCCGCCTACATCCCGCTGGCGCACGCCTACCCGGGCGCGCCCGAGCAGCTCGGCACCGCGCGCGTGCTCGAGCGGCTGCGCAGCTGGCTCGAGGACCCCGGCAGCCCGAAGCTGGGGCAGAACTGCAAGTACGACCTGCACGTGCTGGAAAACGCCGGCGTGCGCGTTCGCGGCTACGTGCACGACACGCTGCTGCAGAGCTATGTGCTCGAGGCGCACAAGCCGCACGCGCTCGACAGCCTGGTGCAGCGGCATCTCGGCCGCCACGACACGCTGAGCTACGAGCAGGTGTGCGGCAAGGGCGCGAAGGCGATCGGCTTCGACCAGGTCGACGTCGAGCTGGCCGCGCGCTACAGCGGCGAGGACTCCGACCTGTGCCTGCAGGTGCACCGCCAGCTGGCGCCGCGCATCGCCGCCGACGCCGGGCTGGCGCGCATCTATGCGCTGGAAATGGGGGTGGTCGAAGTGCTGCAGCGCATCGAGCGCCACGGCGTGCTGATCGACGCGGCGCTGCTGCGCGCGCAAAGCGCCGAGCTCGGCGCGAAGATCGTGCAGCTGGAGGCACGCGCGCACGAGCTGGCCGGCGGGCCGTTCAATCTAGGCAGCCCGAAGCAGATCGGCGAAGTGCTGTTCGAGCGGCTGCAGCTGCCGGTGCGCAAGAAGACCGCCGGTGGCGCGCCGTCGACCGACGAGGAGGTGCTCGAGGCGCTGGCCGAGGACTACCCGCTGCCGGCGGTGATCCTCGAGCACCGCGGCCTGTCCAAGCTCAAGAGCACCTACACCGAGAAGCTGCCGCTGCTGGTCGACGCCGCCGGGCGCGTGCATACCAACTACGCGCAGGCGGTTGCGGTGACCGGGCGGCTGGCGTCGAACGAGCCGAACCTGCAGAACATCCCGGTGCGCACAGCTGAGGGGCGGCGCATCCGCGAGGCCTTCGTCGCGCCGCCGGGGTGGAGCATCGCGTCGTGCGACTACTCGCAGATCGAGCTGCGCATCATGGCCCACCTGTCGCAGGACGCCGGGCTGCTGGCCGCGTTCGCCGCCGGCGACGACATCCACCGCGCGACCGCGGCGGAGATCTTCGGCGTGCCGCCGGCCGAAGTGCTGGCCGAGCAGCGGCGCATGGCCAAGGTGATCAATTTCGGGCTGATCTACGGCATGAGCGCGTTCGGCCTGGCGCGCAACCTGGGGCTGGAACGCGGCGCCGCGCAGACCTACATCGAGCGTTATTTCGCGCGCTACCCCGGCGTGGCCGCGTACATGGAGCGCACGCGCGAGCAGGCCAAGCGCGAAGGCTACGTCGAGACCGTGTTCGGCCGCCGCCTGTGGCTGCCGGAGATCAACTCGCCGAACGGCCCGCGCCGGGCCGCCGCGGCGCGCGCGGCGATCAACGCGCCGATGCAGGGCACGGCGGCCGATCTGATCAAGCTGGCGATGCTCGCGGTCGACGCGGCGCTGCAGACGCGGCGCAGCCGCGTCGTGCTGCAGGTGCACGACGAACTGGTGCTCGAAGTCGCGCCCGACGAGGTCGACTGGGTGCGCGCGGAAGTGCCGCGGCTGATGGCCGGCGTCGCCGAACTGTCGGTGCCGCTGGTCGCCGAGCTGGGGCTGGGCGCGAACTGGGAGCTGGCGCACTGAAGGGCCGCGCGGCGCGCGCGGCCCCGGCGCGTTCAGCGCACGACCAGCACCGGCACCTTGGTGTGCGACAGCACGCGCGCGGTCTGGCTGCCCAGCACCGCCGAGCTCAGCCCGCCGCGGCCGTGCGACGAGATCACGATCAGGTCGCAGCCCTCGCGCTCGGCCACCGCGAGCATGCCGCGCCACGCCAGCGTGTCTTCCTGCACCGCGCTGTCGCACGGCACGCCGGCCGCGGTCGCCGCGTCGACGACCTTCTTCACCGCGGCCTCGGCCTGCGCGCGGATCGCTTCCTGCCAGCCTTCGATGCCGGTGGGCATGACCTCGATCGCCCCGATATAGGGGTAGAGGTCGATCACCGACACCGCGGTCACGCGCGCGCCGTTGAGCCGGGCCTGCTCGAGGGTGAGCGGGATGGCCTTCTCGGCGAGCTCGGAACCGTCGGTCGGAATCAGGATATGTTTGAACATCGCGCTCTCCGTCAAGCCGGTGCGGACGGCGCGTCAGCGCACGACCAGCACCGGAAGTTTCGAATGGGTCAGCAGCTTCTGCGTTTCGCTGCCCAGCAGCACCGCCTGCACGCCGCGGCGGCCGTGCGAGGCCATCACGACGAGGTCGCAGTGCTTCTCGGCGGCGGCGTCGAGCATGGCCTTCCACGGGTGGACGTCTTCCGAGACCATGCATTCGCAGTTCACCGAAGCCTTCGCGCAGGCGTCGATCAACGGGCGCAGCGCGCTTTCGGCGGCCTTGGTCGTGCTGGCGCGGTAGGCGTCGGCGGTCACCGGGACGGTTTCGGCCAGTCCGGAGTAGGGGTAGGGATCGCTGACGGCGATGCCGACGATGTCGGCGCCGAACTGTTGCGCCATCTCGACCGCCGGGGCGATCGCTTTGGCGGCGGTCGCCGAGCCATCGGTCGGCACCAGGATTTTCTTGTACACGCGTGACCTCCGTTGTGGATTGTGCGGCAATGGATAAAGCCGTGTTTATAGCGTGTGGCGGTTTGTCGCGCACCTTTTGATCTGGTGCAAACTGCAGATCATCCGGCGTCGCCGCCGCGCGCCACGGGCCGCGCCGGGTCGGCGCACCACTCGCTCCACGAACCCGGGTAAAGCGCGCCGCCGCCCAGCCCCGCATGGTGCAGCGCCAGCAGGTTGTGGCAGGCCGAGACTCCCGAGCCGCACTGGTGCACGACTTGTGCCGGCGCACGCGCGCCGAGCACCGCGTGCCATTCGTCGCGCAATTGCGCAGCGGGCTTGAAGCGGCCGTCGGCGGCGAGGTTGTCGCGGTGGAAGCGGCACACGGCACCGGGAATGTGGCCGCCGACCGGATCCAGCGTCTCGCCTTCGCCGGCGTAGCGCTGTGGCGAGCGCGCGTCGACCAGCAGCCGCTCGCGGCGGTCGATGTTGGCCAGCACCGTGGCCACGTCGACGGTGTCGGTCAGCGGTGCGGCGGCGGTGAAGTCGCCGCGCGGCGGCGCCGCTTCGGCGCCGGCGGCGACCGCGCCGCCGGCGTCCAGCCAGGCCTGCCAGCCGCCGTCGAGCACCGCGACGCGGTCGTGGCCGAGCCAGCGCAGCAGCCACCACAGCCGCGATGCGAACACGCCCTGGCTGCGGTCGTAGGCGACGACCTGCTCGCCGGCGCGCAGCCCGCAGGCGGCGAGGCGCGCGGCCAGCGCGTCGCGGTCGGGCAGCGGGTGGCGTCCGTTGTCGCCGCGCGGCGGCGACGACAGGTCGCGGTCGAGGTGCAGGTGCAGCGCGCCGGGCAGATGGCCGGCACGGTATTCGCGCGCGCCGCGCTCAGGGTCGGCGAGATCGTGGCTGCAGTCGAACACGCAAGCCGCGGGCAGCAGGCGCTGCAGCGCGGCGGAGTCGATCAGGGTGGTGAAAGCTGTCGAATTCGGCTCGTTCATCGCAGTGGCGCGGCGCGCGGTCGGGAAATTCCATGATTATCCCGCGCCGCCGCGCCACTGCCGCTTCCGACCCTGCTCAGCGCTCGGGCTTGGTCGCGTCGGTGCCCCAGCCGAGTTTGCCGCGATACCACTGGTGGAAGTGCAGCATGCCGTCTTCCATCGGCGACTGGTAAGGGCCGACTTCGTCGTCGCCGCGCTCGAACAGCGCGCGGCGCCCGGCGTCCATGCGCTCGCCGATTTCATCGTCCTCGATGCAGGTCTCCATGTACGCGGCACGCTCGGCCTCGATGAATTCGCGCTCGAACGCGGCAATTTCCTCGGGGTAGTAGAACTCGACCACGTTGAGCGTTTGCTGCGGGCCTTGCGGGTACAGCGCCGAGACGACGAGCACGTGCGGATACCACTCGACCATCAGCGTCGGGTACAGCGTCAGCCACACCGCGCCTTGTTCGGGCGCGACGCCCTGGCGGTAGTTGAGCAGCACCTCCTGCCACTTCGCGTAGACCTTGCTGCCCGATTTCTGCAGGCCGTCGCGAATGCCCACGGTCTGCACGCTGAACTCGCGACCGAACTGCCAGCGCAGGTCGTCGCAGGTGACGAAATGACCCAGGCCGGGGTGGAACGGGCCGACGTGGTAGTCCTCGAGGTAGACCTCGATGAAGGTCTTCCAGTTGTAGTTGCAGACGTGGTGCTCGACGTGGTCGAGCACGTAGCCGTCGAAATCCAGCGCCGGGTGCTGCAGGCCGGCGAGGGCGCCGCCCAGGTCGTAGCCGTTGGCGTCGAACAGCAAGCCGTTCCAGCGCTGCGGCCGCGGGTAGCGCTTCAGGTGCAAGCACGGATCCTCGGCGAAGTGCGGCGCGCCGGCGAGTTCTCCGTCGGTGTTGTAAGTCCAGCGGTGCAGCGGACAGACGATGCGGCTGCCGGTCTGCCCGCGCCCCTTGAGCATCACCGCCTGGCGGTGGCGGCAGACGTTCGACAGCAGATCGACGCCGTCGGCGTTGCGCACCAGCACGCGGCCCTCGCCTTCGTGCGCCAGCGCGTAGTAGTCGCCGACGTTGGGCACCGCGAGCTCGTGGCCGAGATACTTCGGTCCGTCATCGAAGATGAGGCGCTGCTCCTTCGCGTAAAGCTCGGCATCGAAATAAGCCGCCACCGGCAGCTGGGTCTTGCTCGGGGTCAGGGAGACGCTCAAATCCGACATGATGGGCCTGAAAACTCCTGTGAAATCAATCGATAAGCCGACTTTTCGGGTCCCCGGATTGTAGCCCGCGGGGCTCCCGGGGCCAACCCTGTCGCGCACAGGGGCGGGATGGCAGGCGGCGGTCGCCGGGCGTAGCCGATAGAATGGACCCCTTTTGCGAATGGCGCCGCGCGCGCGTGAAGCGCTGCGCAACACGATGAACGCTACGACGCGCAAATCCCCTGAGCCGGCCAGCTACGAACAGGCCGTCGGCGAACTCGAACAACTGGTGCAGCAGCTCGAATCGGGCCAGATGGGCCTGGACGACACGCTGCAGGCCTACGCGCGCGGGCAGACGCTGCTGCGCTACTGCCGCGAGCGACTGGCCGCGGTCGAGCAGCGCATCGAGGTGCTCGATGGCGGCGAACTCAAACCCTATGCAGACGGCGAGCGCGACGCCAGCGCCTGACGCGGCCGCGGTGACGCTGCCGTCGGCGCCCGATTTCGACGCCTGGGCGAGCGAGCGGGCGACTCGCGTGCGCGTGCTGCTCGACGCCGCGCTGCCGCAGCGCGAGCGGCTCGAACAGGCGATGCATTACGCCGCCGCGCTCGGCGGCAAGCGCGTGCGTCCGCTGCTGGTGTGGGCGGTCGGCGACGCGGTCGACGCACAGCCCCAAGCGCTCGACGCGGCGGCCTGCGCTGTCGAGCTGGTGCACGCCTATTCACTGGTGCACGACGATCTGCCGTGCATGGACGACGACGTGCTGCGCCGCGGCCAGCCGACTGCGCACGTGCGCTTTGGGGAGGCGCTGGCGCTGCTCGCCGGTGACGCGCTGCAGACGCGCGCGTTCGAGGTGCTGACCGCCGACGCTGCGGTTCCCGCCGCGGTGCAGGCGCGGTTGTGCGCGCTGCTGGCGCGCGCTGCCGGCGCCGACGGCATGGCCGGCGGCCAGGCCGTCGACCTGCAGGCCACCGGTCGCACGCTCGACATCGACGCGCTCGGCGCGATGCACCGACGCAAGACCGGTGCGCTGCTCAAGGCCAGCGTGCTGATGGGGCTGGCGTGCGCGCCGCAGCGCGGCGACGACTGCGCCGCGGCGCTGGGTGCCTACGCCGACGCGATCGGCCTGGCGTTCCAGGTCGTCGACGACCTGCTCGACGTCAGCGCCGATTCGGCCACGCTGGGCAAGACCGCGGGCAAGGATGCGCGTCAGGGCAAATCGACCTTCGTCAGCCTGCTCGGCGCCGACGCCGCGCTGCAGCTGGCGCAGCGCCTGCGCGACGACGCGCTGGGCGCGCTGGATGCGCTGCCGCCGGCGGTGCGCGCGCGCAGCGCGCGGCTGGCCGAGCTGGCGCGGCGCATCGTCAGCCGGAGTCACTGAGCATGGACCTGCTGCACACGATCAACGACCCCCACCAGCTGCGCCGGCTCGAGCGCACGCAGCTGCCCGAGCTGGCTCGGCAACTGCGCCAGTACCTGCTCGAGACGGTGTCGCGCACCGGCGGTCACCTGTCGTCGAACCTCGGCACCGTCGAGCTGACGCTGGCGCTGCACTATGTGTTCGACACGCCGCACGACCGGCTGGTGTGGGACGTCGGCCACCAGACCTACGCGCACAAGATCCTGACCGGGCGCCGCGAGCGCATGGCCACGCTGCGCCAGTTCGGCGGCCTGTCGGGTTTCCCGCGGCGCGACGAATCGCCTTACGACACTTTTGGCACCGCGCATTCGTCGACGTCGATTTCGGCAGCGCTGGGCATGGCGCTGGCCGCGGTGGCCAAGGGCGAGCGGCGCAAGGTGGTCGCGGTGATCGGCGACGGCGCGATGACCGGCGGCATGGCGTTCGAGGCATTGAACAACGGCGGCGTGCACCCCGAGGCCGATCTGCTGGTCGTGCTCAACGACAACGACATGTCGATCTCGGCGCCGGTGGGCGCGTTGAACCGCTATCTGGCGCGGCTGCTGTCGGGGCGTTTCTACGCCAGCGCGCGCGACGCGGCCAAGCAGGTGCTGAAAGTGGCGCCGCCGCCGCTGTTCGAACTGGCGCGGCGGCTCGAGGAACACGCCAAGGGCATGGTCGCTCCGGGCACGCTGTTCGAGGAGTTCGGCTTCGACTACGTCGGCCCGATCGACGGCCACGACCTCGACGCGCTGGTGCCGACGCTGCAGAACCTGCGTGCGCGCGGCGGCCCGCGGCTGCTGCACGTGGTGACCAAGAAGGGCTACGGCTACAAGCTGGCCGAGGCCGACCCGATCGCCTACCACGGCCCCGGGCGCTTCAACCCGGCCGAAGGGCTGAAGGCGCCGGCGGTGGCGCCGAAGCCGAGCTACGCGCAGATCTTCGGCGACTGGCTGTGCGACGCCGCGGCGGCCGATGCGCGCGTGATCGGCGTGACGCCGGCGATGTGCGAGGGCTCGGGCATGGTCGAGTTCGCGCGCCGCTTCCCCGAGCGCTACCACGACGTCGGCATCGCCGAGCAGCACGCGGTGACCTTTGCCGCCGGGCTGGCCTGCGAAGGGCTGCGCCCGGTGGTCGCGATCTACTCGACTTTCCTGCAGCGCGGTTGGGACCAGCTGATCCACGACGTGGCGATCCAGAAACTGCCAGTGCTGCTGGCGATCGACCGCGCCGGCATCGTCGGCGCCGACGGCGCCACGCACACCGGCGCGTTCGACATCGCGGCGCTGCGCTGCCTGCCGAACATGGTGCTGATGACGCCGAGCGACGAGCTCGAGTGCCGCCGACTGCTGGCCACCGGGCTGGCGCACGAAGGCCCCAGCGCGGTGCGCTACCCGCGTGGCGCGGGCATCGGCGCGGCGATCGATCGCTCGCGGCTCGAGCCCTTGCCGCTGGGGCGCGCCGAGCTGCGCCGCAGCGGCGGCGCGCCGCGCGGTCGGCGGCTGGCGCTGCTGGCGTTCGGGCCCTTGCTGCACGTGGCGTTGAAGGTTGCGGCCGATTTCGACGCCAGCGTCGTCGACATGCGCTTCGTCAAGCCGCTCGACCTCGAGATGCTGCGCAGCGTCGCGCTGGACCATGACGCGCTGGTCACGCTGGAGGACGGCGCGGTCGCCGGCGGCGCCGGCAGCGCGTGCCTGGAAGCGCTGCAGGCGCTGCAGCTGTCGCGGCCGCTGCTCGCGCTGGGTCTGCCCGACCAGTGGCTCGAGCACGGCGATCCGGCGCAGGTCGCGGCGTCGATCGGGCTCGATGCGGCCGGCGTGCGCCAGCGCGTCGCGCAGCATTTCGCCGCGCTGCTCGGCGAGCCGGCGCCGCAACAGGTCGCGGCGAACGGTTGACGCGCTGCACGCGGCGAGCGGATCGCCGATAATTCCCGAAGAATTTACTCAACAAAGCCGGGCTCTCTTCGGTGAGCCCGGGCAAGCCATGAATCAAGCCCTCACCGCGATCCCCGATATCCAGAGCAGCGTCGACCACCGTCGGCTGGCGATCCAGCGCGTCGGCATCAAGAGCCTGCGCTACCCGCTGAGCGTGCGCATGGCCGACGGCAGCGTGCAGCACAGTGTGGCGACGGTCGACGCCGACGTCGCGCTGCCGGCCGACAAGAAGGGCACGCACATGTCGCGCTTCGTCGAAGTGCTCGAAGGCATCG
This sequence comes from Pseudomonadota bacterium, assembly GCA_021804595.1. GTDB lineage: Bacteria > Pseudomonadota > Gammaproteobacteria > Burkholderiales > Burkholderiaceae_C > Thiomonas_A. The sequence continues at coordinate 14,080 of JAJZHH010000018.1, forward strand.
ACGGTGCGCTCGACCACGACTCGCTGCTCGCGCTGACGCGCACGATGTGCACCCGGCTCGACGCGTCGCGCGCGCGGCTGGCGCTGGCGTTCGCGCTGTTCCTGCGCAAGCACGCGCCGGTCAGCGGCGTGGCCAGCCTGATGGACTACGCGGCCGAGTGGATCTGTGAAGTCGACGGCGAGCGGGAGCAGCTGACCGCGAAAGTGTGCGTGCCGGTCAAGGCGCTGTGCCCGTGCTCGAAGGAGATCTCCGAGTTCGGCGCGCACAACCAGCGCTCGCACATCACGATCAGCGCGCGGCTTTCGGCGCCGCTGGCGTTCGAGCAGCTGATCCGCGCCGCCGAGGAAGAGGCGTCGTGCGAGCTGTGGGGGCTGCTCAAGCGCCCCGACGAGAAATACGTGACCGAGCGCGCCTACCACAACCCGAAATTTGTCGAGGACCTGGTGCGCGACGTCGCGGTGCGCGTGCGCGCGCTGCCGCAGGTCGAGGCCTTCGTCGTCGAGGCCGAGAACTTCGAATCGATCCACAACCACTCGGCGTACGCGCGCATCGAGGGTTGAGCCGCTTGCCGCCGGCCCGGTACAGCGGGGCGGCGAGCGCCGGGATTCGGGCCGAAAATCAGGCGCTGAGCAGCGCCTTCACGCGCGCCGAGACCAGCGCCATGTCGGCGCGCCCGGCCAGCCGGGTTTTCAGCGGGCCCATGACCTTGCCGATATCGGCCGCGCCGGCGGCGTGCACCGTATCGATCACCGCACGGATCTCGGCGTCGAGTTCGGCGCCTTCGAGTCGTGCCGGCAGGTAGGGCTCGAGCACCCCGATCTCGGCGCTTTCGGCCGCCGCCAGGTCGGCACGGCCGCCGCTGGTGAATTGCGCGATCGCGTCGCGCCGCTGCTTGATCATCTTGTCGATCACCGCGACCACCGCAGCGTCGTCGAGCTCGATGCGCTCGTCGACTTCACGCTGCTTGATCGCCGCCAGCAGCAGCCGGATGGTGCCCAGGCGTGCGCTGTCCTTGGCGCGCATCGCGGCTTTCATCTCGTCCTGGATACGGGTCTTGAGCGAAGTCATGGCAGAGGGCGTTTCGTGAACTCGAAAAGGGCGGCGCAAGGCGCCGAAAACGACAACAGCCCGCGTGCGCGTTGCGCAGGGCGGGCTGCAGATCGACGCGTGGGCGGCCCCGGGTGGCGCGGGCGTCGGCCCGGGCCGGGGGCGCTCGATCAGTACAGGCGCTTGGGCAGCATGTGCGCGCGGATGCGCTTGTAATGGCGCTTGACCGCGGCAGCCTTCTTGCGCTTGCGCTCCGCCGTCGGCTTCTCGTAGAACTGGCGCGCACGCAGATCGGTCAGCAGGCCCAGTTTCTCGATCGTGCGCTTGAAGCGGCGCAGGGCGACGTCGAAGGGTTCGTTTTCTTTCACGCGAATCGTGGTCATTGCAAGCAGTTACCTTTCAGCTGGCTCCGGGGGCGGGAAGGCGACATTGGAACGCACTTCCGGCGAAAAGGGGACGAATAAACCTGTAAAGTATAGCGTTTTTCGCGCCGCCGTTCGACGGTGACCGCATCCTGACCCCACGATATGTCATTCTCCCGCAACAGCGACCGCGTGGTCGAACCGGCACCGCTGCGCGTTCTCGGCCTCGAAACGTCGTGCGACGAAACCGGTGTGGCGGTCTACGACAGCGCGCGCGGCCTGTTGGCCGATGCGCTGCACTCGCAGGTCGCGATGCACCGCGACTACGGCGGCGTCGTCCCCGAGCTGGCGTCGCGCGACCACATCGCGCGCGCGTTGCCGTTGGTGCAGCGCACGCTGGCCGATGCCGGCTGCACGCTGCGCGAGATCGACGTCGTCGCCTACACGCAGGGCCCGGGGCTGGCCGGCGCGCTGTTGGTCGGCGCCGGCCTGGCCGCCGCGCTGGCGCTGGCCGCCGACCGCCCGCTGCTCGGCGTGCACCACCTCGAGGGCCACCTGCTGTCGCCGCTGCTGTCGGACCCGACGCTGGATTTTCCGTTCGTCGCGCTGCTCGTGTCGGGCGGGCACACGATGCTGCTCGACGTCGCCGCGATGGGCCGCTACCGGCTGCTTGGCGAGACGGTCGACGACGCCGCCGGCGAGGCCTTCGACAAATCGGCCAAGCTGCTCGGCCTGGGCTACCCCGGCGGGCCCGAACTGGCGCGGCTGGCCGAGCGCGGCGACCCGGCGGCGTTCAAGCTGCCGCGCCCGCTGCTGCATTCGGGCGACCTCGACTTTTCGTTCGCCGGGCTGAAGACCGCGGTGCTGACCCGCGTGCGCGCGCTCGGCGACGCGCCGGGCGAGCAGGCGCGCGCCGACCTGGCGGCCAGCGCGCAGGAGGCGATCACCGAGGTGCTGGCGGCCAAGGCGGTCGCCGCGCTGCGCGCGGCTGGACGCTCGACGCTGGTCGTCGCCGGCGGCGTCGGCGCCAATCGCCGGCTGCGCGAACGGCTCGACGCCGCCTGCGCCGAGCGCGGCGCGCGCGTGTGCTACCCGGCGCTGGCCTGGTGCACCGACAACGGGCCGATGATCGCGTATGCGGCGTGCCGCCGCGTGCAGGCCGGGCTGGCGCAGCCGCGGCGCGACTACGCGTTCGACATCCGGCCGCGCTGGGACCTGGCCGAACTCGACGGCTGACGCGCGCCCTTTGTCGCGGTGGGGGCTTCGCGTCCGCGCCACGTCGGTCGACAATGGGCGCCTGGGTGCGAGGAGGTGACGCGGTGGGTGCGATGTTCGATACGGCGGATCACGCGGCGCGACTGCAACGCGCCGGCGTGCCGGCGGTGCAGGCCTCCGCGCACACGCAGGCCCTGGCCGCATCGCTGCAGCAGGCGCTGGCCGCCTTGGCCACCGGCGCCGCGCTGACCGAGGTCGAGCTGGCTTTGCGCGCCGAGCTGCGCGTGGCGGAAGCCGCGTTGCGCGCCGAAATCGCGAAATGTGAAGCCAAGCTTCGCGCCGAAATCGCGAAAAGTGAGGCCAAGCTGCGCGCCGAGATCGGCGAGGTGGAAGCGCGACTGCGCGCCGAAATGCGCGCGGTCGAAGCGAGATTGCGTGCCGAGCTGCGCGTAACCGCAGCGGCACTGCGCATCGAGATCCAAGGCGTCGAAGCGAAGCTGCGCACCGAGATCCAAGGCGTCGAAGCGAAGCTGCGCGCCGAGATCCACGAAGTCGAAGCGAAGCTGAGCGCCGAGATCCGTGTCGTCGAAACGAATCTGCGCGCTGAGATCGGTGCGCTCGGCAACGCGTTGCGCGCCGAGATCGGCGCGGCCGAGGCGCGCTTGCGCGGTGAGCTGCGCGAAGCACGCGGCGCTACCGAGACGGCGCTGGCCGGCGTGCGCGAGCGCCTGCAGCTGCTGCAGTGGATGGTCGGCGTGCTGGTCGCTGGCGTCGGCGGGCTGCTGCTGCGCGCCTACGGTTGAGCCGCCGCGGTCAGACCGTCCAGACCCCGCGCGAGCGGAAATCGGTCGATTCGCCGCGGCTGGCGCGGCCGCGCGCATTGCAGACCACGCGCGCGTTGCCGACGCGGTAGTCGTGGCGGCAGTGCAGATGGCCGTGCAACCACAGGTGGCAGCGCTCGATCATCGCGTCGTAGGCGTTGCAGAAGCTGGCTGTGGCGCCGTCGACCGGATAGCGCGGATCGGCGCTGCGCAAGCTCGGCGCCGAGTGGGTGACGACGACGGTGCGGTCCCACTGCCCCGGCGACGCGGCCGGCTGCTGCAGCTCGGCGCGCAACCAGTCGCGGCAAAGCACGCCTTCCTGACGCAGTGCCTCGACGTCGAACGGGGCGCCGCTGCGCGTCGAGCGTTGCACCTGCTCGACGAAATAGCGTGCCGCGCGCATGCTGCGCGCGCGCCCCGGCTCGCCGAACAGCTCGAAATCGTTCCACAGCGTGGTGCCGACGAAACGCACGCGCTGTTCGCCGAAGCTCAGCACGACGCGCTCGCGCTCGAGCATCGTGATGCCGGCTGCGGCGCAGCGCGCGCGCAGCGCCGCCTGGGCTGCGTCGAAGTCGCGGCGGTCGTATTCGTGGTTGCCGGCCACGTACAGCACCGGCACCGGCCAGCCGGCGAAGGCGTCTAGGCCCAGGTGGTCCGAGTCGATGTCGCCGGCCAGCACCAGCAGGTCGGCGTCGGGTGCCGGCGTCGGCGCGAAGCTCTCGGCTTCGAGATGCAGGTCGGACAGCAGTTGCAGGCGCATGGGGCAGGCGGCGGGGAATCAGTCCGCACTTTAGCGGCTTGGTCGACGCGCGGCGCGGCCAGGCCGAGATGAAATCGTCGTGCAGCGTGAAATCGGTCACGGCGCCGCGCTGCCGCGGCGCGGCTCGGCGGATCGGTTACACTTGCTGTTTTTGCAGGCACGGCGTGGAACGGTTTCTTCCGCGTCCGCAAGTTTTTTCAACCGGAAACTTTACACATGAGTCTCGACAAAGCCAGTACGGCGCAAATCGTTGCCGACAACGCTCGCGCCGCCAAGGACACCGGATCCCCCGAGGTCCAGGTCGCGCTGCTGACCGCGCGCATCAACCAATTGACCGACCATTTCAAGACGCACGCCAAGGACCATCACGGTCGTCGCGGCCTGCTGAAGATGGTCAGCCGTCGGCGCAAGCTGCTCGACTACCTGAAGGACCGGGACGTCGACCGCTACAAGGCGCTGATCGGCAAGCTGAGCCTGCGCAAGTAAGCTGCGCATGAGACCGGGCGCCTGCGTCGAGTTCTCGGTGCAGGCGCCTTGTTGCTGTCTGGTGCGCGCGAAACGGCGCGCGTGCCGCTGGCGAGGGAGTGCTGCTGTGTCATTCCAGCGCGCATCTGCGAACGGTGCGCCGTCGCGCGCTGGAATGGCATTGTGCTTCCCGCCGGGGATCCGCCGAGCTTGAAGGCCGTAGCCCTGGGCGCGTCGCGCCCGTCGATCGGAGAACACGATGTTCAACAAAATCACCAAGACTTTTCAATGGGGTGACCACCAGGTCACGATGGAAACCGGCGAGATCGCTCGCCAGGCCAGTGGCGCCGTGCTGCTGAACATGGACGACACCGTGGTGCTGGCCACCGTGGTGGCGCAGAAGAAGCCGAAGCCGGGTCAGGACTTCTTCCCGCTGACCGTCGACTACATCGAGAAGACCTACGCCGCGGGCAAGATCCCCGGCGGTTTCTTCAAGCGCGAAGGGCGCCTCAGCGAAGGCGAGACGCTGATCTCGCGGCTCATCGACCGCCCCATCCGCCCGCTGTTTCCCGAAGGCTTCTACAACGAAGTCCAGGTCGTCATCCACGTGCTGTCGCTGAACCCGGAAATCGACTCGGACATTCCGGCGATGATCGCCGCCAGCGCCGCGCTGGCGGTGTCGGGCATTCCGTTCAACGGGCCGATCGGCGCCGCGCGCGTCGGCTACGCCAACGGCCAGTACCTGCTGAACCCGACGCGTGCGCAGCAGGCCGGCTCGAAGCTGAACCTGGTCGTCGCCGGCACCGAAGCCGCGGTGCTGATGGTCGAGTCCGAAGCCGACCAGCTGTCCGAGGACGTCATGCTCGAGGCCGTGATGTTCGGCCACCGCCAGATGCAGGTCGCGATCGACGCCATCCATGACCTGGTGCGCGACGGCGGTCGCCCGGCGTGGGACTGGCAACCGCCGGCGCGTGACGAGGCGCTGATCGCGCGCATCGACGCGCTGGCCGGCGACGCGCTGCGCGCCGCCTACAAGATCACCTCGAAGCAGGCGCGTACCGACGCGCTGCGCGTGGCCTACGCGACGGTGCACGAGGCGCTGGCCGAAGGCGGCGTCGAAGTCGACGGGCCGAAGGTCGACCAGATCCTGTTCGACATGGAAGCGCGCATCGTGCGCAGCCAGATCCTCGAAGGCGATCCTCGCATCGACGGCCGCGACACCCGCACCGTGCGCCCGATCTCGATCCGCACCGGCGTGCTGCCGCGCACCCATGGCAGCGCGCTGTTCACGCGCGGCGAAACGCAGGCGCTGGTCGTCGCGACGCTGGGCACCGACCAGGACTCGCAGATCATCGACGCGCTCGCCGGCGAATACCGCGACCGCTTCCTGCTGCACTACAACATGCCTCCCTTCGCCACCGGCGAGACCGGGCGCATGGGCGCGCCCAAGCGCCGTGAAGTCGGCCACGGCCGGCTGGCCAAGCGCGCGCTGCTGGCGGTACTGCCGCCGAAGGACGAGTTCGCCTACACGATGCGCCTGGTGTCGGAAATCACCGAGTCGAACGGCTCGTCGTCGATGGCTTCGGTGTGCGGCGGCTGCCTGAGCCTGCTCGACGCCGGCGTGCCGCTGAAGGCGCACGTCGCCGGCATCGCGATGGGGCTGATCAAGGAAGGCAACCGCTTCGCGGTGCTGACCGACATCCTCGGCGACGAGGACCACCTCGGCGACATGGACTTCAAGGTCGCCGGCAGCGCCACCGGCATCACCGCGCTGCAGATGGACATCAAGATCCAGGGCATCACGCGCGAGATCATGCAGGTCGCGCTGGCGCAGGCGCGCGAAGGCCGCATGCACATCCTCGGCCTGATGCAGACCGCGGTCGGCGGTGCGCGCGAGGAAGTCTCGCCGTACGCGCCGCGGCTGTACACGATGAAGATCAACCCCGAGCGAATCCGCGACGTGATCGGCAAGGGCGGCGCGGTGATCCGCGCGCTGACCGAAGAGACCGGTACGCAGATCGACATCGGCGAGGACGGCACGATCACGATCGCGTCGACCGACGGCGACCGCGCCAAGGACGCGATGCGCCGCATCGCCGACCTGACCGCGGAAGTCGAAGTCGGCCAGATCTACGACGGCAGCGTGACCAAGCTGCTCGACTTCGGCGCGCTGGTCAACGTGCTGCCGGGCAAGGACGGCCTGCTGCACATCTCGCAGATCGCCAACGAGCGCGTCAACAAGGTCAGCGACTACCTGCAGGAAGGTCAGAAGGTCCGCGTCAAGGTCATCGAGACCGACGACAAGGGGCGTTTCCGCCTGTCGATCAAGGCGTTGCTGGGCGACGGCGAAGGCGCCGCGCAGCCGCAGGACTGAGCCGCGATGACGTCGATGCGTGCGGCCGAGATTTCGGCGCCCGGCGGCCCCGAGGTGCTGCGCTGGGTCGAGCGCGAGCGTCCGCAACCCGGACCCGGCGAGGTGCTGCTGCGCGTGCGTGCGTTCGGCGTCAACCGGCCCGACCTGCTGCAGCGCCGCGGGCTGTACCCGCCGCCGCCCGGGGCCTCGGACATCCCGGGGCTCGAGGTCTGCGGCGACGTGGTCGACGGCGACCTCGGCGTGCTGCAGCCGGGGCAGCGCGTGTGCGCGCTGCTCGCCGGCGGCGGCTATGCCGAATACTGCGTGGTGCCGGCCGTGCAATGCCTGCCGGCGCCGGTCGCGTACAGTGACGCCGAGGCGGCGGCGCTGCCCGAGACCTTCTTCACCGTCTGGCACAACGTGTTCGAGCGCGGCGCGCTGCAAGCCGGCGAGACGCTGCTGGTGCACGGCGGCGCCAGCGGCATCGGCACGGTCGCCATCCAGCTCGCGGTGGCGCGCGGCGCGCGCGTGCTGGCCACCGCCGGCAGCGCCGACAAATGCCGCGCCTGCGTCGAGCTCGGCGCCGAGCGCGCGATCGACTACAAGAGCGAGGACTTCGTCGAAGTCGTTCGCCAGCACAGCGGCGGGCGTGGCGTCGACGTCGTGCTCGACATGGTCGCCGGCGACTACATTGCGCGCGACCTGGCGTGCCTGGCCGAAGACGGGCGCGTCGTCATCATCGCGGTGCAGGGCGGAACGAAGGCTTCGTTCGACGCCGCGCGGCTGATGGTGCGCCGACAGACGATCACCGGCTCGACGCTGCGCGCGCGCAGCGTCGAGTTCAAGGGCGCGCTGGCGCGCGAGCTGCAACGCCACGTCTGGCCGCTGCTCGACGCCGGGCGCGTGCGCCCGCAGCTGCACGCGGTGCTGGCGGCCGAAGAACTGGTGCAGGCGCACGAGCTGCTCGAGCGCGGGGCCAACGTCGGCAAGGTCGTGCTGACCTGGAATTGAACAACCGACACGAGGAGTAACGCAGATGCGTCGAAAGATCGTTGCCGGCAACTGGAAAATGCACGGCTCGCTGCAAGCCAACGCCGAACTGCTGGGCGCGCTGGCGGCAGCGCCGCGCGCCGCGTGCGAGGTCGTCGTGTGCGCGCCGTTCCCCTACCTGGCGCAGGCGCAGCAGCGGCTTGCCGGCAGCGCGGTGGCGTGGGGCGCGCAGGACTGCTCGGCGCACGAGCTCGGCGCCTACACCGGCGAGGTGTCGGTGGCCATGCTCGGCGAGTTCGGCTGCAGCCACGTCATCGTCGGTCATTCGGAGCGTCGTGCCTACCACGGCGAGGCCGACGCGGTCGTTGCCGCGAAGGCGCTGCGCGTGCTCGACGCCGGCATGCGCCCCATCGTCTGCGTCGGCGAGACGCTGCAGCAGCGCGAACGCGACGAGACCGAGGTCGTCGTCGGCCAGCAGCTCGACGCGGTGGCGCATCTGCTCGGCGCTCGCATGTCCGCGGTCGTGCTCGCTTACGAGCCGGTGTGGGCCATCGGCACCGGGCGCACCGCGACGCCGGCGCAGGCGCAGCAGGTGCACGCGTTCATTCGCGCACGCCTGCAGCACCACGGTGTCGAGGCGGAAACGGTGCCGCTGCTGTACGGCGGCAGCGTCAAGCCGGACAATGCGGCCGAACTGTTCGCGCAGCCCGACATCGACGGCGGTCTGATCGGCGGCGCGTCGTTGAAGGCCGCCGACTTCCTTGCCATCGTCAGCGCCGCCTGACGGCGCTTCTCTTCTCTGACGGATTGAACATGAGTGTGCTTCTGAACCTGATTCTGGCGCTGCAGGTGCTGGCGGCCATCGCGATGGTCGGCCTGGTGCTGCTGCAGCACGGCAAGGGCGCCGACATGGGCGCATCGTTCGGCTCGGGGTCGTCGGGCAGCCTGTTCGGCGCCACCGGCTCGGCCAACTTCCTCAGTCGCAGCACGGCCGCGGCGGCGACCGTGTTCTTCGTGGCCACGCTGGCGCTGGCGTATTTCGGGTCGCGTCCCGGTGACCAGGGCGGTGGCGTGATGAGCGATCTGGCGAAGCCGGCCGCGGCGGCCAAGGCCTCGGCGCCGAAGCCGGCGACGGCCAGCGAGCCGGCCGGTCTGGCGCAGATCCCGGGGGCACCGGCCAGCGCTGCCGTCAAGTGATTGTCGCGGCGCACAACACTTGTTCTGCGCCATGTCAATGGAAGGGCAGTTTCGATTTTTGTTCCTGCGCAATCGCCGTCGTCGACATTGCCTGGAATCGTCCTAAAGGGTTAGAATACTGAGTTGCATTGGGGCTTGAAAGTTGTGTGAAAGCGCAATCGCCGAGCGCCTTATGCCGACGTGGTGAAATTGGTAGACACGCTATCTTGAGGGGGTAGTGGCGAAAGCTGTGCGAGTTCGAGTCTCGCCGTCGGCACCAGGTTTTGTTGCATTACAACAATAAAGTTCACAAGATTGACCAAGGCGCCGCGCTGCATCGATCCGCAGCTCGGCGAGCACACTAGGCACACTAGGGCGCGGGGCGGAAGGGTTAAGCAGGATCGAACGATACTGCTCGAGCCGACGCCGGCACGCCGAAGGATTTGCGGAGGCGAGCGACATGTTTCTCGAGCAGTACCTTCCGGTCTTGCTGTTCATTCTGGTCGGGATCGGGGTCGGCATCGCGCCGATGGCGCTGGGCAGATTGCTCGGCCCCCACCGACCCGACGCGGCGAAGAACTCCCCCTACGAGTGCGGCTTCGAGGCCTTCGAGGATGCGCGCATGAAGTTCGACGTGCGCTATTACCTGGTCGCGATCCTGTTCATCCTGTTCGATCTCGAGATCGCCTTCCTGTTTCCGTGGGCGGTGGCGCTCAAGCACATCGGCGCGACCGGTTTCTGGGCGATGATGATCTTTCTGTCCATCCTCGTCGTGGGCTTTATCTACGAATGGAAGAAAGGCGCGCTGGACTGGGAGTAGTCTGGTCTCAGCCACAAGGATCGAACCATGAGTATCGAAGGCATTCTCAGCGAAGGTTTCATCACCACGTCAGCTGACAAGCTGATCAACTGGACGCGAACCGGTTCGCTCTGGCCGATGACGTTCGGCCTGGCGTGTTGCGCGGTCGAAATGATGCACGCCGGCGCGGCGCGCTACGACCTCGATCGCTTCGGCATCGTGTTCCGGCCGAGCCCGCGCCAGTCCGACGTGATGATCGTCGCCGGCACGCTGTGCAACAAGATGGCGCCGGCGCTGCGCCGCGTCTACGACCAGATGCCCGAGCCGCGCTGGGTGGTGTCGATGGGTTCGTGCGCGAACGGCGGTGGTTACTACCACTACTCGTACTCGGTGGTGCGCGGATGCGACCGCATCGTGCCGGTCGACGTCTACGTCCCGGGCTGCCCGCCGACGGCCGAGGCGCTGCTGTACGGCTTGCTGCAACTGCAGAACAAGATCCGGCGCACCAACACGATCGCACGCTGACTTCCGCTGATCCACGCATCGAACCGAGCACGATGTCAAGCAAACTCGAAACACTCCAGCAAGACCTTCAGCAGCAACTCGGTGAGCGCATCCGCGCCAGCAAGCTCGAAATCGGCGAGCTGACCATCGAGCTCGCGGCGCAGGACTACCTGCCGACCTGCCAGCTGCTGCGCGACACGATGCAGTTCGAGCAACTGATCGATCTGTGCGCCGTCGATTACCTGAACTACGCCAACGCGCCGTGGAGCGGTCGACGCTACGCCGTCGTGCTGCACCTGCTGTCGGTGGCGCGCAACGTGCGTCTGCGCGTTCGCGCCTGGTGCGACGACGACGATCTGCCGCTGCTGCCGTCGGTCAACGGCGTGTGGAGCGCGGCGAACTGGTACGAGCGTGAAGCGTTCGACCTGTACGGCGTGGTCTTCGAAGGTCACGACGACCTGCGCCGCATCCTGACCGATTACGGCTTCATCGGCCACCCGTTCCGCAAGGACTTCCCGGTCAGCGGTACGGTCGAGATGCGCTACGACCCCGAGACGCGTCGCGTCGTCTACCAGCCGGTGACGATCGAGCCGCGCGAGATCGTTCCGCGCGTCGTTCGCGAAGAAGGTTACGGCGGTCTGCAACACTGAGCTCGACATGGCAGAGATCAAGAACTACACCCTGAATTTCGGCCCCCAGCACCCGGCCGCGCACGGCGTGTTGCGGCTGGTCCTCGAGCTCGACGGCGAGGTCATCCAGCGTGCCGACCCGCACATCGGCCTGCTGCACCGCGCGACCGAGAAGCTGGCCGAGACGCGCACCTTCATCCAGGCGCTGCCGTACATGGACCGCCTGGACTACGTCTCGATGATGTGCAACGAGCACGCCTACGTGCTTTCGATCGAGAAGCTGCTGGGCATCGAAGTGCCGCTGCGCGCTCAGTACATCCGCGTCATGTTCGCCGAGATCACGCGGCTGCTGAACCACCTGCTGTGGATCGGAGCGCACGGCCTGGACTGCGGCGCGATGACGATCTTCCTCTACGCGTTCCGCGAGCGCGAGGACCTGTTCGACATGTACGAGGCGGCGTCGGGTGCGCGCATGCACGCGGCGTACTTCCGCCCGGGCGGCGTCTACCGCGACCTGCCCGACAGCATGCCGCAGTACCGCGCGTCCAGCATTCACGGTCCGAAGGACGTCGCGCGCATGAACGGCAACCGCGACGGCTCGCTGCTCGACTTCATCGACGACTTCACGCAGCGCTTCCCGGCCTACGTCGACGAGTACGAGACGCTGCTGACCGACAACCGGATCTGGAAGCAGCGCACCGTCGGCATCGGCGTCGTCGAGCCCGAACGCGCGCTGCAGCTGGGCTTCACCGGGCCGATGCTGCGCGGCTCGGGAATCGCCTGGGATCTGCGCAAGCACCAGCCGTACGACGTCTATGACCGCATGGACTTCGACATCCCGCTGGGCAAGACCGGCGACTGCTACGACCGCTACTTGGTTCGCGTCGAGGAGATGCGTCAGGCCAACCGCATCATCAAGCAGTGCGTCGACTGGCTGCGCGCCAATCCGGGCCCGGTGATCACCGACAACCACAAGGTGGCGCCGCCGTCGCGCGTGCAGATGAAGACCAGCATGGAGGATCTGATCCACCACTTCAAGCTGTTCTCCGAAGGCTTCCACGTTCCGGCCGGCGAGGCCTACGCGGCGGTCGAGCACCCGAAGGGCGAGTTCGGCATCTACCTGGTCGCCGACGGCGCCAACAAGCCTTTCCGCATGAAAATCCGTGCCCCCGGTTTCCCGCATCTGGCCGCGATGGACGAAATGTCGCGCGGCCACATGATCGCGGACGCGGTGGCGATCATCGGCACGATGGACATCGTGTTCGGCGAAATCGATCGGTAAGTCAATCCCATGCTGTCAGAATCCACCCGCCAGCGCGTCGATCGCGAACTGGCCAAGTACCCGGCCGACCAGCGGCAGTCGGCGATCATCGCGGCGCTGTCCATCGTGCAGCAGGAGCGCGGCTGGATCTCGCCCGAATCCGAGCGCGAACTTGCCGACTACATCGGCATGCCGCCGATCGCGGTGCACGAGGTCGTGACCTTCTACAACATGTTCAACACGCAGCCGGTCGGGCGCTTCAAGCTCAACGTCTGCACCAACCTGCCGTGCCAGCTCGGCGGCGGCGTGCAGGCGCTGAAGTACCTCAGCGACAAGCTCGGCGTCGGCGTCGGCGAGACCACCGCGGACGGGCTGTTCACGCTGCAGCAGACCGAGTGCCTGGGCGCCTGCGGCGACGCGCCGGTGGCGCTGGTCAACGACCGTCGCATGTGCTCGACCATGAGCGCGGAGAAAATCGACGCGCTGCTCGACGAGCTGCGCGCGCAAGCCGGAGGCGGCCAATGAACTTCGCATCGACCGGCCTCGAAGGCTGTTTCCACGGCCGTCACATCAATCCGCAGATCCTCGCCGGGCTCGACGGCGCCAACTGGGGCCTGGACGGCTACGTCGCCCGTGGCGGCTACGCCGCACTGCGCAAGGTGCTCGGCGCCGACGGCAACGGCGGCATGACGCCCGAGCAGGTGATCGCCGAAGTCAAGGCGTCGGGGCTGCGCGGACGCGGCGGCGCCGGCTTCCCGACCGGGCTGAAGTGGAGCTTCATGCCGCGCCAGTTCCCGGGCCAGAAGTACCTGGTGTGCAACACCGACGAAGGCGAACCGGGAACGTTCAAGGATCGCGACATCATCCGCTTCAATCCGCACATCCTGATCGAAGGGATGGCGATTGCTGCGTATGCGATGGGCATCAGCGTCGGCTACAACTACATCCACGGCGAGATCTTCGCCGACTACGAACGCTTCGAGGAAGCGCTGGAACAGGCGCGCGCGGCCGGCTACCTGGGCGACAACATCCTGGGCAGCGGCTTCTCGTTCCAGTTGCACGCCTCGCACGGTTTCGGCGCCTACATCTGCGGCGAGGAAACCGCGCTGCTCGAGTCGCTCGAGGGCAAGAAGGGCCAGCCGCGCTTCAAGCCGCCGTTTCCGGCCAGTTTCGGTCTGTACGGCAAGCCGACCACGATCAACAACACCGAGACCTTCTCGGCGGTGCCGTGGATCATCCGCAACGGCGGCCAGGCCTACCTGGAAGTCGGCAAGCCGAACAACGGCGGCACCAAGATCTTCTCGATCTCCGGCGACGTCGCGCGCCCGGGCAATTTCGAAGTGCCGATGGGCACGCCGTTCACCAAGCTGCTCGAACTCGCCGGCGGCATGCGCGACGGGCGTGCGCTGAAGGCGGTGATCCCGGGCGGCTCGTCGGCGCCGGTGCTGCCGGCCGCGATCATCAACGACTGCACGCTGGATTACGACTCGATCGCCAAGGCCGGCTCGATGCTCGGCTCCGGCGCGGTCATCGTGCTCAACGACACGCGCTGCATGGTCAAGTCGCTCGAGCGCCTGTCGTACTTCTACCAGCACGAATCTTGCGGTCAGTGCACGCCGTGCCGCGAAGGCACCGGCTGGCTGTGGCGCGTGGTGCAGCGCATCGAGCATGGCCGCGGCCGCGCCGAAGACCTGGACCTGCTGAACTCGGTGTCGGACAACATCGCCGGGCGCACGATCTGCGCGCTGGGCGACGCTGCCGCGATGCCGGTGAAATCCTTCGTCAAGCACTTCCGCGCCGAGTTCGAGTACCACATCGAACACAAGACGTGCATGGTGCCGGCCTATCTGTAAGGCACTACGCAGCCGCCACGGGAATTGAAACGACATCATGGTTGAACTGGAAATCGACGGCCGCAAGGTCGAGGTGCCCGAAGGCTCGATGGTGATGGACGCCGCGCACAAGCTCGACGTCTACGTGCCGCATTTCTGCTATCACCCCAAGCTCTCGATCGCCGCCAACTGCCGCATGTGCCTGGTCGACGTCGAGAAGGCGCCCAAGCCGCTGCCGGCCTGCGCCACCCCGGTGGCGCAGGGCATGATCGTGCGCACGCAGTCCGAGCGCGCGAGGCAGGCGCAACAGGGCGTGATGGAACTGCTGCTGATCAACCATCCGCTCGACTGTCCGATCTGCGACCAGGGCGGCGAATGCCAGCTGCAGGATCTGGCGGTCGGCTACGGCGCGTCGACCTCGCGCTACGAGGAAGAAAAGCGTGTGGTGTTCCACAAGAACGCCGGCCCGCTGATCGCGATGGAGGAAATGACCCGCTGCATCCATTGCACGCGCTGCGTGCGTTTCGGCCAGGAAGTGGCCGGGATCATGGAACTGGGCATGGCCCACCGCGGCGAGCATTCGGAAATCACCAGCTTCCTCGAAGGCTCGGTCGACTCGGAGCTGTCGGGCAATATGATCGACCTGTGCCCGGTCGGCGCGCTGACCAGCAAGCCGTTCCGCTATGCCGCGCGCGGCTGGGAATTGCAACGCCGCGCTTCGGTCAGCCCGCACGACAGCCTCGGCGCCAACATGGTCATGCAGGTCAAGAACAATCGCGTGCTGCGCGTGGTGGCGCAGACCAACGAAGCGGTCAATGAGTGCTGGATCGCCGACCGCGACCGCTTCAGCTACGAAGGCCTGAACGCCGCCGACCGCCTGGCCGCGCCGATGATCCGCGAGGACGACGGCTGGCGCGAAGTCGACTGGCCGACCGCGCTGGACTTCGTCGCACGGGCGCTGCAGCGCGTGCTCGACGTCGACGGCCCGTCGGGCATCGGCGCGCTGGCCTCGTCGGCCAGCACCGTCGAGGAGTTGTTCCTGCTGAACAAGCTGGTGCACGCGCTGGGCAGCGACAACATCGATTTCCGCGTGCGTCGCAGTGATTTCAGCGCCGCCGATGCGGTGCCCAGCCTCGGGCTGGCGCTGGCCGACGTCGCGCAGCTGCAAGGCGCGCTGGTCGTCGGCTCGACGCTGCGCAAGGATCACCCGCTGCTGGCCGCGAAGCTGCGGCGCGCGGCCAAGGCCGGCGCGCAAGTCGCGGTGCTGCACGCCGCGGCCGACGAGCTGCTGATGCCGCTGGCCAGCCAGATCGCCGCGGCGCCCGCCGCGTGGCTGCGCGAACTCGGCGGCATCGCCGCCGCGGTGGCCGACGCGAAGTCGGTGGCGCGACCGGCGGCGCTGGCCGCGCTGCAGCCCAGCGACGCCCAACGTGCCGCCGCCGCAGCGCTGCTGCAAGGCGAGCGCAAGGTCGTCTGGCTGGGCAACGCCGCGCTGCGTCACCCGCAGGCCGGCAGCCTCGAGCAGCTGGCGCGCTGGATCGCCGCGCAGACCGGCGCGGCCTTCGGCCACCTGGTCGAAGGCGCCAACGAAGTCGGCGCCCATCTGCTCGGCGTCAAGCCGCGCAACGGCGGACGTCACGCCGCGCAGATGCTCGCCGAGCCGCCGGCGGCCTTGCTGCTGCTGAACCTGGAGCCCGCGCTCGACCTGTCCGGCTCGCTGCGCGAGGTGCCGATGGCGATCGCGTTCAGCGCGTTCCGCCCGGCCGACGACAGCGCGCTGAAGGTGGTGCTGCCGATCGCGCCGTTCAGCGAGAACGCCGGCAGCCTGATCAACGCCGAAGGCCGCGTGCAGACCTTCGGCCCGGTGGTCGGCCCGATCGGTCAGTCGCGCGCGGCGTGGAAGGTGCTGCGCGTGCTCGCCGACCAGCTCGGCCTGGCCGGTTTCGACTACGACACCGTCGAGTCGGTGCGCGACGCGGCGCTGGCCGGCATCGACGTTGCCGCCGAGCTGGCGCGCCCGGTGGCCGCCGAGCTGCCGGCGACGATGGACTTCGGCGCGCCGGCCGCTGCCGGCGCGCTCGAGCGCTACGCCGACGTGCCGATCTACGCCGTCGACGGCGTCGTGCGCCGGGCCCGGGCGCTGCAGGCCACGCGTGATGCGCGTGACGCCGGCAGCGCCGGCATCGGCGCGGCGACCTGGGAGCGCCTGGCGCTGCAGCCCGGCGACCGCGTGCGCGTGCAGCAAGGCGACGCCGCGGTCGAACTGCCGGCGCGGCTGGACGCCACGCTGGCCGACGGCGTCGTCCGCGTCGCCTGCGCGCTCAGCGCCACTGCGCCGCTGCCGCAGCTGTTCGGTGCCGTTTCCGTGCAAAAGGTCTGAGCCATGATCGATTCCTTCAATTCCGCCGGACTGCAACTGCTCGGACCGCTGGCCTGGCCGGTGGTGTGGGCGATCATCCGCATCGTCGTCATCGTCGCGCCGCTGTTCGGCGCGGTCGCTTACCTGACGCTGTGGGAGCGCAAGCTGATCGGCTGGATGCAGGTGCGCATCGGCCCGAACCGCGTCGGCCCATACGGCCTGCTGCAACCGATCGCCGACGGCCTGAAGTTCATCTTCAAGGAACTGGTCGTCCCGAGCAAGGCCAACGCGATGCTGTTCATCCTCGGCCCGATCATGACCATCACGCCGGCGCTGGTGGCGTGGGCGGCGGTGCCGTTCGGCCCGAACATCGCGCTGGCCAACGTCAACGCCGGGCTGCTGCTGATCATGGCGGTGACTTCGCTCGAGGTCTACGGCGTGATCATCGCCGGCTGGGCGTCGAACTCCAAGTATGCCTTCCTCGGCGCGCTGCGCGCGTCGGCGCAGATGGTCAGCTACGAAATCGCGATGGGCTTCTGCCTGGTCGTCGTGCTGATGGTCTCGGGCAGCCTGAACCTGAGCCAGATCGTCGCCGGCCAGCAGCACGGCCACTTCGCCGCGATGGGCCTGAACGTGCTGTCGTGGAACTGGCTGCCGCTGCTGCCGATCTTCGTCGTCTACATGATCTCGGGCATCGCCGAGACCAACCGCCACCCGTTCGACGTCGTCGAAGGCGAGTCGGAAATCGTCGCCGGCCACATGGTCGAGTACTCCGGCATGTCGTTCGCGCTGTTCTTCCTCGCCGAATACGCGAACATGATCCTGGTCTCGTTTTTGGCCGCGATCATGTTCTTCGGTGGCTGGGACGCGCCGGTGTCGGCACTGAGCTTCATCCCGGGCTGGATCTGGCTCGGCCTGAAGGCTTTCGTGCTGGTGTCGATGTTCATCTGGGTGCGGGCGACTTTCCCGCGCTACCGCTACGACCAGATCATGCGTCTGGGCTGGAAGATCTTCATCCCGGTGACGCTGGTCTGGCTGGTG
>JAJZHH010000108.1 GCA_021804595.1 Pseudomonadota bacterium
GCTTTGTGCTTGCCGCGCAGGCGTCGTGCCACTTCGCTGGCAACACGACCGAGGACCTTGTCCGTGGCGTCGATCACAAACCATTCATGCTTCACTTCGGCCGGCTTGGCGCTGAAGGTCTTCATGGGGTCTTTCCCGTGAGGGTGTTGCGGCCGTTCTGTCCCGTTGTCGTCGCCGGCCGAAAGCCGGCAAGTCGGGCTCTCCCCTGCGCAGCGCTTGGGTCCGGATGCTTCCGGATTCGCCCGTTTTGCTGCCGCGCCGACGGCGCGCTGCGCGGGGAGGGTGCGCGGCGGGGTCGGTGTGCGGCGCGAGCTGTCGCGCAACGCTTCTCCGGCGGCCAAAAAACCGGAAGCTTTCAATTCTATGCGAAAACGCCTCAAGGGCCAAGGTGGGTGTCGCGCGTGGGCGGCAGCACCGTGTCGACGGCGGCGGCGCGCTTGCAAATCGTCGCGTCGGCCGTATATTTGTTGCAATGCAACACGACCCCGCCCCGACGAATCCCGCAACGGCTTCGGCCGACGCCGCACCGGCCGAGCGCGAGTGGTGGCCCGACTGCACGCCGTCGGCGGTGCTGGTGCCGATCCGCCCGCTCGGCGCCGGCGAGCGCGACGCGCTGCGAGCGCACTTCGTCGCGCTCGACGCCGCCGACCGCTATCTGCGTTTCGGTTACGCGGCCAGCGACGCGCAGGTGCTGGCCTACGTCGACGGCATCGACTTCGCTCGCGACGAAATCTACGGCGTGTTCAACCGCAAGCTCGAGTTGATCGCCGCCGCCCACCTCGCGGTGGCCGCCGACGGGCGCGCCGAGTTCGGCGTTTCGGTGCTGCCGTCGGCGCGCGGCAAGGGCATCGGCACGCGCTTGTTCGAGCGCGCCGCGATGCACGCGCGCAACCGCGGCATCGAATGCATGACGATGCAGTGCCTGACGCAGAACGCGCCGATGGTGCGCATCGCGCGCCGCGCCGGCATGCAGGTGCACGTCAGCGGCGGCGAGGCCGAGGGCGTGCTGCGCGTGCCGCACGGCAGCCTGCGCAGCCACCTCGACGAGTGGCTGGCCGACGCCACCGGCGAAATCGATTTCGCGATCAAGCTCGGCCGCCGCCGCACGCCGCCGACGCCGGCGTGACGCGCGCCGCTCACAGCGCGTAGCCGGCGTAGGGCTTGATCGGCGCCAGCACGAAGCTCGACTTCAGATCGGCGACGCTTTCGTGGCGCAGCAGCGTTTCGATCACGAAGCGCGAGTAATGCTCCATGTCGGCGACGTGCACGCGCAGCAGGTAGTCCATTTCGCCGGTCAGCGCCAGGCACTCGACGACTTCGGGCCAGCCGGCCACCGCCGCGCGGAACGCGTCGAGCGGCGAGCGCAGGTTCTCGGCGCGGTGCTTTTCCAGCCGCACGCTGATCACCGCGCTCAAGCCCAGGCCGATCGCCGCCGGGTCGAGCGTCGCGGCGTAGCCGCGGATCGCGCCGATCTGTTCGAGCCGGCGCAGCCGCCGCTGCACCGCCGACGCCGACAGCCCGACCTGCTCGGCGAGTTGCTCCTGGGTCAGCCGCGCGTCGCGCTGCAACTGCCGCAGCAGTGCGCGGTCGATGCGGTCAAGATTTTTGCCGTCTTGCATGTTTGATGCGTGCTGCACGCATTTCGCGCATGGAAACCCCATGAGGCCAACCATTATGCGCGGAAATTGCCGAAACGCCCCGCCCGTTCCGGCCTAAAGTTCAACTCATCGATATCACCTTATCAGGAGATCGGCATGTCTGCGATCACCCCCGACAATCCGATGGGCACCGACGGCTTCGAGTTCATCGAATACGCGGCACCCGAACCCGACAAGCTCGGCGAGCTGTTCACCCGGCTGGGCTTTCGCGCGGTCGCGCGCCACCGCCACAAGGACGTCACGCTGTGGCGCCAGGGCGGCATCAACTTCATCGTCAACGCCGAGCCCGATTCGTTCGCGCAGCGCTTCGCCCGCCGCCACGGGCCGAGCATCTGCGCGATCGGCCTGCGCGTGGCCGACGCGGCGCAGGCCTGGCGGCGCGCGCTCGAACTCGGCGCCTGGGGCTTCGACGGGCACAGCGGGCCGATGGAGCTGAACATCCCGGCGATCAAGGGCATCGGCGACAGCCTGATTTATTTCGTCGACCGCTGGCGCGGCAAGGACGGGCGCTGCGGCGGCGTCGGCGACATCTCGATCTACGACGTCGACTTCGAGGCCATCGGCGACGCCGAGCACACCGGCGTCGGCCTCGGCGCGATCGATCACCTGACGCACAACGTCTACCGCGGCGGGCTTGCCGAATGGTCGGGGTTCTACGAGCGGCTGTTCAACTTCCGCGAAATCCGCCACTTCGACATCGAGGGCCAGGTCACCGGGCTGCGCAGCAAGGCGATGACCAGCCCGTGCGGCAAGATCCGCATCCCGATCAACGAGGAGGCGACGAACAAGGCCGGGCAGATCCAGGAGTTCCTCGACCGCTACCACGGCGAAGGCATCCAGCACATCGCGCTGGCGACCACCGACATCCACGCCACGGTCGAGGCGCTGCGCGGCGCCGGCGTCGACTTCCTCGACACGCCCGACACCTATTACGAACTGCTCGACGCCCGCCTGCCCGGGCATGGCGAGGACGCCGAGCGGCTGCGCCGCAACCGCATCCTGCTCGACGGCACGGTGGCGCCGCAGCGCCGGCTGCTGCTGCAGATCTTCACCAATACGCTGGTCGGGCCGATCTTCTTCGAAATCATCGAACGCAAGGGCGACCAGGGCTTCGGCGAGGGCAATTTCAAGGCGCTGTTCGAGAGCCTCGAGCTCGACCAGATGCGCCGCGGCGTCGTCGCCGCGTAAGCGTCGGCCCGGCGCCGCGTCAGCGCAGCCGGCGCAGCAGCGCGGTCAGCGCGTCGAAGCGGCCGCCGTAGGGCGGGCGCACCAGCGCGCCCAGGCCCAGGCGCGGCTGCGCCAGCACCGGCTTGAGGTGGCTGAAGCGCTCGAAGCCCCAGCGCCCGTGATAGGCACCGGTGCCCGACGCGCCGACGCCGCCGAACGGCAGCGTGTCCTGCGCGACGTGCAGCAGCGTGTCGTTCAGCGTCACGCCGCCGGCGTGGGTGGCGCGCAGCACGCGCTCGACGCGCGCGCGGTCGTCGTCGAACCAGTACAGCGCCAGCGGGCGGTCGCCGGCGTTGATCCGCGCCAGCGCGTCGTCGACAGCGTCGTAGCCGATCACCGGCAGCAGCGGGCCGAAGATCTCCTCGCGCATCAGCGCCAGCGCGGGCGGCGGGTCGAGGCACAGCACCGGCGCCAGCCGGTGGCGCGCGTCGTCGCGCTGCTCGCCGTCGAACAGCGCGTGCAGCTCGACGCCGGCGGCGCGCGCCTCGTCGAGCAGCGCGCACTGGCGCGCGTACTGGCGCGCGTCGACGATGCTGCAGTAGTCGGCGCCGGCCAGCCCGGCCGGGTGCAGTTGCCGCGCGGCGCGTCGGCAGGCGGCGACGAAGGCGTCGCGCGCGGCTCGCGGCAGCAGCACGTGGTCGGGCGCGACGCAGGTCTGCCCGGCGTTGAGCAGCTTGCCGTGGACGATGCGCAGCGCTGCGTGGTCGACGTCGTAGCCGGGCGCGAGCACCGCCGGCGACTTGCCGCCGAGTTCGAGCGTGACCGGCACCAGCTGCGTTGCCGCGGCGGCCATCACGCGCCGTCCGACCGCGCCGCTGCCGGTGAACAGCAGGTGGTCGAAGGCCAGCGCGCCGAACGCCGCCGCCTGCCGCGCGTCGCCGTGGAACACCGCGAGCTCGTCGGCGTCGAACTCGGCGCGCGCGAGCGCGGCGAAGCAGGCGCCGAAGTGCGGGCTGTATTCCGACAGCTTCAGCAGCGCGCGATTGCCGGCGGCGAACGCCGACACCAGCGGCAGCGCCGACAGGTGCAGCGGGTAGTTCCACGGCGCGACGATGCCGACCACGCCCAGCGGCTGCGGCAGCAGCCGCGCGCGCGCCGGCCAGAACAGCGCCGACACCGGCGCGCGGCGCGCCCGCATCCAGCGCGGCGTGCGGCGCAGCGCATGGCGCAGCGCCTCGCGCACCGGCAGCAGCTCGAGCGCCTGCGTTTCCGCCGCCGGGCGGTGGCCGAAGTCGGCACCGATCGCGTCGGCCAGCTCGGCCTCGTGGCCGCGCACCAGCGCGTCGAGCCGGCGCAGACGGTCGCGGCGTCGCGGCCAGTCGGGGTAAGGCTCGGCGCGGCTGGCCGCGTGCACGCGGGCAAACGCGGCGTGCAGCTCGGTCGTGTTCGGGTCGACTTCGTCCATCGCGCCTCCGGGGTCTGCGGCGTCGCCGCCCGTGCGGCCACGCATCGGTTTATCCTAAGGCGCGCCAGCCCTCTGCGTGGTGCTCCCTCGTCGAATCATGCCTCCTCCGATCCTGCCTCCGACCGTCGCCGTGCTCGAACGCGGCTGGCTGTCGGCCAACAGCGTCGTCGGCTTCGAGCCCGACGGCAGCGCCACCGTCGTCGACACCGGTTACGTGCAGCACGCGGCGCAGACCGTCGCGCTGGTCGGCGAGCTGCTGCGCGCGCGCCCGCTGCGGCGCATCGTCAACACCCATCTGCATTCGGACCACTGCGGCGGCAACGCCGCGCTGCAGGCCGCGCACGGCGGCCCCGCGGCCTGCGCCATCGAGGTGCCGGCCGGCGAGCTCGACGCGGTCAACGCCTGGGACGAGGACGCGCTGAGCTTTCGCGCCACCGCCCAGCGCGCCGCCGGCTTCCGTGCCGCGCGCGGCATCGCCGCCGGCGACGCGGTGATGATCGGCGGCCTGCGCTGGCAGGCGCACGCCGCACCCGGGCACGACCCGCACGCGCTGATGTTCTTCGAGCCCGGCAGCGGCGTGCTGATCAGCGGCGACGCGCTGTGGCAGGACGGTTTCGGCGTGATCTTCCCCGAGCTGCGCGGCGAACCGGCGTTCGGCGCGCAGCGCGACACGCTCGAGCGCATCGCCGCGTTGCGCCCGCGCTGCGTGATTCCCGGTCACGGCGAGCCGTTCGGCGACGTCGACGCCGCGCTGCAGCGCGCGCGGCAGCGGCTCGACGCCTTCGTCGCCGATCCGCTGCGCCACGCGCGCCACGGCGTTCGCGTGCTGTTGAAGTTCCATCTGCTGCAGCACGCCGACGCGGTGCCGCGCGACGCGCTGCGGCAGTGGTTCGCCGCCGCGCCGCTGCTGGCCGAAGTCGGGCGGCGCTACTGGCCGCGGCAAACGCTCGAGGCGCTGTTCGACGAAACGCTGGACGCGCTGTGCCGCGCCGGCGCCGCGCACGACGACGGCCGCTGCGTGGCCAACCGCGGCTGACCGCGTTGCCGATGCCGACCGCGCGCAAGCCCGCCGCCAAACCCGCCGCCAGGTCCGCCGCGGCGCCCGACGCCGGGCGCGCCACCGCGCGCGCGGACCGCAAGCGCGCCACCGACCCCGGCGAGCGCCTGGGGCTGCACAGCGACTGGGACTGGGCGCTGCACCTGCCGCTGCATTACCTCGACGAGACGCGGCTGACGCCGATCGCCGCGCTGCGCGATGGCGTCGGCGCGGTGGTGCAGGCGTGCGTGCGCCGTGCCGAAGTCGGCGGCGGCCGCCGCCAGCTGCGCGTCGTCGTCGACGACGACAGCGGCAGCCTGGAACTGCGCTTCTTCCATTTCTACCCGAACTGGTCGCGGCAGTACGCCGTCGGCAAGGCGCTGCGCATCCGCGGCGAGCCGCGGCGCGGTCTGTACGGCTTCGAGATGGTGCATCCGTCGTGCCGCGTCGCGACTCCCGACGCGCCGCTGCCGCAGCGGCTGACCGCGGTCTATCCGAGTGCGGCAGGCATCAGCCAGGACTGGCTGCGCGCCGCGGTCGCCGCCGCGCTGCGCCGGCTCGACCTCAGCGAGTGCTTGCCCGACGAGCTGCTGCGACGCCACGCGCTGCCGCCGATCGGCCCCAGCCTGCGGCTGCTGCACGCGCCGCCGCCCGACACCGTGCTGGCCGAGCTCGAGGCGCGCACGCATCCGGCGTGGCGGCGCATCAAGTTCGACGAACTGCTGGCGCAGCAAATGGCGCAGCAGCTGGCGCGAGCGCGCCGCGCGACGCTGCGCGCCTGGGCCATGCCGACCGGCGACGGCCAGCTGGCGCAGCGCTTGCGCCAGGCGCTGCCGTTCACGCCGACCGCGTCGCAGGATGCCTGCACGGCCGAGATCGTCGCCGACCTGCAGCGCGCGCAGCCGATGCACCGGCTGCTGCAGGGCGACGTCGGCAGCGGCAAGACCGTGGTCGCCGCGCTGGCCGCCGCGCACGCGCTCGACGCCGGCTTCCAGTGCGCGCTGATGGCGCCGACCGACATCCTCGCCGGCCAGCACTTGCGCAAGCTGGCCGAGTGGCTGCAGCCGCTGGGCGTCGGCGTGGCCTGGCTGCGCGGCGCGCAGAAACCGCGTGAGCGCGCCGCCGAGCTGGCGCGCGCGGCCAGCGGCGAGGCTGGGCTGGTCGTCGGCACCCATGCGGTGATCCAGGACAGCGTGCGTTTCGCCCGTCTCGGCCTGGCCATCGTCGACGAGCAGCACCGCTTTGGCGTCGCGCAGCGCCTGCAGCTGCGCGCCAAGGGCGGCGAGCGCGAGCCGCACCTGCTGATGATGAGCGCGACGCCGATTCCGCGCACGCTGGCGATGGCGCTGTTCGGCGACCTCGACGTGTCGACCATAGCCGGCATGCCGCCCGGGCGCACGCCGGTGCGCACGCGCGTGTTCGACGAGGCGCGGCGCGACGCGGTGATCGCCCGCGTCAGCGAGCAGATCGCCGAGGGCCGCCAGGCCTACTGGGTGTGCCCGTTGATCGAGGAAGGCGACAGCGAGTTGCGCGCAGCCGAAGCCGCGTACGCCGAGCTGCAGGGCGCGCTCGGCGAACACGCGGCCTGGGTCGGGCTGCTGCACGGGCGCCTGCCGGCGGCGCGCAAGGCCGAAGTGATGGACGACTTCGCCGCCGGGCGCTTGCGCCTGCTGGTGGCGACGACGGTGATCGAGGTCGGCGTCGACGTGCCGGCGGCCACGCTGATGGTCGTCGAGCACGCCGAACGCTTCGGCTTGTCACAGCTGCACCAGCTGCGCGGACGAGTCGGCCGCGGCGGCGGCGCCTCTGAATGCCTGCTGCTGTTCGCCGCGCCGCTGTCGGCGACCGCGCGTGCGCGGCTGCAGGCGCTGCGCGACAGCGCCGACGGCTTCGAGCTGGCCAACCGCGACCTTGAATTGCGCGGCCCCGGCGAGCTGCTCGGCCGTCGCCAGTCGGGGCTGCAGGCGCTGCGCCACGCCGACCTGGCACACGACGCCGACCTCGTCGAGCACGCGCGCGACGCCGCCGCGTGGTTGCTGCAGCACGCGCCGCAGGCGGCGCGCGCGCATCTCGAGCGCTGGCTCGGCGGCGGCGTCGACTGGCTCGCCGCGTGATAGCGGTGAACAATCCTTCGTGATTCGTGCTTCAATTCGGTCTATGACATTGACCGAACTCCGCTACATCGTCGCGGTCGCGCGCGAGCGCCATTTCGGCCGCGCCGCCGAGGCCTGTTTCGTCAGCCAGCCGACGCTGTCGGTGGCGATCCGCAAGCTCGAGAACGAGCTCGACGTCAGGCTGTTCGAGCGTGGCGGCAGCGAAGTCAGCATCACGCCGATCGGGCAGGAAATCGTCGAGCAGGCGCAACGCGTGCTCGAGCAGGCCGCGGCGATCCGCGAAGTGGCCAAGCGCGGCAAGGACCCGCTGGCCGGGCCGCTGCGGCTGGGGGTCATTTTCACGATCGCACCTTATCTGCTGCCGCCGCTGGTGCGCCAGGTCATCGCCGCGACGCCGCAGATGCCGCTGCTGCTGCAGGAACAGTTGACGGTCAAGCTGCTCGACATGCTGCGCAACGGCGAACTCGACGCCGCGATTCTCGCCGAGCCTTTTCCGGATCATGGGCTGGCGGTGGCGCCGCTGTACGACGAGCCCTTCGTCGTCGCGGTGCCGGCCGGCCACCGGCTGGCCGACGGGCCGCCGGTACGCAGCGAGGCGATCAAGGACGAAACGATGCTGCTGCTTGGCACCGGGCACTGTTTCCGTGACCATGTGCTCGAGGTCTGCCCCGAGTTCGCGCGCTTCTCGCCAGCGGCCGAAGGCATAAGGCGCAGCTTCGAGGGCTCGTCGCTGGAGACGATCAAGCACATGGTCGCGTCGG
>JAJZHH010000109.1 GCA_021804595.1 Pseudomonadota bacterium
GCGGCGCCGCCGGCGCGGTGAACGCCGCGCGGCGGCACAGCAGCGCGACCGGCTGGCGCGCCTGCGCGGCGTGAGCGAGCAGGCGCTGCAGGGTCGGCCCCGCGTCGCCGGTTTCGGCGCCGACGATCTCGTGGCGGATCGACAGCAGGTCGAGCAGCGCCGGGGTCAGCGCGCCTTCGACGCGGTGCTGCGGCTCGTCACCCAGCGCTTCGCCGTCGGCGCCGAGCTCGCCGCGCCAGCCGATCACCAGCAGCAGCGGCACCGCGCACACCTCGGGCGCGGCCAGCGACGCCAGCGGGTTCAGCGCCGTGCCCAGCCCCGAGTTCTGCAGGTAGACCAGCGGCACGCCGCCGCTGACCAGGTGGTGGCCGATCGCTGCGGCGACCGCGGCGCCCTCGTTGCACGCGACGCGGTGGACGATGTCCGGGTGGCCGTGCTGCAGGCAGGCGCCGAGGCCGCGCAGCAGCGAATCGGGAACGCCGCAGGCGTAGCGCACGCCGGCGGCGGCGAGTTGGCCGACGAAGCGCTCGGTATCGATCGCCATCGCCGCGCGCGCGTCAGCGCGTCCCCGGAATCAGGCCGAGCATGTCCTCGACCGGCAGGCACTGCGCTTCGGCCTCGAGCGTGCGGCCGTGCTCGAGGATGGCCAGTGCGACGCTGCGCATCGCCGGATAGGCTGCGCGCAGCAGGTGGTTGGCGTAGATCACGATGTTGAAGCGGTGGCGCCGGAACTCGCCGAACGGCACCGCGCTGTGGCGCGTGGGCACGCACACCAGCGGCACGCTGTCGTGGCGCGCGCGAAAGCGCGCGGCGAACTCGAGGATCTCGGCCGGGTTGTCGCGATTGCTGTGGATCATGATGCCGTCGGCGCCGGCGTCGACGTAGGCACCGGCGCGGCGCAGCGCATCGTGCATGCCGGCGTCGAGCACCAGGCTCTCGACGCGGGCGATGATCATGAATTCGGCGGTGAGCTGCGCCGCCTTGCCGTGCGCGATCTTGTCGCAGAAGGTGCCGATCGCTTCCTGGCGCTGCACCACCGAGTTGCCGAGCAGCGAGTTGCGCTTGAGCCCGACCTTGTCCTCGATGATGATCGCCGACACGCCGAGACGTTCGAGGGTGCGAACATTCATTCGGAAATGTTCGGCGTGCCCGCCAGAATCTCCATCGATAATCATGGGTTTCGTCGTGACGTCGAATATTTCGTCGATATTCGACAGGCGATACCGGATATCGAGCGCCCCGGTATCGGGTTTGCCGCGCACCGTCGAATCGGTCAGCGAGCTCGACCAGAACGCGTCGTATTCGACGCCGTCGGCGCCGGCGCCGATGCGCGCCGATTCGGCGATCAGCGCGCAGATCGGGTTGTGCGCCTCGATCACCCGCAGGCAGCCCTTGCGCGCCAGCGCCTCGCGCAGCGCGCGTCGCCGCGCACCGGCGGTGGCGACGACTGGAAAGCTGGGCAGGGTATTCATGATCGACGGCGGCGGCGAGGACGATGCGCGAGGGACGCATTGTTTTCGTGCCGTCAGACCGCTGTCAAATCGCCGTTCAATACCCTTCGACGTTTAATCAGTTAATCGACACTGGGTATTGCGGCGGCGTCGGCGCGGCGCCCAAAAAAAACCGGGGCCCGCAGGCCCCGGTTCGCCGTGCAAGGCCGCCCGGCTTCAGGCGGCGAGCAGCTGGCGCAGCACGAACGGCAGGATGCCGCCGTGACGGTAGTAGTCGACCTCGATCGGCGTGTCGATGCGCAGGCGCACGGTGACGCGCTGCTCGGGTTTGCCGTCGCGGCGCACGACCAGCACCGCGTCCTGCTGCGGCTTGATGTCGTCGCCGAGCAGCACGTCGAAGCTCTCGGTGCCGTCGATGCCCAGCGACTGCCACGAATCGTCGCCGAGGAACTGCAGCGGCAGCACGCCCATGCCGATCAGGTTCGAGCGGTGGATGCGCTCGAAGCTGCGCGCGACGACGGCCTTGACGCCGAGCAGCTGGGTGCCCTTGGCGGCCCAGTCGCGGCTCGAGCCGGTGCCGTACTCCTCGCCGGCGAGGATCACGGTCGGCGTGCCGGCGTCGACGTACTTCATCGCCGCGTCGTAGATGTACATCTTGTCGCCCGAGGGCTGGAACAGCGTGACGCCGCCTTCCTCGCGCGAGCCGTCGGCCTTCGGCGGAATCATCAGGTTCTTGATGCGCACGTTGGCGAAAGTGCCGCGCATCATCACCTCATGGTTGCCGCGACGCGAGCCGTAGCTGTTGAAGTCGGCCTTGGCCACGCCGTTGGCCAGCAGCCACTGGCCGGCCGGCGAGCTTTCCTTGATCGAACCGGCCGGCGAGATGTGGTCGGTGGTGATCGAGTCGCCGAACAGCGCCAGCGCGCGCGCGCCCTGCACGCTGTTGGCGGCGGCCGTCGGGGTCATCTCGAAGCCGGCGAAGAACGGCGGCTCGGCGATGTAGGTGCTGGCCGGCCAGTCGTAGACCTGACCCGACGACTTCGGGATCTGGTTCCACAGCTTGCCCGGCTTGTCGACGACTTGCGCGTAGTTGGCCTTGTACGCCTTCGGGTCGAGCGCGACCTTGAGCAGCTTGTCGACTTCCTCGGTGCTCGGCCAGATGTCGCCGAGGTAGACCGCGCGGCCGCCCTTGCCGGTGCCGACCGGCTCGGTCATCAGGTCGCGGGTGACGTTGCCGGCGATGGCGTAGGCGACGACCAGCGGCGGCGAGGCGAGGAAGTTGGCCTTCAGGTTCGGGTGGATGCGCGCTTCGAAGTTGCGGTTGCCCGACAGCACCGCGGCGCACACCAGGTTGTTGTCGACGATGGCCGCGTCGATGTCGTCGGCCAGGCCGCCGGCGTTGCCGATGCAGGTCGTGCAGCCGTAGCCGGCGGTGTAGAAGCCCAGCTTCTCGAGGTAGGGCAGCAGGCCGGTGCGCTCGAGGTATTCGGTGACGACGCGCGATCCCGGGGCCAGCGAGGTCTTCACGTGCTTCTTGACCTTCAGCCCGGCCTCGACCGCCTTCTTCGCCAGCAGACCGGCAGCCAGCAGCACGCTGGGGTTGGAGGTGTTGGTGCACGAGGTGATCGCGGCGATCAGCACGTCGCCGTCGGCCAGTTCGACGCCGGTGCTGGTCTTCACCGTCTGGTCCAGACGCTCGGCCGGCTGGTTGAAGCCGCCCTGGTCCATCGGCGCGGCGAACAGCTCGCTGAAGCGCGACTTGACGCTGCCCAGCTCGATGCGGTCCTGCGGACGCTTCGGCCCGGCCAGCGACGGCGCGACGCTGGACAGGTCCAGGCTCAACACGGTCGAGTAGTCGATGTCGCCGGCCTTGGGAACGCCGTACATCTTCTGCGCCTTGAAGTAGGCCTCGAGCGCCTCGAGTTCGGTCTTGGTGCGGCCGGTGCCCTTGAAGTAGGCGATGGTCTTGTCGTCGACCGGGAAGAAGCCCATCGTCGCGCCGTACTCGGGCGCCATGTTGGCGATGGTGGCGCGATCGGTGACGCTGAGGTTGGCGGTGCCTTCGCCGAAGAACTCGACGAACTTGCCGACCACCTTGGCGCGGCGCAGCATCTCGGTGACGGTCAGCACCAGGTCGGTCGCGGTGACGCCGCCGCGCAACTTGCCCTTGAGTTCGACGCCGACGACGTCGGGGGTGAGGAAATACACCGGCTGGCCGAGCATGCCGGCTTCGGCCTCGATGCCGCCGACGCCCCAGCCGACCACGCCGACGCCGTTGATCATCGTCGTGTGGCTGTCGGTGCCGACCAGCGTGTCGGGGTAGTAGACGTCGCCGGCGCCCTTGTGCACGCCGCGCGCGAGGTATTCGAGGTTGATCTGGTGGACGATGCCGAAGCCCGGGGGGACGACGCCGAAGGTGTCGAACGCCTGCATGCCCCACTTCATGAACTGGTAGCGCTCGCGGTTGCGCTGGAACTCGAGCTGCATGTTCAGGTCGAGCGCCTTCTTCGTGCCGTAGTTGTCGATCATCACCGAGTGGTCGACGACCAGGTCGACCGGCACCAGCGGCTCGATCGCCTTCGGGCTCTTGCCCATGCGGTCGGCCACCGAGCGCATCGCGGCGACGTCGGCCAGCAGCGGCACGCCGGTGAAGTCCTGCAGCACGACGCGCGCGAGCACGAACGGAATCTCGTCGACGCGCTTGGCGGTGGGCTTCCAGCCGGCGAGCTGGCGCACGTGCTCGGCGGCGACGCGCCGTCCGTCACAGTTGCGCAGCACCGACTCGAGCACGACGCGGATCGACACCGGCAGGCGCGACACGTCGATGCCGAGTTCCTTGCCGAGTTGCGGGATCGAGTAGAACTTGCCCGTCTTGCCGCTGGCGGTCTTGAACGATTTGAGCGTGCCGGCGTAAGCGTGCTTGGGGGCTGCTGCGGTCTTGGGGGTCTTGGTCGCCATGGCGGACTCCGGTTTTTGGGATGAGTTTGTGAACGGGCGTCGGTTATCGGGAGGACTACTCAGCGACTGGCGACCACCGGATTGCAGTCGTCGGCCAGGCGGGTCATGTTGCGGTTGTCGAACAGCATGCTTTTCGCCGGGATCTGGATCATCACCAGTCCGACCTTGCTGTCGTCAAAATGGTAGGCGCCGGTGCTCGTCGGATCGCGCTCGAGGCGGTAGCGACGGCCTTTCCAGATCAGTTCGAGCGAGTTGGCGGCGACATGCTCGATGTCCATCGATTGATGGTCACTGCACGTCATGCGGCCGGATTTCATCGGATAGGACGGGACGACGACCTCTTCGGTCGCACGCGCCTGGGCGCAGGCGAGAAGTCCGGCAGCAGTGAGCACGGCGAGCAGACGGTACATGGCACAAGGTCTCCGAAGCGTGATGGCGGGCATTCCGCTACGGCAGAACAGCGACGCTGCGCGCGCGGCATGGACAATCGAGTGTCGACGCGAGTGTAATTCGCGGCGGATCGTCGTTGGCGCCTGCAAGCATCGGGAGCCTTGCGCGGTGGCGGCGGGCCGCGCGGCCCGCCGCCGTCGACCGGTTACAGCAGGTGCTTGACGCCTTCGCGCTCGTCGAGCAGCTCGGCCAGCGTCTTGTCGATGCATTGCTGCGAGAACGCGTCGATCGGCAGCCCGTCGATGCGCTTGTACTCGCCGCCTTCGCAGGTGACCGGGTAGCCGAACACGACGTCCTCGGGTACGCCGTAGGCGCCGTCGGACGGGATGCCCATCGTCACCCAGCGGCCGTTGGTGCCCAGCACCCAGTCGTGCATGTGGTCGATCGCCGCGTTGGCCGCCGACGCCGCCGAGCTCAGGCCGCGCGCCTCGATGATCGCGGCGCCGCGCTTGCCCACGGTCGGCAGGAACACGTTGCGGTTCCAGTCGTCGTCGTTGATCATGTCCTTGACCGACTGGCCGTCGATGGTCGCGAAGCGGTAGTCGGCGTACATGCTCGGCG
Source organism: Pseudomonadota bacterium (assembly GCA_021804595.1). Classification (GTDB taxonomy): domain Bacteria; phylum Pseudomonadota; class Gammaproteobacteria; order Burkholderiales; family Burkholderiaceae_C; genus Thiomonas_A. The sequence goes on from JAJZHH010000109.1 coordinate 5,421, forward strand.
AGTGGTTGCCCCAGACGCAGAACTTCTCGATGGCCGACACCGGCTTGCCGGTCTTCGCGGCGATCTGCGACAGGCCGCGGTTGTGGTCCAGGCGCAGCATCGCGGTGAAGTTCTTCTTCGGCAGGTCGGGGGCCGACTTCATCGCGATGTAGGCATTGGTGTTGGCCGGATTGCCGACCACCAGCACGCGCACGTCGCGCTTGGCCACCGCGTTCAGCGCCTTGCCCTGCGCGGTGAAGATCTGCGCGTTGGCGGCGAGCAGGTCGCGACGCTCCATGCCGGGGCCGCGCGGACGCGCGCCGACCAGCAGCGCGCAGTCGATGTCCTTGAACGCGGTATTGGCGTCGCTGTGCGCGCTCATGCCGGCGAGCAGCGGGAACGCGCAGTCCTCGAGTTCCATCATCACGCCCTTGAGCGCCTTTTGCGCCTTCTCGTCGGGAATCTCGAGCAGTTGCAGGATCACCGGTTGATCCTTGCCGAGCATTTCGCCCGAGGCGATGCGGAACAGCAGGGCGTAGCCGATCTGGCCGGCGGCGCCGGTGACGGCGACGCGCATGGGAGCTTTGGACATCTGGATCTCCGAGAAGAGTGTGACGTGAAGGATGTTCGAACCGACCGTGCTCGCGCGCGGCGCGGTCAGGCCGACATTAGAGCGTTCATGATGCGGCGCATCAACAGTGTAGGTGGGCGCCGTGGCAGCCGTCAATGATCCTATATCATATATAAGACATCTATTAGGACATACTGGACAAGGGGTTCTCCCTGTGCTGCAATGCGGCGCATGGCCACGTCGTCGCACCCCCAGAACCCGAGCGGCAGCCCAGCCGCGGGCGCGCCGGTGTTCAGCCCGCTGTACCAGCAGATCAAGGCGCTGATCCTGCGCAGTCTGCAGTCGGGCGAGTGGAAGCCCGGCGAGCTGATCCCCAGCGAGGCCGAGCTGGCGGCGCGCTACGGCGTCAGCCAGGGCACGGTGCGCAAGGCGATCGACGAGTTGTCGGCCGACAACCTGCTGATGCGCCGCCAGGGGCGCGGCACCTTTGTCACGACCCACCACGAGGAACAGGTCAAGTTCCGCTTCCTGCGCCTGGTGCCCGACGACGACTCGGGGCCGGCACTGCGCATGGAACGCGAGTTCCTCGCCTGCCACCGCGTGCGCGCCGCCGCCGACGTGGCGCGGCTGCTCGGCGTGAAGAGCGGCGACATGGTGCTGGAGATCCGCCGCGTGCTGCGCATCGCCGGGCGCCCGCTGGTGTACGAGGACATCTATTTGCCGGCGACGACGTTTCGCGGTCTGACCGCCGAGCGTCTCGAAGGCTACAAGGGGCCGCTGTACGCGATGTTCGAATCCGAGTTCGGCACGCGCATGGTTCGGGCCGAGGAAAAGATCCGCGCGGTGTGCGCCGGGGCCGACGAGGCGGCGCTGCTGCAGGTCGACCCGGGGCAGGCGTTGCTTTCGGTCGAGAGACTTTCTTTCAGTTACGGGGACCAGGCGGTGGAGCTGCGCCGCGGGCTTTACGTGACGACACACCACCACTATCGCAATACCCTGAGCTGATTCGCGACCGCGTTCGCTGTAAGCGCCAAGCGGGTCGTGCCGCATAACATAGCTGCCGCAAAAATCGCAGGAGGTCAGACAACCATGTCCACATCAGAAACGCGCAAGCGGCCCGAGTACCGCAACATCCACATCACCGACTTGATGAGCTACCGGCTGCCGCTGGCCGGTCTGGTCTCGATCCTGCATCGCATCAGCGGCGCCGTGATGTTCCTGCTGCTGCCTTTCGTGCTGTGGGTGTTCGACACCAGCCTGCGCTCGCAGCAGGGCTGGGACGCGCTCGCCGGCGTGCTGTCGGCGTGGCCGCTGAAGATCGTCGTGCTCGGGCTGTTCTGGGCGCTGGCGCACCACCTGTGCGCCGGCATCCGCCACGTGCTGATGGAAGTGCGCCACGCGCTGAGCAAGCAGCAGGGCCGTCGCTACGCGGCGGTCACGCTGACCGTGTCGCTGCTGCTGACCGCGGCGTTCGCCGTGCACCTGTTCACCGGAGCCTGAAATGAGCCAACTGGATTACGGCGCCAAGCGCCTCGTCGTCGGCGCGCATTACGGCTTGCGCGACTGGCTCGCGCAACGCGTCACTGCGGTCGTGCTGGCGCTGTACGCGCTGTTCCTGCTGGCGTTCTTCGCCTGGCCGCAGCCGCTGAGCTTCGCGCGCTGGTCCGGGCTGTACGCCTCGCAGCCGATGAAGCTGTTCTCGTTCGTCGCCTTCGCCGCGCTGCTCTACCACGTGTGGGTCGGCATGCGCGACATCTGGATGGATTACGTCAAGCCGGTCGGCCTGCGCCTGGTGCTGCAGGCGGCGACCATCGTCTGGCTCGTGGCCTGCACCGGCTGGGCCGTGCAAGTCCTGTGGAGGGTTTGAGCCGTGCAAGTCAACAAACGCAAATTCGACGTCGTCATCGTCGGGGCTGGCGGCTCCGGGCTGCGCTGCGCGCTGCAGCTGGCGCGTGCCGGGCGCGACGTCGCGGTACTGTCCAAGGTGTTCCCGACGCGTTCGCATACGGTCGCCGCGCAAGGCGGCATCAGTGCCTCGCTGGGCAATATGAGCGAGGACAATTGGTACTGGCACATGTTCGACACCGTCAAGGGTTCGGACTACCTCGGTGACCAGGACGCGATCGAGTTCATGTGCCGCGAAGCGCCCAGCGCCGTGTACGAGCTCGAGCACATGGGCATGCCGTTCGACCGCAACGCCGACGG
>JAJZHH010000110.1 GCA_021804595.1 Pseudomonadota bacterium
TCGAGCGCGGCCAGCTGGCTGCGGTACTGCGCAGCGTAGGCCTGCAGATTGTGCAGTTGCTGCACCGCCTGCGCGTGCTGCGTCTGCGCCTGGCCGAGTGCGCGCGCGAGCTCGCGGCCGTGGTCGCTGGCGCGCTCGTGCAGCAGCTGCAGCGCGTTCAGTCGCTGCGGGTCGGGCTTGCTCGAGGCCATCGCGGTCACCGTTCAACGCGTCAGGCCGGCGCCGGCTCGGCCGGCAGGTAGGGCGTGATCAACTGCACCAGCGCGGTCTGGCTGCTCGCCAGGTCGACCGCCTGGTTCATGCCCTGCACCAGGAAGTCACGGACCTGGCGGTGTGCCTGCACCGCCAGGTCCAGCGTCGGATCGCCGCCGGGCGTGTAGGCGCCGACCGCGATCAGGTCCTGCTGCGCCGCGTAGCGCGAGTCGAGTTCCTTGAGGCGGTAGACGCGGCGCAGCTGCTGCGGGTCGGACAGCGCCGGCATCACGCGGCTGATCGACGCCTGCAGGTCGATCGCCGGGAAATGCCCCTGCTCGGCCAGCTTGCGGCTGAGCACGATGTGGCCGTCGAGGATCGCGCGCGTGTTGTCTGCGACCGGATCCTGCTGGTCGTCGCCTTCCATCAGCACGGTGTAGAACGCAGTGATGCTGCCGGCGCCGTCGACGCCATTGCCGGCGCGCTCGACCAGCGCAGGCAGGCGCGCGAACACCGACGGCGGGTAGCCGCGCGCGGCCGGCGGCTCGCCGGCGGCCAGCGCGACTTCGCGCAGCGCCAGCGCATAGCGCGTCAGCGAATCCATCAGCAGCAGCACGTGCCGGCCCTGGTCGCGGAACGCCTCGGCCAGCGCGGTGGCCAGCCGCGCACCGCGTATGCGCGACAGCGCCGGCGCATCGGCCGGTACCGCCACCACCACGGCGCGCCGGCGCCCCTGCTCGCCGAGGATGTCCTCGATGAATTCCTTGACTTCGCGGCCGCGCTCGCCGATCAGCCCGACGACGATGACGTCGGCGTCGGTGTTGCGCGCCATCATGCCCAGCAGCACGCTCTTGCCGACGCCGCTGCCGGCGAACAGGCCCATGCGCGAGCCGCGGCCGACGGTGAACAGCGCGTTGATCGCGCGCACGCCGACGTCGAGCGGGCGGCGCACCATCGCGCGCTCGAGCGGGTTGATCGGCGGCGGGTTCAGCGTCGTGAAGCACGACGCGCGCAGCGGGCCGAGCCCGTCGAGCGGCTTGGCGTCGGCGTCGAGCACGCGCCCGCACAGCTCGGCGCCGGCCGGTATGCGCAGATCGCCCGGTATCGGCGTCACGCGCGCACCCGGCGCCAGCCCCTGCATGTCGCCCGAAGCCATCAGCTGCACGTGGTCGCCGGAGAAACCGACGACTTCGGCCGCGACGCGGCGGTGACCATCGGCGGCGATCATGCAACGCGCGCCGAGGCTGACGTCCAGCCCCTGCGCTTCCATGATCAGACCGCGCACCCGCAGCAGGCTGCCGCTGGGCTGCAGCGGCAACTCGCCTGCGGCCTGCAGCCGCCCGCGCAGCGCGCGCAGCCGCGCCAGCGCGCCGTCGCTGGACAGCGGCGCGGCGGTCATTGGACGCCCCTCCTCGCCGCGCTCACAGCGCGCCCTCCTCGAACAGCCGCGCGATGACCTGGCGCCAGCGCTCCTCGAGCCGCAGGTCGAGTTCGGCCTGCAGGTCGCGCGGCGCGCGCGGACGCCAGCGCCGCTCGGGCGCGGCGCGCGGCGCATCGGTGCCGCTGGCCAGCACCAGGTCGCCGCGCTGCAGCGTCTCGTCGGGCAGCAGGCTCAAGCCGCCGCTCTCGAGCTCGGGGGCGAGCTGCTGCAGCATCAACACGTCGTCCGGGTGCAGGCGCACCCAGGGCACGCCGGCATTGGCCGGAAACGCGGCCAGCGCGCGCTGCACGATGTCGAGCAGCGCCTGCGGCGCGCTGTGCACTTCGTGCAGCACGACCTGGCGCGCGACTTCGAGCGCGAGCGCGACCACCGCTTCCTCGAGCTCGGCGTCGAGCCGGCTGGCCGGCTGCTGCAAGCGCTGCAGCAAGCCCCGCAAGGCGGCGAGTTCGGCGGCGCCTTGCGCACGCGCCTCGTCGAGCCCTGTCTGGCGGCCCTGCGCGTGGCCTTCGCGGCGGCCTTCCTCCCAGCCCTGCGCGCGCGCCTGCTCGAACACCCGGCTGAGTTCGTCGGCGGTCGGCAGCGCGACGTCGGCACTGACGTCGGTCGCCGTGCCGGCTTCGCGCCGCGCGCCCAGGTCGGGCGCCGCCCAGGCCCTGGCGTGCCCGGCGTCTTCCTTCGGGATGAACGAGCTCATCGTGCCGTGCTCCCGCGTTTACGACACCAGCGCCTCGGCACCGCCGCCGCCGAGCTGGATCTGGCCGGCGGCTTCGAGGCGCGTGGCGATCTGCAGGATCTCCTTCTGCGCCGCCTCGACTTCGGTCAGCCGCACCGGGCCCTTGGCTTCCATGTCGTCGCGCAGCATCTCGGCGGCGCGCTTCGACATATTGCCGAGGAATTTCTCCCGCAGCCCCGGGTTCGCGCCCTTCAGCGCCAGGATCAGCACCTCGGACGAAATCTCGCGCAACATCGTCTGCATGCTGCGGTCGTCGACGTTGACGAGGTCGTCGAACACGAACATCTGTTCCTGCACTCTGCCCGCCAGCGCCTCGTCCTGCGAGCGCATGTGGTCCATGATGCCGTTCGACAGCGAAGTCTCGAGCCGGTTGAGGATGTCGGCGGCGACTTTCGGCCCGCCGGTGGCGGTGACCTGCACGCTCTGCGAATCGCCACTGAGCAGTTCGTCGAGCGCCTCGTTGAGTTCGCGCAGCGCGGCTGGCTGCAGCCCGTCGAGGTTGGCCAGCCGCAGCACCGCCTCGCTGGCCTGGCGCTCGGGCAGGAAGTGCAGCACTTCGCTGGCCTGCTCGGGCTCGATGTACGACAGCACCAGCGCGATGACCTGCGGGTGCTCGAGCTTGATCAGCTCGGCGACCGCGCGCGGCTCGAGCCACTTCAGGTTTTCCAGTCCGCTCGAATCGCCGCCGTGCAGGATGCGCTCGATCAGCGAGTTCGCCCGGTCGCCGCCGAGCGCCTTGGTCAGCGCCGAGCGCAGGAACTGGTCGGCCCCGAGCCCCAGCGCGGTCTGCTGCTCGAGGCGATCGCGAAACTCGCGCATCACGTCGTGCGCCTGGCCGGCGCTGACGCGACCGAGCTTGGACATCGCCACTCCCAGGCGCTGCACTTCGCGCGGCGCCAGGTGCTTCATCACTTCGGCGGCCTGATCCTCGCCCAGGCTCAGCAGCAGCACCGCGGCGCGGTCCAGACCCTTGATGTCGCCGTCGTCAGTGGGCATCGGCCAGCCACTCCTTGACCACCTGCGCGGCGCGCCGCGGGTCCTGCTTGACCAGCTCGCGCGCGACCGCCGCGTCGCTTTCGAAGGTGTTGCTCAAGCGTACGACATCGGGCGCCAGTTCGTCGGGGGCGGCACCGGCCGCGGCGCCGGCCGCCTGCTCCGCACCGGCTTCGACGCCACCGGGCTCGCTCGCAGTGGCTGCCGCCGTCGCGCCCGACGCCAGGATACGGCGCAGCGCGCGGTACAGGAACAGGCCGAGGATCAGCGCCACCAGGTAGGGCGCGCCCTGGCGCAACTGGCCCCACAACCACGGCTGACGCCACAACGGGGCGGACGGGGCGGCCTTCGCGGCAGCGCCGGCGAACGGCATGCTGACCACCGAGACCTGGTCGCCGCGCTGGCTGCTGTAGCCGATCGCGTTCTCCACCAGTTGCTTGATCTGCGCCATCTGCTGCGCGCTCATCGGGTGCGGCTTGGGCGCGCCGTCGGGCTGGTCGTTGATCAGCACCGACACCGACACCCGGCGCACCGCGCCGACCGCCTGGCGCGTCTGGCTGACGGTCTTGTCGAGGTCGAAATTGTTCGTCGCCGAGCTGCTGCTCGTGGTCGGCGCCAGCGCCTTCAGGCTCGGCGTGATCTGCTGCAGCTGCTGCGGCGTCAACGGCGCCGACGCCGAGCCGACCGTGAACGGCGCGGTGGCGCCGCCCGGCGGCTGGTTGGTCAGCGCGCCGGGAACGCCGGCCGGCAGCGTCGCGCTGCCGGTGCTGTTGCGCGAGCTGGTCTGCTGGCTCAGCAGATGGCTCTTGCCATAGGTCACCGAGCTGGTCTCGGTGCGACCGAAATCGATGTCGGCCGACACCGCGACGCGAACGCCGTCGCTGCCGACCAGCGGCGCCAGCATCGACTCGACCTGCTTGCGGTACTGCTGCTCGATCGCGCTGCGGTAAGCCAGCTGGCCCGGCTCGATGCCGCTGTCGCCGGCGTTCTGCGCGGTCAGCAGGTTGCCGTCCTGGTCGACCACGGTGACGTCCTTGTCACTCAGTCCGGCCACGCCCGACGACACCAGGTGCACGATGCCGGCGACTTGCGCGCCGCTGAGCACACGCCCCGGGTAGAGTTTGAGCAGCACCGACGCGGTCGGGTGCTGCTGCTCGCTGACGAACACCGACGGCTTCGGGATCGCCAGATGCACGCTGGCCGACTGCACCGCGGCCATCGACTCGATGGTGCGCGCCAGCGAGCCCTGCAGCGCGCGCTGGTAATTGATCTGCTCGACGAACTGGCTGGTGCCCATCGGCTCGTTGTCGAGCACTTCGAAGCCGACCCCGGCGCCTTTCGGCAGCCCGCCGGCGGCCAGCTTCATGCGCGTGGCGTAGACCTGATCCGACGGCACCTCGATGACGCTGCCCCCCCCGGTGATGGTGTAAGGCACGCCCTGCTTCTGCAGCTCGGCGATGACCGCGCCGCCGTCGGCCTGCGACAGGTTCGAGTACAGCACCTGGTAGTTCGGCTTGCCGCTCCACAGCAGCGTGGCGACGAACAACGCGACCAGCGCGGCCAGGCCGGCGAGCAGGCCGACGCGCTGGTTCATGCTCAGTCGGCGCCACGCGGCCAGCGGCGCGCTCAACGCGGCGGACGGTGCTTGGTCGGTGGTGGCCATAGGCTGTCGCTAGCTGATGTCGATTCGGACCAGGCGATCAGGCCTGGATGTTCATGATGTCCTGGTAAGCCGAGACCAGCTTGTTGCGCACCTGCAGCGCGGCCTGGAACGACAGGCTGGCCTTCTGCCCGGCCAGCATCACGTCGCTCAGGCTCAAGCCCGGCTGACCGCTGGCGAAGGCCTGCTGCAAGGCGTCGGCGTGGCCCATCTGCTGGTTGACGCCGGCCAGCGCGGCCTGCAGCGAGCCGGCGAAACTCGACGGCGCCGCGGCGGTCGCGCTCGGGTCGGCCGGCGGCTTCGCCGACGCTTCGGCCGCGAGCGCGCGCATCTGGCTGACCAGGTCCTGCATTCTCTGCACGTTCATCGCCTGCGGCTCCCCTTGCGCGCGCGTCGGGAATTCGACGCGCAACGACGATCAAGCAATTCCCGTTCCAATCACGCCTCGTCGTCTCCGGCGGGCAGTTCGACGCCGGCTTCGCGCAGGCGTTGCAGCTTGTGGCGCAGCGTGCGCGGGCTGATGCCCAGGCGCTCGGCCGCGTCCTTGCGCGAGCCGCCGCTGTCGCGCAGCGCGTCGGCGATGAGCTGGCGCTCGTTGTCGGCCAGTTCGGCGCCGAGCTCGCGCAGCGGCGTGCGCGCCGCGGGCGCAGCGGCCACGCGCGGCATCGTCGCCGTCGGCGGCTGGAAGAACAGGTCGGCGACGCCGATGGTGCCGTGCTGGGCCAGGATCGCAGCGCGCTGCATCATGTTCTCCAGCTCGCGCACATTGCCGGGCCAGGCGTAGTCGAGCAGCGCCGACTGCGCCGCCGCGTCGAGCCGCGGCACCGGGTCGAGCCGGTACTGCGCGGCGTGGCGCGCGAGCATGGCCTGCGCCAGCGGCACGATGTCCTCGCGCCGCTCGCGCAGCGCCGGGATGCGCAGCGGGAACACGCTGAGCCGGTAATACAGGTCCTCGCGCAGCACGCCCTGCTGCACCGCCTGCTGCAGATCGCGGTTGCTGGTGGCGACGACGCGCAGGTCCAGGGCGATGCGCTTCCTGCCGCCGACGCGCTCGATTTCGCGCTCCTGCAGAACGCGCAGCAGCTTGGCCTGCAGTCCGGCGGCCATTTCGGTGACTTCGTCGAGCAGCAGCGTGCCGCCCTGCGCCTGCTCGAACTTGCCCGGCGCCGCCTGCGACGCGCCGGTGAAGGCGCCGCGCTCGTAGCCGAACAGCGTGGCCTCGAGCAGGCTTTCGGGAATCGCCGCGCAGTTGATCGCGACGAAGGGCCCGGCCGCGCGCGGCGAGCTGCGGTGCACGTAGCGCGACACGACTTCCTTGCCGACGCCGCTTTCGCCCAGCAGCATGATGCCGACGTCGGTCTGCGCGGCGCGCGCGGCCATTTCCAGCACGCGCAGCATCGCCGGCGCCTGCGCGATCATGCCGTGCGCCGGCGCCTCGGCGCGCGCGACGACTTCGCTCATCGCCGCAGCTCCAGCCCAACGCCAACGTCAAAACTTTGACTCACCGTCACACCCTCCGCCGCCGCGATCACGGCGTCGCGCCGCTGCGCTCGTCTTCGCGCAACCCGTACTTGCGGATCTTCTCGACCAGCGTCGTGCGCCGCAGCCCGAGCTTGCCGGCCGCGTGCGCGATGACGTGGTCGCTGGCGTCGAGCGCCTGCTCGATCAGCGAGCGCTCGATGCGCTCGAGGTAGGCGCGCAGATCGATGCCCTGCGCCGGCAGCAGCGGCTCGGCCGGTTCGGCCACCAACTGCATCAGGTCGCGCAGGCCGTCGTCGTCCTCGACCGCCGCTTCGACCACCGGCACGAGTTCGGCTTCGAGGCCTTCGCGCATTTTCGCCGGCAGGTCGGACACGCCGACCACGCTGCCGGCGTGCATGATGACCAGCCGCTCCATCAGGTTGTTGAGCTCGCGCACATTGCCCGGCCAGCGGTAGCGCAACAGCGCGTTGGCCACGCCCTCGCCCAGGCGCACGCGGCCCAGTCCGGCGGCGTCGAGCCGGCGCAGCGCGAGGTCGGCCAGCAGCAGGATGTCCTCGCCGCGCTCGCGCAGCGGCGGGATCTGGATCGGCACGACGTTGAGCCGGTAGTAGAGGTCTTCGCGGAAGCGGCCGATCTCGATCTGCTGCTCCAGATCGCGGTGGGTCGCGGCGACGATGCGCGCCGGCGCCTGCAGCGTTTCCGTGCCGCCGACGCGCTCGAAGGTGCGCTCCTGCAATACGCGCAGCAGCTTGACCTGCAGCGGCGGGCTCATTTCGGCGATTTCGTCGAGGAACAGCGTGCCGCGGCCGGCGAGTTCGAAGCGACCCTTGCGCGCGCTCTGCGCCCCGGTGAAGGCACCGCGCTCGTGGCCGAACAACTCGCTCTCCATCAGCTCGCCGGGGATCGCGCCGCAATTGACGGCGACGAAGGCGCGCGGCGCGCGCGCCGACCAGGCGTGCAGCAGGCGCGCGACGAGCTCCTTGCCGGTGCCCGACTCGCCTTGCAGCAACACGGTGCTGTCGGTCGCGGCGACGCGGCGCAGCAGCGTGCGCAGCGCCGCCATCCCCGGACTGTCACCGACGAGTTCGGGCGCTGCGGCGTCCTGTTCGATCTGAAGCGGGGCTGCGGTCATTTACGGCGGATTTTCGCATCTGCTCGCGGTTCTCATGAATTCTTCATGCAACCGCTCGCAATACGCTCATGCTAGTTCAGCGGAGACGCGATTCCGCGTCTCCGCGTGAAACTTGCCTCAGCGCGCGGGAATATGCCGCAAATAATTGTTGCTGCTCAACAACTTGCGCAGTCGAGGCTGCGCCGCACGGGCTGCACCCGCGCTGCGGTACGGACCGACGTAGAGCAGGTCGAGGTGCTTCGGATGCTGCGGCGCCAGGCACGCGGCGTGTCCCGCGCGACGCAAGCGCTCGCGCAGACGCTCGAAGCGCGCAGTCTGCGCGAACGCGCCGACCTGCAGATACCAGCCATGGCGGCGGCACACCGATCCCGTGGCCGCGGTGCGGTGTGGCTCGACACGAGGGCGACGCGCGACCGCGCGGGTCGCCGCCGCATATCGCGCCGCGCCGCGCCGCGAGGTCGCGGCGTCTCGCCGCACTGGAGCCGCCGGCGCCGGCGCGGACGCGCCG
>JAJZHH010000111.1 GCA_021804595.1 Pseudomonadota bacterium
TCGGGCGTGCTCTTGGTCAGCATCGGCGTTTCGATGTCGATGAAGCCGGCGGTGTCGAGGAAGCGGCGCACCGCCATCGCGACGCGGTAGCGCAGCATCATGTTGTGCTGCATCTGCGGCCGGCGCAGGTCGAGCACGCGATGCGTCAGCCGGGTCGTTTCCGACAGGTTCTCGTCGTCGAGCTGGAACGGCAGCGCCGCCGACGGGTTCAGCACCTGCAGCGCGTGGCACAGCACCTCGACGCGCCCCGACGCCAGCGCGGTGTTCTCGGTGCCGGCCGGGCGCGCGCGCACCGCGCCGACGACCTGCACGCAGAATTCGTTGCGCAGCGTTTCGGCCAGCGCGAACATGTCGGCGCGGTCGGGGTCGCAGACGACCTGCACCAGGCCTTCGCGGTCGCGCAGATCGATGAAGATCACGCCGCCGTGATCGCGCCGGCGCTGCACCCAGCCGCACAGGCTGACGGTTTGTCCGAGCATCGATTCGTTGACGGCGCCGAGGGTGTGGCTGCGTAGGCTCATGGAAGGGGTCGAGGAATAGTTGGAAGGTTGAACGGGGGGCGGCCGCCGCGCGGCGCTCGCGCGGCCGCCGGCCGTCGGTTCGGGAAAGCGTTCAGGTTTCGGCGCGCGGCGCCTGCGGCGCCACCACACCCATCGAGATCACGTATTTGAGCGCCTCGTCGACGCTCATGTCGAGTTCGACGACGTCGGCCTTGGGCACCATCAGGAAAAAGCCCGAAGTCGGGTTCGGTGTCGTCGGCACGTACACGCTGATGTGCTCGCCGGACAAGCGCGCCGCGACTTCGCCGCTGGGTGCGCCGGTGACGAAGCCTATCGTGCGGCTGCCGGCGTGCGGGTAAGGCACCATCACCGCGCGACGGAAGGCCTTGCCATTGCTCGAGAACAGGGTGTCGGAGACCTGCCTGACGCTGCTGTAGATGCTCTTGACGATCGGGATGCGCGCCATCAGCGCATCCCAGCGCGCCAGCCACCACTGGCCGACCATATTGGCCACCAGCAGCCCGGTCAGCACGATCGCCGCCAGCACCAGCACGACGCCGACGCCGGGAATGTGGCTCAGGCGCTGCAGCGCCGGTGCCAGTTCGGGCAGCACCGCGCCGGCCGTCGCGATCAGCGCGCGGAAGATGCCGTCGAACACCGACAGCAACTGCCACAACACCCAGATCGTGATCGTCAGCGGCAGCCAGACCAGCAGCCCGGCGACGAACAGGCTTTTCAGGCGCATCGACGGGCGTGCCACGCGCCGCGCCGGCTCAGTGGCAGGCGCACGAGGCGCCGCACGCGGGCGCCGGTGCGCTGCTCGCGGCCGCCGTACCGGTCGACGCGCTGGCTGCCGCGCCGCCCTTGAAGTCGGTCGCGTACCAGCCCGAGCCCTTGAGCTGGAAACCGGCGGCGGTCAACTGCTTGCTCAGCGCGGGTTTGCCGCAGGCCGGGCAGTCGGTCAGCGCAGCATCGGACATCTTCTGCAGTGCGTCCATCGCATGGCCGCACGAACCACATTTGTACGAATAAATAGGCATGACGAAATCCGTAAGTTAGCGCTGGACCACGTAAATATGAAGGCGGACACCTGCCGTTCAAGAGCTCCGTCGCGCGACGCGCGCAAGCCGTCGGTCAGCACGTCGGTCAGCAAAATCCATGCCGATTATAAAAAAGACGCGGGCCGTGCACCGCGACGCGCGTGACCGAGGCGTTCGCGGGGCCCATCAAGGCAACTGCACACGCAGCACGCGCCGGCCGCTGTCCTGCGGAAAACCCTTGAACGCAGCGTCGGCCAGGATCGCCGCCACCGGCGCCAGCCGCTCGTCGTAGGAGCCGAGCACGGCGCCGCTGCTCCACACCACCGCGCCGGTGTCGAGGCGCCTGATCTCGATGCGCAGCGTGCGCTCGTACCACGGCGGCGGCCACACCCAGCGCGGGCCCCAGATCGGCCAGCCGCGGTAGATCACGCGCCCGTCGGGCAGCACCACCGGCGGGCTCGGCGGCGGCCACGCGCTGGGAAAACTGGCCTCGAAATCGAGATAGACACCGAAGCTGTAACGCGCGCTGTACGGCGCGGTCTCGCCGAACACCGGGTGCAGGCCGGCGCGGGTCATCGCGTCGACCACCGCGCGCTGCAGCAGCGCCGCGTCGGGGCTGGCCGCATCGGCCGGGTCGGCCTGCAGTTGCACGCGCGCGCCGAGCAGCGCGGCCGGCGCCGGCTGCGGCGTGGCCACGTGCACGCGCACCGTGTTCAGCGTCGCGCACGCGCTCAGCGCGACCAGCGCCAGCGCGGCAGCCGCCGCACGCAGCACGCGTCTGCCCCGGCAAGGGTCGTCCGGCTTGGCAACGTCCGGCTTGGCAAGGTCCGGCTTGGCAACGTCCATCACGCCCTCGCGATGCGCGCCCGGCGGGCGCGCCACGGCTCAACTTTAGTCGGTCTCGGGCGTGGCGTGCAGCCAGCGCACCGCGGTCGGCTGCGGTGCCGCGGACGGCGGCGTGGCGCAGCCGTCGGGCTCGTCGAACGCGATGTCGCCGTCGGCGTCGGCGACACCGGTGGCGCGCAGCGTCGCGAACGGGTAGGCGTCGCGGTCGAGCAGGTGCGACGGCACGATCTTGTGCAGCGCGCCGAACATCGTGTCCAGACGCCCGGGGTAGCGCTTGTCCCAGTCGCGCAACATCGCGCCGACCTGCTTGCGCTGCAGATTGTCCTGGCTGCCGCACAACGTGCACGGGATGATCGGGAACGCGCGGTGCTCGGCCCAGCGCTCCAGATCGGCCTCCTCGACGTAGGCCAGCGGCCGGATCACGACGTGGCGACCGTCGTCGCTGACCAGTTTCGGCGGCATGCCCTTGAGCTTGCCGCCGTGGAACAGGTTGAGCAGGAAGGTCTGCAGGATGTCGTCGCGGTGGTGGCCCAGCGCGATCTTGGTCGCGCCCAGCTCGCTGGCGACGCGGTACAGGATGCCGCGCCGCAGCCTCGAACACAGGCTGCACATCGTGCTGCCTTCCGGCAGGACACGCTTGACGATCGAGTAGGTGTCCTGTTCCTCGATGTGGAACTCGACGCCGCGGCTGCGCAGGTAGCCGGGCAGCACGTCGGCCGGGAAGCCCGGCTGCTTCTGGTCGAGGTTGACCGCGACCAGCTCGAACGGCACCGGCGCGCGCGCGCGCAGGCTCAGCAGCAGGTCGAGCAGCGCGTAGCTGTCCTTGCCGCCCGACATGCACACCATGACGCGGTCGCCGGCCTCGATCATCGCGTAGTCGCCGATGGCCTGGCCCACCAGCCGGTGCAGGCGCTTGGACAGCTTGTTGACTTCGAACGCCGCCTTGCGCGGATCCACCGTCGGCGCCGTCATTTGCGCTGCGCGACTTCGATGCCCACGGCGTCGCAGTCGGGAAAGATGTTGGGCTTGTCGACGCGCACGCGCACCGCGGCGACGCCGTCGTGCTCGAGCAGGCGCTGCGCGATGCGCCCGGCCAGCGTCTCCAGCATGTTGACGTGGCCGCGCGTGACCTCGTCGAGCGCGATCGCGCGCAGCACGCGGTAGTCGAGCACGTGCTCGACGTCGTCGGCGGCAGGCAGCAGCGGCGCGTCGGGCAGCTCGGCGACGATCGACACCAGCAGCGGCTGGCGCGATTTGAGCTCGTGTTCGAGGATGCCGACGCTGGCCTGCACGCGCAGGCGTTCGAGAATGATGGTACGCATGGTCGATGAGGGATCAGGCGGTGCGGCCGAGGTTCAGCTGCGCTCGGCGATGAACGCGAAGTCGCGCGCGTGCGGCTGCAGATGCTGGCCGGCGTCGACCACGATGCAGCTGCCGGTCAACGCCGGGTTGTCGAGACCGAAGCGCACGGCGGCGGCGATGTCGGCAGCGTGCGGTCCGTCGCCCAGCGGCCCGGCGCGCTGCATGCGCACCAGCGCGGCGTCGTCGAGCTGCGCGCTGCCCAGCGTCAGCCCCGGCGCGACGCCGACCACGCGCAGCGCCGGCGCCAGCGCCTGCGCCAGCAGTGTCGTGGCCTCGCGCAGCGCGGCCTTGCTCAGCGTGTACGACAGGTGATCGGGATTCGGATTCCACAGCTTCTGGTCGAGCAGGTTGACGACGCAGCCGCGCGCGCCGCGCGCGAGCAGCTGCGCGTGCAGCGCCTGCGCCAGCAGCACCGGTGCAACGACGTTGACGGCGTGGTGGCGCGCCGCGCGCGCCGCGTCGAAACTGGCGGCGTCGTCGTATTCGAACAGCGACGCGTTGTTGACCACCGCGTCGACCCGCCCCAGCGCCGCCGCGGCACGCGCGACCAGCTCGCGCGCGGCGCGCGCGTCGGCCAGGTCGGCGTGCAGCGCGCAAGCCGCCGCACCGCGCTCGGCCAGCTGCGCGCAGCAGTCGGCGGCGTCGCCGGCCGAGCCGTGGTAGTGCACCGCGACGTCCCAGCCGGCCGCACCCAGCTCCAGCGCGATCGCGCGGCCGAGGCGGCGCGCCGCGCCGGTGACCAGCGCGACGCGGCGTGGCGGACGGGCGGGAACGGTCATGGCGGGGCGGAACCTAGAATCGAGGCGATGGAAAGGACCGACAGTCTAGCCGCGCCGGACCCGGCGCGCCTGCGCGCCAGCGCCGAGCTGCAGCAGCGCATCGCCGCCGAGATCGACGCCGCCGGCGGCTGGATCAGCTTCGAGCGCTACATGGAACGGGCGCTGTACGCGCCGGGGCTGGGCTACTACGCTGCGGCGCCGGGCGTGCTCGGCGCCTGGGGCGGCAGCAGCGACTTCGTCACCGCGCCCGAGCTCGGCCCGCTGTTCGCGGCCACGCTGGCGCGCGAGCTGGCCGCGCTCGGCCGCGCCGAGGCGCTGCCCACCGTCGTCGAGTTCGGCGCCGGCAGCGGGCGCCTGGCCGCCGACCTGCTGCGCGCGCTGGACGGGCTCGGCTGGCTGCCCGAGACTTACGCCATCGTCGAAGTGTCGGCGGCGATGCGCCAGCGCCAGCAACGCGCGGTGGCCGAGCTGCCGGCCGCGCTGGCGCGCCGCGTGGTCTGGTGGGACGCGCTGCCCGACGCGTTCGACGCGCTGGTCATCGGCAACGAGGTGCTCGACGCGATGCCGGTGCAGCTGCTGGCGCGCGACACCGGCGGCTGGCGCGAACGCGGCGTCGCGCGCGACGCCGACGGCGCACTGCGCTGGGCCGACGGCGCCGCCGCGGTCGCGCCGCGCGCGACGATGGCCCAGCTGCCGGTCGGCAGCGTCACCGAAGTGCACCGCGTCGCGCAGGGCTTCATCGCGACGCTGGGCGCGCGGCTGCGCCGCGGCGTCGCGATGTTCATCGACTACGGCTTCCCCGCCGCCGAATACGACCACGCGCAGCGCGTCGGCGGCACGCTGCGCTGCCACCGCGCGCACCGCGCGCACGACGACCCGCTGTGGCAGCCGGGCCTGTCGGACATTACCGCTCACGTCGAGTTCAGCGGCATCGCGCACGCCGCGCGCGACGCCGGCCTCGAGCTGCTCGGCTACACCAGCCAGGCCCGCTTCCTGCTCAACTGCGGCCTGCTCGACGTGCTGCGCGACGCATTGCGCGAACTGCCCGGCGGCGTCGCCGCGCCCAGCGACCGCGCCGGCGTGCAGCTCGCCGCCGGCGTGCAGAAGCTGGTCAACGAAAGCGAGATGGGCGAACTGTTCAAGGTCATCGCGCTGGGCCGCGGCGTCGCCACGCCGCTGGCCGGCTTCGCCGCCGGCGACCGCAGCGCCGCGCTGGCCTGACGGGCGGCACCGCGATGTGGCTGCTGCTGTTCATCCTCGCGTCGGTCGTCGCCAGCGCCGCGCTGCCGTGGCTGGAGCGCTTCGGCTTCGGCCGCCTGCCGCTCGATCTGCGGCTGCGCATCGGCGAGCGCGAGCTGCTGCTGCCGATCGGCTCGACGCTGGCGCTGTCGCTGGCCGCGTGGCTGCTCGCGCGGCTGCTGCGCTGAGGCTGAGCCGCGGCCGGCGCTCGGAGCCGCTTCAGCGGTGGCCGGTCGCGGCCGGCCACACGCGCAGCGCGACGACCGCGATCGCCGCCTGCACCGCCAGCACCAGCGCCACGCAGCCGGGCCAGCCGGCGTGGCTCCAGACCACGCTGGGCGCGAAAGCGCCGATGCTGCCGCCGACGTAATAGCAGGTCACGTACAGCCCGACCGCGCTGGATTTCGCCTGGCGCGCGAAGCTGGGCACCTGCGACGTCGCCATCGCCTGCGCGATGAACACGCCGGCCGAACTCGCCGTCAGCCCGAGCACGATCAGCGCCAGCGGCGCGCTCAGGGTCAGCACCATGCCGCCGGCCGACAGCGCCACCGCCCAGCCGAACACGCGGCGCTGGCCGAAGCGCCACGCCAGCCGACCGGCCATCGGCGTGGCCACCATGCCGACCAGATAGACCGCGAACAGCAGGCTGAGCTGGCGCAGGTCGAGGTCGTACGGCGCATCGGCGAGGTGGAAGGTCACGTAGGTGAAGGTGCACACCTGGGTGAACAGGATGCCGAAACCGATCGCGTAGCTGCCGAGCAACTGGCCGTTGCGCAGATGCAGCGGCAGCCCGGCCAGCGACGCGCGCAGGCTGTGGCTGGCGCGAAAGCCGGTCGACGGCGGCAGCCCGCGCGCCACCAGCAGCGTGAACACGCCGTTGAGCACGCCGAGCACGACGAACGCTGCCTGCCAGTCCCAGCGCGACGTGACCAGGCCGGCGATGAAGCGGCCCAGGAAGCCGCCGGCGACCGACCCCGAGATGTACAGCGCGGTGACCGCCGGGATCTCGTGCGCCGGCCACTCCTCGCCGATGTAGGCCACCGTCGCGGTGAACACGCCGGGCACGAACAGGCCCTGCAGCGCGCGCCAGACCAGCAGCTGGCCGAGGCTGGCGGCGCTGGCCGCGCCCAGCGTCGCCACGCTCAGCCCGCACAGCGCGGCCAGCAGCACCGGGCGGCGCCCGTAGCGGTCCGACAGGCTGCCGGCCAGCGGCGCCGCGGCGGCCACCGCCAGCGTGGTCGCGGTCAGCGTCAGGCTCAGCTCGGCGACGCCGGCGTGGAACACGCTGCGCAGCGACGGCAGCAGCCCCTGCGTCACGTACATCGTGAAGAACGCGCACATGCCGGCGGCGACGACCGCGGCGCGCGCGCGCGCTGGCGCTTCGACCCGCGCCAGCGCGGGAGACGGGGAGGACATGGGAGACCGGGAAGTGAATCGACAACCCAGCTTAGGCCGAGCCATTCAATTTGTGAAATCTATTTTTCATCGCGTTTGATATGCTTTTCGTATGGAAATCCGCCAGCTTCAAGCCTTCGTCGCGATCGCCGACGAAGGCCACTTCGGCCGCGCCGCCGCGCGCCTGCACCTGTCGCAGCCACCGCTGTCGCAGCGCATCCAGGCGCTCGAAGCCAGCCTCGGCGTGCCGCTGCTGCTGCGCGGGCGCTCCGGCGTGCAACTGACCGCGGCCGGTGCCGCGCTGCTGCCGCAGGCGCGCGCGCTGCTCGAGCAGCTGCAGCGCGCCGCCGAGCTGGCGCGCCGCGCCGGCGCCGGCGCCAGCGGCAGCCTGGCGCTGGGCTTCGCCGGCTCGATGCCGTTCACCACAGCGATGCCGCGCTTGCTGCGCGACTTCCGCCGCCGCTGGCCCGAGGTCGAGCTGCAGTTGCGCGAGCAACCGTCGCGGGTGCAGATCGACGAGCTGCTGGCGCGGCGCATCGACGTCGGCTTCATCCGCGCGACACCGCACGACGCACTGGCCGAAGTCGCCACCCGCGTGTTGCTGCGCGAACCGCTGCGCGTGGCGCTGCACACCGAGCACCCGCTGGCGCGACGCCGCCGCCTGCAGCTGCGCGAGCTGCGCGACCAGCCGTTCGTGCTGTACAGCGCCGCGCTCGGCTCGGGGCTGCGCGAGCGCACGCTGGCGCTGTGCCTGCAGGCCGGCTTCACGCCGCGCGTGGTGCAGGAGGTGCACGAAATGCCGACGCTGGTCGGCCTGGTCGGCGCCGGGCTGGGCATCGGCCTGGTCGCCGCGTCGATGCAGCGCGCTTCGGTGCCCGACGTGCATTACGCGGCGCTGGCCGACGCCGACGCGC
>JAJZHH010000019.1:0-23854 GCA_021804595.1 Pseudomonadota bacterium
ACCGCTGCTGCGCGCGGCGCCGCGCCGCGAAGGCGCCGCCGAGCTGGCCGCGCCGGGCGAGGGCGACGACATCGTCGCCGACCACGCCGCCACCGGGCTGAGCCTGCGCCGCCACCCGCTGGCGCTGCTGCGCGCGCAGCTGCGCGCGCGGCGCTGCCTCAGCGCGGCCGAGCTGCTGACGCAGCCCGACGGCCGGCTGCTGCGCGTCTGCGGCATCGTCACGCTGCGTCAGCAGCCGGAAACGGCCAAGGGCACCACCTTCATCTCGCTGGAAGACGAGACCGGGGTCGTGCAGGTGATCTGCTGGAAGGGGCTGCGCGAGCGCCAGCGCGGCGTGCTGCTGCACGCGCGGCTGCTCGCGGTCAGCGGACGCTGGCAGCGCGACGGCGAAGTCGGGCACCTGATCGCCGGCCACCTGCTCGACTTGACGCCGCTGCTCGGGCGGCTGCGAACGCAGCCGCGCGAATTCCACTGAAAAGACCGCGGGCCAGGCGCGCGCCTCAGTCCCACATCGCGGCGACGCCGGCGGCCAGCCCCGGCGCTGCGGGCAGCGCGCCGCCGGCGCTGGTGGCGAACGGCGAGGGCGGCGCGATCGCGTCGCACAGCGCGGCCACTTGCGGCGTGATGAAACGGCTGCGCAGCGCGTAGACGTGGCGGTCGCCGCGCGCGGCCTGCTGGGTGACGTAGAAGCGCTGCGGCAGCAACACGTCGAGGTGGTCGCGCGCGCGCGTCATCGCCACGTACAGCAGGCGCAGTTCCTCGTCGAGGCCGTCGCGTCCGGCCAGGTCCGACGGCAGGCAGCCGTCGACAGCGTTGAGCAGGTAGACCGCGCGCCACTCCTGGCCCTTGGCGGCGTGGATGGTCGAGACGATCAGGTAGTCCTCGTCGCGCAGCGGCTCGCCGGCCTCGTCGCTGCTGGCCGCCGGCGGGTCCAGCGTGAGCTCGGCGAGAAAACGCTCGCGGCTGCCGTGCGCGGCGGCCAGCTGCTGCAGCTGGCGCAAGTCGGCCAGCCGCGCCGCGGCGTCGTCGTGCAGCTGTTCGAGGCGCGGCGCGTACCAGCCCAGCGCGCGTTCGACGTCGTGCGGCCAGTCGCTGCGGCGCAGCGCCGCGTGCACTTCGCGCAACTGCGCCCAGTCGTCGCGCGCGGCCGCCGGCGCGCGCCACGCCTGCAGCGCGGCGTCTGGGTCGGCGGCCGCGGCCAAGGTGTCGAGCAGCCGGCGCGCGTGCGCGCCGCCGACCCCGGGCAGCAGTTGCACGACACGGAACGCGGCCAGCGCATGACGCGGGTTGTGCGCCCAGCGCAGCAGCGACAGCAGGTCCTTGACGTGCGCGGATTCGAGAAAGCGCAGGCCGCCGAACTTGACGAAGGGAATGCGCCGCCGCGTCAGCTCGAGTTCGAGCGCGGCGCCGTGCGCGGCGCTGCGCAGCAGCACGGCCTGGCGCTTGAGCGCGATGCCGGCCTCGCGCCGCTCGAGCACGCGATCGGCGACCCAGTGCGCCTGCGCCGCCTCGTCGGCGACGGTGACCAGCTGCGGCCGCTCACCGCCGGCGCGTTCGCTCCACAGCCGCTTGGCGTGACGCTCGGCGGCCTGCTCGATGACCGCGTTGGCCGCGTCGAGGATGGCCTGCGTCGAGCGGTAGTTGCGCTGCAGCGTCAGCACCGCGGCCGGCGGCGCGTATTGCGCCGGGAAGTCGAGGATGTTGCGCAGCTCGGCGGCGCGAAAGCCGTAGATCGCCTGCGCGTCGTCGCCGACCACGGTGACGCCGCGGCCGTCGGGTCGCAGCGCGCGCACGATGGCCGCCTGCAGCCGGTTGGTGTCCTGGTATTCGTCGACCAGCACGTGGTCGAAGCGCGCCGCCAGCGCCGCGGCCAGCGCCGGCTGGTCCATCATCCGCGCCCAGTACAGCAGCAGGTCGTCGTAGTCGAGCAGCTGCTGCTGCAGCTTGGCGCGCGCGTAGGCGCCAAACAAGGTCTTCAGCGCGTCCTCGTGCGGCGCGCACCACGGGTAGTGGGCGCGCAGCACGTCGCCCAGCGGCGTCGCCGAGTTGACGGTGCGCGAATAGATCGCCAGGCAGGTGCCTTTGAGCGGAAAGCGCTGGCGCGTCGAGCCCAGGTCCAGCGCTTCGCGCTGCAGCGCGATCAGGTCCTCGGCGTCGGCGCGGTCGAGGATGGTGAACGATTCGTCGAGCCCGATCGCCGCGGCGTGTTCGCGCAGCAGCCGCGCGGCGACGCTGTGGAAGGTTCCGGCCCACGGCAGCCGCGGCGGCGTGCGCGTGGCCGGCAGGCCGAGGGCGTCGCGCAGCGCGTGCGCGGCGCGGCGCTCGAGTTCGACGGCGGCGCGGCGCGAGAAGGTCAGCAGCAGCAGGCGCTGCGGGTCGGCGCCGTCGAGCACCAGCCGCGCGACGCGCGCGGCCAGCGTCATCGTCTTGCCCGAGCCGGCGCCGGCGACCAGCAGCAGCGCTCGCGCGGCGTCGTGGTCGACCGCGGCGCGCTGCTCCGGGTTGAGGCGTTCGAAGAGCGCGGGCGGCGGGTCGGCGAGCTTTGACATACTGATCAAGCATACAGCATGGTGAGGCCCTCAGGGCTTGCGCAAGCCGCGTCGGCCGAGCGCCCAGGCGCCGGCGGCGAGCAGTGCCGCCAGCGGCAGCAGTTCGTGCAGTTGCGTCCACCCGGCCCACGCCACGCCCAGCGTGCAGCCGACGCCGACCAGGTTCAGCGCGGTGATCCACAGCGCCATCACGGTGCCCATCGGGTGGCCGGCCGCCGACGCGCGTTCCAGCATGATGCGCAGCAGCGGCGCGAACACCATGCCGTCGGCCAGCGGATACAGGCCGAAGGCGCCCAGCGAGCACCACGTCGGCAGTCGCAGCCGCGCGGCAGCAGCGCCCAGCGCGGCGCCGAGCAGGCCCAGGTGCAGCCCGGCGCGTACCAGCGCATCGGCGCCGCGGTGGCCGATCTGGCGCGCCACCACCCGGGTGCCGACGATGAACATCGCGTACAGCCAGGCCTGCGCGGCGACGAAGCTGCCGGTGTCGTCGGCGAACACGAAAGGCGCGGTGACGTTCCACACCAGCAGCACCGCCAGGAGCAGGCAGGCGGCGCCGAGCAGTTCGGGCGTGCCGCGCTGCACCAGCAGCGCCAGGTAGGCCGCGGCGCTGCGCCGCCACGACAGCCGCGCGGCGCTGGCCGCGTCGACCGTCTCCGGCATCCAGCGCTGCAGCATCGCGGCGGCCAGCGCACCGAGCGCGGCGAGCACGACGAACAGCGCCGGCCACGCCCAGTGCAGCAGCAGCACGGCACCGAGCAGCGGACCCAGCGCCGGCGCCAGCACGGTGACCGCGCTCATCCACGCCTGCGTGCGTACCGCGTCGTGGCTGCCCAGGCTTTCGTGCACGCAGGCGTAGCCGGCGGCCAGCACGCCGCACAGCGCGCCGCCCTGCAGCGCGCGCAGCAGCATGAAGCCGGCAAAGCCCGGCGCGGCCGCGCAGCCGGCGCTGGCGGCGACGAACAGCGCGGCACTGACGAGCACGATGCGACGCCGGCCGTGTCGATCCGACAGCGGGCCGATCAAGGGCTGCAGCACGGTGGCGCCGAGCAGCCATACGGTGAAGGTGGCTTGGGCCAGCGCTGCCGATACCGCGAAGTCACGCTGGACCGCCGGCAGCGCCGGCAGATACATATCCTGCGACAAATACAGCGTCGATTCGAGCAGCACCAGCGCAAGCGGGAATCGCAGCGTCATCGACTTCATGTCATCGACTCCGGCAAGACAAAAGTCTGCTTGGATCGCCTTCAGGTGCTGCGGGTTCCCGGCCCAGGGGTTCCCGGCTTCGGGTAGGCTGTGCCCGATGCAAACCCCTGATACGCCGGCGGCGGACGACACGCCGCGCCTGCTCGACGTCGACGCGCTGGCCGCGGCGGTCGAGCGCTTCGCGCGCGAGCGCGACTGGGTCCAGTTCCACGCGCCGAAGAACCTGGTGATGGCGCTGACCGGCGAGGTCGGCGAACTGGTCGAGATCTTCCAGTGGATGGACGCCGACGCGTCGCGCGACGCCGCGCGCGACGCGGCCACCGCGCAGGCCGTGCGCGACGAGCTCGCCGACGTGACCATCTACCTGGTGCGCCTGGCCGCGGTGCTCGGCGTCGACCTCGACGCCGCGGTGCGCGCCAAGCTCGAGCTGAACGCGCGCAAGTACCCGGTCGACAAGTCGCGCGGCCACAACCGCAAGTACGACGCGCTGTAGAGGTGTGCCCCCACGGCCGGGCGGCGCGCTGCGCGCCCGGCGCGCCGCGGCTACGATGGGGTTTTCGGCAAGGAAGGCAGTTTTCGATGGACAGGATTCAACTCGGCGCGCTGCACGTGACCCCGGTGTGCCTGGGCACGATGACCTTCGGTGAGCAGAACACCGAGGCGCAGGCTCACGCCCAGCTCGACGAGGCGCTGGCGCAGGGGGTCAATTTCATCGACACCGCGGAGATGTATCCGGTGCCGGCGCGCGCCGAGACCAGCGGGCGCACCGAGTCCTACGTCGGCAGCTGGCTGCGCCGGCAGCGGCGCGACGCGGTCGTGCTGGCGACCAAGGCGGCCGGCCCCGGACGCGGCATGGCGTGGATCCGCGACGGCGAGCTCGGCTTCGACGCCGCGCAGCTGCAGCGCGCGCTCGACGGCTCGCTGCGCCGGCTCGGCACCGATTACGTCGACCTCTACCAGCTGCACTGGCCCGACCGCAACGTACCGCTGTTCGGCCAGCAGCTGTTCGACCCCGGCGCCGAGCGCGACAGCGTGCCGCTGGCGCGCACGCTGCTGGTCATCGGCGAGCTGATCCGCTCGGGCCGCGTGCGCCACTGGGGGCTGTCGAACGAGACGCCGTGGGGGCTGATGCGCTGCCTGCAGCTGGCCGACGCGCTCGGCGTGCCGCGACCGCTGACGGTGCAGAACGCGTACAGCCTGCTCAACCGCAGCTGGGAAACCGGCGGGCTGGCCGAGATCGGCTGGCGCGAAGGCGTCGGCCTGCTGGCGTATTCGCCGCTGGCCTTCGGCGTGCTGAGCGGCAAATACCTCGACGACCCCGACGCGAGCGGGCGCATCAAGCTGTTCGCCGGCTTCGGCCAGCGCTACGCCAAACCCAACGTTGCTCCGGCGGTGGCCGAGTACGCGGCGCTGGCGCGGCGCCATGGCTTGACGCCGACGCAGCTGGCGCTGGGCTTCACCGCGTCGCAATGGTGCGTCGGCGCGACGATCATCGGCGCCACCTCGGTGGCGCAGTTGCGCGAGAACCTCGACGCCATGCGGCTGCGGCTGGCGCCCGAGCTGCGCGCCGAAATCGACGCGATCCACCAGCGCTGGCCGAACCCGGCGCCCTGAAGGCTAGGGATGCCGTCGCACGCATCGCCCGCCGACACGGCGCCGCAGCTGCGGCTGCGCATGCGCGTGACGCGTGGCGATGCGATCGCGGTCGGCCCGGGCAAGATCGAGCTGCTCGAGGCGCTGCAGCGCACGCACTCGATCAACGGCGCGGCCAAGGTGCTGGGCATGTCCTACCGTCGCGCCTGGCTGCTGGTCGACGAGCTCAACGCCGCATTGCGCGAGCCGGCGGTGCGCTCGGCCACCGGCGGCAGCCACGGCGGCGGCAGCGAGCTGACCGCCACCGGCACCGAGCTGATCCGCCTGTACCGCGCGATCGAGCAGCGCGCGCGGCAGGCTTGCGCGGCCGAGATCGACCAGATGCTCGCGCTGCTCAAGGCCTGAGCGCGGCGCCGTGGCGTTCGGCCCGGCGCGCGTCGGCGCGGTTGTCGCCGAGGATCAGCGCGGCGCACGCCGCCCACAGCACGAGTCCGACGAAGGCAGCCCACATGGTGTATTCCTCCCGTTGCGTCAGCGCTGGCGCGGCGGCGCCGCGTCGGCGTGGTTGATGGGCCGCGGCTGCGGCGCTTTGCTGCAATATACTGTTGATCCATACAGTATGCAAGGCGGCCGCGATGCGCCGCGGCGACGCCGAGCATGCGGCCCGACCCGAACCCCATGACCGCCGCCCGCCGCATCGCCCACATCGACATGGACGCGTTCTTCGCGTCGTGCGAACTGTCGCAATACCCCGAGCTGCGCGGCTTGCCGATGGTCGTCGGCGGCCGCGGCGAGCACGCGCCGCGGCTGCGCGCCGACGGTACGCACGCGTTCTCGACGCTGGCCGAGTACAGCGGCCGCGGCGTGCTGACGACCGCCACCTACGAGGCGCGCGCGCTGGGCGTGCATTCGGGCATGCCGACGATGAAGGCGGCGCGGCTGGCGCCGCACGCGGTGCTGCTGCCGGTCAACTTCGAGCTGTACCGGCGCTACTCGCGGCTGTTCAAGGACGCGGTGCGCACGGTCGCCGCGCGCATCGAGGACGTCGGCATCGACGAGGTCTACGCCGACGTCTCGGAGCTCGACGGCGACGCCGCGACGGTCGCCACACGCCTCCGGCGCGCGGTTCACGAAGCGACCGGGCTGACGTGCTCGGTCGGCATCGCGCCGAACAAGCTGCTGGCCAAGCTCAGCTCGGACCTGAACAAGCCCGACGGCGCGACGATCCTGGTCGAAGCCGACGTGCCGACGCGGGTCTGGCCGCTGCCGGCGCGGCGCATCAACGGCATCGGCCCGAAGGCCGCCGCGCGGCTGGCCGAGCTGGGCATCGAGACGATCGGCGAGCTGGCCGCGCGCGACGCCGCCGAGCTGGTCGCGCGCTTCGGCCGCGCCTATGGCAGCTGGCTGCACCAGGCCGCGCACGGCGTCGACGCGCGCGAGCTGGTCACGCACAGCGAGCCGGTGTCGATCAGCCGCGAGACGACCTTCGAGCACGATCTGCACGCGGTGCGCGACCGCGCGGCGCTGGGCGCCGCGTTCAGCGCCTTGTGCGAGCGCGTCGCCGCCGACCTGCAGCGCAAGGGCTACGTCGGGCGCACGGTCGGCGTCAAGCTGCGCTTCGACGACTTCACGACGGTCACCCGCGACACCACGCTGGCCGCGCCGGTGGCCGACGCGGCCGGCATCCGCCGCGCCGCCGGCCAGTGCCTCAAGCGCATCGACCTGTCGCGAAGGCTGCGCCTGCTCGGCGTGCGCGTGAGCAAGCTCGAGCGCGCCGACGGCGCCGCGCCGTGGCGCCAGGCCGAGTTCGGCTTCGACCCCGAGTGACGCGCGCCAGTCGGCGACGCGACAAGCGCAGGAACGACTTGCCCCGAGCGGCCCTGAGCCGCAGCGTCCCCCGCGGGAGGCGGGCCTAAGCGAGACGAGGGGAACTTTCCGCGAGCGGCCGCTGTCTCAGCGCTGGCCTGGCCTCGGTTCCCGATCGTGACCGCGAGCCGATGCCGGCGCTGCGTCCTTGGCGCAGCTCACCGATGAACTTGATGGAGAACTCTGATGCGTGAACTCAGCAAGCAGGAACGCTCGATGGTGGCCGGCGGCATGCCGGGCCCCAACCCGCCGGTGCCGGCACGCGGCGCGCCGGCGCCCATGCCGACGCCGATGTCCATGCCGCAGCTGAACGTCGGCGCCATGTTGACGTGCGCGCCGCTTGCGACAGGTGCCGGGGCCATCGGCGGCACGGCGGCCGCCATCGGCGCGGCTGTGGTGACGAAGAACCCGGTGTTTGTCGAGCATGCCTTCGAGGCCGGAGAATTCATGACCACCATGGCGGCGGAGTCGGCCTGCCATTTTCTGATGGACTAGCACGATCCGCATCGACGCGGTCCAGGGCGGGGGGGGGGCAGCATGTTTGCGCGCAGCAGGTGGTGGTGGATCTACCGCGGTCGAGTGTTCTGGTATCTCGCGCTGCCGTTTCCGGCGCTGCTGCTTCCCGAATGCCTGTTCGATCCGCTACGGGTCTACGTCAGGGGCCTGCTCAGCTTCGTCGTACTCGCCTTCCTCGGGCTCAACACGGTGTTTTTCGCACTACTGCGCTGTGCGGCGCCCCGGTCGCCCGCCTGGGGGCGCTTCGAATGGGGTTCGGGCGCGATCGGTGTCGCGCTCACCGCGCGCGTCAGGCCTTGGCGCTGATCATCGCGCCGGCGGCCACCGGCGCGGCGCCGAGCTGGGCGCCCAGCGTATGCAGGAAGCCGCCGAGTGCGGCGGGGCCGCCGGGGTGGCCGGCGCCGCCGAGCAACGCGTTGAAATGCTGTTGCAGCGTGCCCAGCGCCGGCGTGCCGACGGCGTGCGCCAGCGGCAGCACCAGCGCCTGCAGCGTCGCCGCCGGGGCCTCGCGCAACTGCTGGTGCATCGCGCCGAGCAGCGCGTCGACGAACAGCGCCAGCGCCAGCGACGAGCCCGATGCGGCCGGCGACGCGCTGCTGTCGATGCCGGCCAGCGTCAGCGTCAACGCCAGCGCGTCGCCCAGCGGGCTGGCCGCGCGCGGCGCGAAATCCAGCGTCGACGCCGCCGACAGCCCGGTCGGGGCTGCGCCGGCGGCCGGTGCCGCAGCGGGCGCGGCGCCGAGCGCCGCGGTCATTCCCCCGATCGAACTCATCGCCACCCCTCGCCGCTGCAGGACCTGCGGCGATTGTTCGCGGGGGTGGCCGCGCGCGGTGTGAGCCGCGCGCGCGCCACGCCGTCAGCCGGGCGTCAAGCGCCGGGGTCGGGCACGGGCGGCGCGCAGTGGCCTCAGGCGCGCATCGACCCGGTGCGCACGTAGCGCTGGTGCCACGACAGCGCCTCGTCGAGCAGCGACGGTGACTGCAGGCCGTACGAGTGCTCGAGCGCGCGACGGTAGTAGTCGTTGAGCGCGTCGCGGTAGTCCGGGTGCGAGCAGTTGTCGATGATCACGCGCGCACGCTGCTTCGGGCTGAGGCCGCGCAGATCGGCCAGTCCCTGCTCGGTGACGATGACCTGCACGTCCTGCGTGATGTGGTCGACGTGGCTGGCCTGCGGCACGATGGCCGAGATCGCGCCGCCCTTGGCGGTCGACGGCGTCATGAAGATCGACACGTAGGCGTTGCGCGCGAAGTCGCCCGAGCCGCCGATGCCGTTCTGGATGCGCGAGCCCATCACGTGGGTCGAGTTGACGTTGCCGTAGATGTCGGCTTCGATCAGCCCGTTCATCGCGATGCAGCCGAGGCGGCGGATGATTTCGGGGTGATTGCTGATTTCCTGCGGGCGCAGGATCATCTTGTCGCGGAACGCTGCCATGTCGGCGTTGATCGCCGCGGCGGCGTCGGGGCTGAGCGAGAACGCGGTGGCCGACGCCATGCGCAGCTTGCCGGTGCGCAGCAGGTCGATCATGCCGTCCTGGATCACTTCGGTGTACGCCGTCAGATCCTCGAACGGGCTGTCGAGCAGCCCAGACAGCACCGCGTTGGCGATGTTGCCCACGCCCGACTGCAGCGGCAGCAGGTTGGCCGGCAGGCGGCCGCGCGCGACTTCGTGGCGCAGGAACTCGAGCAGGTGGCCGGCGATCGCCGCGGCGGCCGCGTCGGGCTTGGCGAACGGCAGGTTGCGGTCGGGCGTGTGCGTCTCGACGATGGCGACGATCTTGTTCGGATCGCAGCGCAGATACGCCTCGCCGATGCGGTCGTCGGGGCGCAGCAGCGGGATCGGCACCCGGTTCGGCGGCAGCGCGGTGCCATAGTAGATGTCGTGCATGCCCTCGAGCGCGGCGTTCTGCCACGAATTCACTTCGAGGATCACGTGCTGCGCGCGGTCGAGCCAGGTCTTGTTGTTGCCGACCGACGACGACGGGATCAGCGCGCCGTCCTCGCGGATGCCGGAGACTTCGACCACCGCGGTGTCGAGCGGGCCGAGGAAGCCCTGCCACGCCATCGGCGCGACCTGGCTCAAGTGCATGTCGAAATACTCCATCGTGCCGCGGTTGATCTTCTCGCGCGCGATCGGGTCGGAGTTGTACGGCAGGCGGAACTCGATGCCGTCGGCCTTGGCCAGCGCGCCGTCGAGTTCGGGGCCGGTCGAGGCGCCGGTCCACACGCGAACGCGCAGCGGGTTGCCGGCGGCGCGCTGCGCCTCCATGCGCGCGGCCAGCGCCAGCGGCACGGCTTTCGGATAACCTGAACCGGTGAAGCCGCTCAGGCCCAGCGTCGAGCCGGGTTTGATCAGCGCGGCGGCTTCGTCCGCCGACATGATCCGTGAGCGCAGCGCGGCGCACGCAATGCGGTCTTGCGTCATGGTGTCGTTCTCCTCTTGTTTTACCGGTCCATCCGGGTTAACCCGTAATCGTAGAGAAGCGGCACCGGAAGTTTTCTTACAGCGGGCCGATAATGTGTATCACTTTCCATGCAAGCTCCCCTGTCACCGTTGTGGCGCCAGCGAGCGTTCGTCGCGTTCTGGTGCGGCCGCGTTGCGTTGACCGCCGGTTACCAGATCGTCAGCGTCGCGATCGGCTGGCAGATCTATGCCATCAGCGGCAGCGCGTTCGACCTCGGCCTGGTCGGGCTGCTGCAATTCCTGCCCAGGCTGGCGCTGGTGCTGCCGGCCGGCGCGCTGGCCGACCACGCCGACCGCCGCGCGATCGCCGCGGTGAGCATGACGCTGCAGGCGGGGGTGGCGTTGGTGCTGCTGGCGGCCAGCGTGCATTGGGGGCTGCAGCCGTCGCGCGCGCTGATCTTTGCCGCGTCGGCGGCGATCGGCGCCTGCCGCGCTTTCGACACGCCGGCGCTGCAGGCGCTGCTGCCGCAGCTGGTCGCGCCGCAACAGCAGGCGCAGGCGATCGCGCTGTCGTCGTCGTCGGTGCAGACCGCGACCATCGTCGCGCCGGCGCTGGCCGGCTTCGCCTATGCGCTGGGTGCCGGCTGGACCTATGCGCTCAACGCTGCGGCCGACGTCGCCGGGGTCGCACTGCTGCTCGGCCTGGGCACGCTGGCGGCGTCGCCGCGGCGCACGCCGATGACGCTGCGGGCGATGCTCGACGGCGTGCGCTACATCCGCGCCGAGCGCGACGTGCTCGGCGCGATCTCGCTCGACCTGTTCGCGGTGCTGCTCGGCGGCGCCACCGCGCTGCTGCCGATCTATGCGCGCGACGTGCTGCATGCGGGGCCGGCCGGGCTCGGCCTGCTGCGCGCGGCGCCAGCTGTCGGCGCCTTGCTGACCGCAGCGTGGCTGGCGCACCACCCGCTGCGGCGAAGCGCCGGGCGCGTGATGTTCGGCGCGGTCGCGCTGTTCGGCGCAGCCACGCTGGTGTTCGCGTTCTCGCGCGAGCTCGCGCTGTCGCTGCTGGCGCTGGTCGTGCTCGGCGCCGCCGACAACGTCAGCGTCGTGATCCGCGGCACGCCGGTTCAGTTGCACACGCCTGATGCGCTGCGCGGCCGCGTCAACGCGGTCAACTCGCTGTTCATCGGCGCGTCGAACCAGCTCGGCGAGTTCGAGTCGGGGCTGACCGCGGCGATGTTCGGCGCAGTCGGTGCGGCCGCACTCGGCGGCATCGGCACGCTGCTCGTCGTCGCGCTGTGGATGCGCTGGTTTCCGGAGCTGTGGCGGCGCGAATCGATTTGATGCGCCCGGGTGGCGCGTTCATGGCACGAGCGGTTCGTAGACGGCGAACGCTATGCCGCATTGGCCTTGCGCGCGCAGCGCCGCGACTTCGGCCTCGTTGGCGTGGTGCAGGTGCTCGTCGCTGAATCGCCACCATTGACCCTTGATGCGCACATAGGCGACGTAATGCCCAGTGGTGTTGTAGACGAAGCCGCGCAACTGCTCGGGGTCGGGAAGATCGGCAAAACTTGCATAGCCGGCTTGTTCGGCCGGGGATGTGCCCCTCGGATGAAGGGTGAACACCCGTTCCCCCGCATATGCGCGCTGCGAGGGAATTTCGGTCAGCGGGTCTTGCACAATGGCCAGCGGCAGACCGAGGCCTTCGCTGTGGCTCCACAGCGTCACGACGTCCAACGCTTGGCCAGGAACTTCCTGAGCGCTGTAGCGGCGCTGGATTTCGTTCAGCACGCTTGCCGTGTAGACCGCGTCGAGCTCGGCGGCGGTCGTGGGCGCACCGTGGTAGGAGGCGTGCAGCGCGTCGAGCAGCAGGTTGGCGTTGAGCCGCTGCGCTTGTTCGCGCAGGAGATCGTCGTGCATCAGCAATTGCACGACGCTGGAAACCGCACAGGTGTTGCCGTGGTTGCGCAGCCCGTGCGGCGCGCCGCTCCTCCGCGGAGGCGGGGCCGCTGACGCCGTCGGATGCAGCGCGGCTTGCGTGCCGGTGGGCGGGGCCGCTGACGCCGTCGGATGCAGCGCGGCTTGCGCGCCGGTGGATGGGGCCAGGAGGGGCGTGCTCGATCCGCTCGGCGCCGATTGCGCGACGACCGCCTCGCTGGCAGGCGGTGTGCTCGGCTTCGCGCCACCGCCGCAAGCGGCCAGCAGCAAGGTGCCGAATGCGGCCAGCGCTGATCGGACACTCAGCCATTGCGGCACCGTGGCGTCCAGTCGAGGCATGCGTTTACCCGCGCTTGAAAATCGACGGCTGGCGAACCCCCGCAGGGGGCGCGCCAGCACCGGCACGCTTCGACGCTCCGGGTTGGTAAACGACGAAGGCCACGCCGCGTCCGTCCTGCGCGCGCAAACGATGCATGCGCAACTCGTCGACCGCGGTGGCCTGCGAATCGTTGAACAGCCACCATCGACCGTCGATGCGTACGTAGGCGACGTAGTGTCCGCCGGCGTTGTAGACCAGGCCGCGCAGTTGGTCGCGCTCGGGCAGATCGGCAAAGTTGACGTAACCCGATCCGTCGCCGCTGCTGAATGCGAAGAAGCCGAATACCCGTTCGCCGTGTTCGCGGCGTTGCTGCGGGATGTCGCGTGGTGGATCGGCGACGAAAAGCAGCGGCAGATCGAGGCCTTCGGCGTGCGACCACAAGTCGGCGGCTTCGATCAATGTGCCGGGCGCGGCTCGTTTGACGTAGCGACGCCGAAGGGCGGGCAGCACGGTCGACGCGTAGACCGCGTCGATCTCGTCGGCAGTTTTCGACGCGTCGTGGTAGGCGGCGTGCAGCAGGTCGAGTCCGAGTTCCGGATGGGAACGCAGCACTTGCTGGCGCAAGGGCTCGTCGTGCATCAGCAGTTGCACGACGCTGCCGATCGCGCAGGCGTTGGTGTGATTGCGCAATCCGTGCACATTGCCGGCCGCGGGCTGAACCGAGCGCAGCGGTGTTTCGGCACGACGATCGGTGCCGTCCGCGGCGTCGCCGCCACCGCAAGCCGCGAGCAGCGCGGTACTCAGGGAAGTGAAGAGGGTACGGACCTTGCGTCGGTAAGTCGCTGCCGTCGCCGCTGGGGACATCATGGGCTCCGCGGCCGGACAATGCGCGGCCGAAGGGCGACTGTAGGCGGGGGCGAATGCGCGCGGTGTGAGGCCGCTGCGCATGCATGCGTTAGCGCGGATCGGTCATGGGCACCGCAGGGGTGACGAGCTCGGTGCACAAGCTGCGGCAGGCGCGCAGCGACGGGCCGTCGCGCAACGCGTAGACGACGTATGCACCGGCGCGGCGCCGCTCGACCAGTCCTGCCGCGAGCAGCACCTTCAAGTGCTGCGAGACGTTGGGCTGGCTCGCCTCGGCGGCGTCGACGAGCACGCCGACGCTGGCTTCGCCGCGGTCGAGCGCGTCGAGGATGCGCAGTCGCACCGGTGCGGCCAGTGCGGTGAACAGCGCCGCGGCGCCGCGCAGCACGGCATCGCCGAGCGCCGGGTCGGCGGGGTCGAGCAGCGGGGGCGGGGCGATCGTCAACTCCTCGTGGCGCGTCACGCTGCGTCGCGTGAGGCGCGCCGGGCGTAGAGGTGCCAGGCGTAGCCGGTGGCGTAGATCAGCGCCAGTGTCGCCCCCAAGTTGACCAGCAGCCGATGCAGGAACACCGCGATGCTGGCCGGTTCGACACCGGCGTGGGCGAGCAGCGCCGTGTCGGGTACGTCCCAGTACAGCGCACCGATTGCAGCCAGCGCGAGCAACTGCCAGGCGCGCAGGCCGTGCAGGTCGGCACGGATGCGCAGCAGCGGCACGGCCGTGCGCAGTGCCACGAACGGACTGAGCGCCGAAAGCGCAGCGCGCAGCACAGCGGCCTGCGTCCCCAGCGCTGCGCTCCAGCCGACGGCGTGGTCGAGCAGGCTGCCGCCGGCGAGCCCGAATGCGGCCGGCCAGCCCAAGCCGAGTGCGAGCAACAGCCGCAGCCCGCCGCGCAAGTCGGCGGCGCGCACCGTCGGCATCCGCGCTCCGGGCCAGCGGTGCAACAGCCAGCTCGCAACGACCCAGAGTGCGCCGCTGAGCAACGCGGAGCGCAATGCAAAAAGCCGGCGTCGAAGTCGCGCGGCGGGATCGTTGTCGTGCATGGAGGGCGCTGCGGTATCGACGCGGCAAGGGCTGCACAGGCCGGACCTGCCAGTTCAATAGCCTGGTACAAAATCGGCGGATATTACCAAAATGGCAAACAAAGGCCGGGGCAGCGCCACCTGCGGAAGGCGCGGTCGCGCCTGCGCTCAGCGTTGCGCGGTCAGCCAGGCGCCGATTTCGGGCCAGGTCTCGCGCAAGGTGCGCGCGCCCATGAACAACCCGACGTGGCCGCCGGGCACCGTGGCCTGGCGCACGTGGTCCGGTGGCGTATGCATCAAGCGTGCCGCGGCGAACACCTGCGGCGGCAGCGTGATGTCGTCGGCCGCGCCGGCCAGCAGGTACAGCGGGCACTGCACTGCGGCGAGGTCGAGGCGGCGGCCGAGGCCGACGAATTCGCCGCGCGCGAGCAGGTTGCGCTTGAACAGCTGGTCGATGACCTGCAGATACCAGCGCCCGGGAAGGTCGAGCGGGTTCTCGTACCAGCGCGCGAACGATTCGGCCTTGGACAGCCACGCCGGATCGTTGATGTGCTCGTACAGGTCGATGTGTTCCTGCACGTAGTGCGCGTCCGGGTGCATGTTCTTCCAGCCGGCCAGCATGTAGCGACCGAGCATCAGCCCGCCGCCACTGGCGACGAGGTCGCGGTAGAAGTCCATCGGGCTCTCGCGGGTCATCCGCACCAGCGGCCCGCCACCGGCGTGGGTGTCAATCGGCGCGCCGGCCAGCACCAGGCTGGCCACCTTGTCGGGGAAGCGCGCGGCCAGCATCGCCGCCATCCAGCCGCCCTGGCACAGCCCGACCAGGTTGACGCGCCCGCCGAGGTCGTCGATGCACGCGAGCAGTTCGGCCAGGTACTGGTCGACGTCGAAATCCTTCATGTCGGCGGTCGCGCTGTGCCAGTCGGTCAGGTACAAGGCGCCGACACCTGCCGCGCGCAAGGTCTGCATCAGGCTCTGGCCGTCGTGGTAGTCGGCGATCATCGACGTGTGCCCGGCGTACGGCGCATTGACCAGCGTCGGCACGCCGGCTGACGCCTTCTGCCCGGCCGAGTAGTCGCACAGGTCGAGCGTGCGCAAGCGCAGACGCACCGTGTGCGCGGTGGCCAGCCGCGGCTTGATGCCGCCGTGCAGCCGGGCTTCCTCGGCGACGAACTTGACGTTGCGCGCGAGCAGCTCGAGACCCTGTTCGGTCATGTCGGCGGCGAGTTGCGCCGGCCAGAACAGCGGCACGTTGATGTTGGCGTGGCGGGCAGCGGTACGAGGCATCGTTGACTCCGGGGGCGGGCGCGCGCGCCGCGAATCGCCGCGGCGCTGCATCGCAGCATAACGCCGACTTCACGAACCGCCCTCTGCGTGAATGGTTGATGGCCGCCGCCGCCGTGACCACAATGGCCCGCCAGGGAGTGAAGGAAACTATAAGTAACTTACGAATCAGAAATTCGACAATGCGTCCATTCCCGCTTGCTCTGTCGCCTGCGCGCCGTCGCGCATGGTCGTCGATCGCGTTGCTGCCGCTGGCGGCCGCGCACGCCAACGATGCGCCCGTCGACTTGCGTCGTCTGCCACTCGAGAGTCCGTGCTTTCGCATCGATCGGGCCGATCTGGCCGGCGCCCACGTTGACGGCTTCGGCTGGTTGCAGCGTGAGCTCGACGCCGTGCGCGGCCAGTGTGTCGGCATCGACTCGCTGCGTACGATCAAGCGCGTGCTCGATGCCCGCTTGCTCGAGCGGGGTTACACGACCAGCCGCGTCGGCTTTGACGCCCAGGATCTGTCGAGCGGGACGCTGCGTGTGGCCTTGCACGCCGGCGTGGTCGACGCGTTGCGCGTCGACAGCGAAGGCGCGCCGCCGCCCGCGGCGTGGAGTGAAGTGTTCGCGCAGGCGCCCGGCGCGCCGTTCGAGTTGCGCCGGCTCGAGCAGGGCATCGAGCTGGCCGAACGCTTGCCCAGCCAGCGCGTGCACGTGCGCATCGAGCCTTCGACCCAGCCCGGCGGCAGCGTGCTCGTCGTCGAGCGTGCGCCGGGCGCCACGCGTCGGCTGCATGGCGCGGTGCGCATCGACAACAGCGCGGCGGCCGCGCAGGGGCGCGCACGCGTCATCGCCGCGCTGGCGCTCGACCAGCCCAGCTGGCGCAACGATCAACTGACCTTGGCCGCGTCGAGCAGCGTGCACGGCTTGTCGCCGCAGCGGCGCGCGCAAAGCGCTGCGCTCGGCTACAGCGTGCCATGGCGCGGCAGTCTGTGCGAAATCGACTGGATGGCGCAGCGCACCGCGCGTGGCGTGCAAACTCCGGGCGCGCATTTCATCAACTCCAACAGCGCCGAGCAGTGGCGCGCGCAGTGGCAATGGCCGCTGGCGCGCAGTGCGGCGCGACGCTGGCGTGCGCACGCTGCGTTCACGCATTGGCGCGCGCACGGCTGGCACGACGACTACGAGCTGAAGGTCCATCGGCGCGATACCGACGTCGTTGAGCTCGGTGTCGACGCGCTGCAACTGCATGCCCGAGGCCGCTCCACGTGGCGTGTGGCGATGCGCGAGGAGCTGGGCGCGCCGTCGCTCGGGATGGCTGCGGTGCGCGCGCTGCGTGCCCAGGCCCAGCATTCGGCGCGCTTCGGCTCATGGAGTACGCAATGGACGGCGAGCGCGCAGCTCGGTCGAAACGGCATGCCGCAGGAAGAGTGCTTCATGGCCGGACTGCCGGGCTTCGACAGCAGCCAGGGTCCGGTCGCGGGCAGTGGCGTGGCACTGCAACACGAGCTCGCGCGCGCGGTGCCGCTGCGCGGCGACTGGAGCGCGGCAGCGTTCGTCGACCTCGGCGTGGCTCGCCTGGCACAGGCCGCCCGACCGCTCGCCGGGGCCGCAGTCGGCGTGCAGGCCAGACGCGGTGCGATGAGCGTGGAAGTCGTGCTGGCCGCGCCGTGGCGCAGCGTGCAGGGCGGCAGCGCCGCGCCCGTATGCAGCGCGTCGGTCACCGCGCATTTCTGAGCCGCGGCACACGACCGTACGCCGCGCGTAGCACGTGGGTTTGCCGGCGCGGTCCGCAGCGGATCGCGCCGCCGGTTTCCCGTGCCGACGCCGGTTCGCCCCGATCACCCATGTCACCCATGTCGCCCATCTCCGAGGACCGCACGATGACCGTTCATCCACCGTACCCGCCCCGTCGTGCCGCGCCGCGGCTGGCCGCCGCGCTGCTTGCGCTGAGCTGCGGCAGTGCCGTCGCCGACATCGTCGCCGCACCGGCGGCGCCGGCTGCGCTGAGGCCGCAGATCGAGACCCGCGGCGCCGCGCCACGCGTCGACATCGCGCCGCCGAACGCCGCCGGCGTGTCGCTCAACCAGTACGACAGCTTCGACGTCGGCGCCTCAGGTGCGGTGCTCAACAATGCGGTGCGCAACACGCGCAGCGAGCTGCTCGGCGACATTGCTGCCAACGGCAGGCTGAACGGCCGCGCCGCACAGCTGATCGTCAACCAGGTGCTCGGCAACGATCCGACGACCCTGGCCGGCATGCTCGAAGTCGCCGGCGCGCGCGCCGACGTCATCGTTGCCAATCCGCACGGCATCGTCTGCGACGGTTGCGGATTCATCGGCGCGGGCCGGGCCACGCTGCTCGTCGGCGACGCGCGGCTCGACGGCGAATCCGGCGCGCTGCGCACGCTGAGCGCTGCCGACGGCGATCTGACGATCCGCGCGCTCGGTTTGCGCGACCATGCACGCGCGGCTGAGCGCATCGATCTGATTGCGCGCCGCATCGCGGTCGCCGGCCGCGTCGACGCGCGCGAACTGCGCCTGATTGCCGGCGCCAACCAGATCGACGCCGCCAGCGGCGACGTGCAGGGGTGCGCCGATGCGGTGGCCGCACAAGTCGGCTATTCGCTCGACGTCGCCGCGGCCGGTGCGATGCACGCCGGGCGCATCCACCTGATCACCACCGAGGCGGGAGCCGGGGTGCGCAGCGTCGGCGAGCTGCGCGCCCATAGCCAGGATCTGCGCCTCGACGTCGCCGGCGAACTGCGGCTGGAGCGCGCGAGCGCACGGCGCGACGTGGTCATGGCCGCCGACGGCCCGATCGACATCGGTGTCGCGCTCGACGCCGAGCGCGACATCACGCTGCGCGGCGGCGAGCTCGTCAACCGCGGCGCGATCGCCGCCGAAGGCAAGCTGACGGTCGCGGTCAAGGGCTTGCGCAACGCCGGCGGCAGCTTGCGCGCCGGCCACGGCCTGCAATTGCGCAGCGGCGTCGACCTGCTGAACGGAAATCAGGGCCGCATCGTCGCGGGCGGCAATCTGCACGCGCGGGTTGCCAAGCACCTCGACAATTGCGGTGAGATCGAAGGTCGCAGCGTGCGCCTCGAGCTCGGCGGCACGCTGCACAACACCGCGGCGTCGCTGAGCTCGACCCAGGGCGAGCTCGACATCGACGCGCTCGCGATGGACAACACCTCGGGCAGCGTCAACGCGGCGGCCGCGCTGCGCGTGCGACTGGCCGGCAAGGGTTGGCTGTACAACGTCGACGGAAGCATCAAGTCGGGCCCTGGAGAAACCGTGCTGTCGGCCGGCACGCTCGGCAACGCGCACGGCGCCATCGAGGTCGGCGGCGATCTGCAGCTGCGCATCGCGAAACTGGTCAACCCCGGCGGCCGCATCACGGCAGGGGGCTCAGCGCAAGTCGACTGCCGTGACCGGTTCAACAACGACAGCGCGCTGCTGAACGCCAGGCGCCGGCTGACGCTTCGCGTCGACGGCGACGTCGACAACAGCTACGGCATGATCGCCGCCGACGAGGAGCTGCAGTTCGCGCTCGGCGCAACGTTGACCAACCTCGGCGGACGCGTCGAAGCCCGGCAAGGCGAGCTGCATCTGCACGGGGACGAGGCCAGCGTCGACAACGCGGGTGGCGACATCGTCGGCGGCAGCGTGCTGCGCATCGACGCGGCCAGGATGAAAAACGGCGGGCAGGCGCGAATGACCGGCGACGACGTCTCGTTGCGCGTCGGCAGGCTGGCCAACAGCGGCGGGCGCATCGCCGCGCAGCGCACGCTGCGCATCGACGCGCGCGCCGTCGACAACGGTGACGGCGGCAGGCTGGTCGCCGGCGACACCGCCGAGCTCGACGTCGAACAGGTGCTGCGCAATCGCGGTGGCCACATCAAGGTGCGTGGCGACGAGCTGGTGCTGCGCGTGCCGCGCGGTGAAATCGACAACCGCGACGGCAAATTGCGCGTCCCGTTCGGCCAACTGCGCTGCAACGCCGACATCGTGCGCGGCGAGCTGCGTCCGGCGCCACCGTGAGCGCCGCGCGCCCATCCCACCCATCCCACCCATCCCACCCTTTCCCGAGGACATCACGATGACCGTTCGCTCCCCGTACCCGTCGCGCCGTGCAGCCGTCGACGCGCCGCGGCTGGCCGCCGCGCTGGTCGCGCTGAGTTGCTGCAGCGCCGGCGCGGACATCGTCGCCGCTCCCGGTGCACCCGCTGCCGTGCGCCCGCAGATCGCCGCCGGCGGCGGCGCGACGCGCATCGACATCGCGCCGCCGAACGGCGCCGGCGTGTCGCTGAACCAGTACGGCCGCTTCGACGTCGAGGCCGCCGGCGCGGTGCTCAACAATGCCGTCGGCGCCACGCGCAGCGAGCTGCTCGGCGACATCGCGGCCAACGCCCGGCTCGACGGCCGTGCCGCGCGGCTGATCGTCAATCAAGTGCTCGGCGACGATCCCAGCATGCTGCGCGGCATGCTTGAAGTCGCCGGCGCGCGTGCCGACGTCGTCGTCGCCAATCCGCACGGCATCGTTTGCGACGGTTGCGGCTTCATCGGCATCGGCCGGGCCACGCTGCTCGTCGGCGACGCGCGGCTCGACGGCGATTCCGGCGCGCTGCGCACGCTGAGCGCGGTCGACGGTGCGTTGCGGATCGGCGTAGCGGGCTTGCGCGACGCTGCGCGCGCGGCCGAACGCATCGACCTGATCGCGCGTCGCATCGCGGTGGCCGGTCGCGTCGACGCGCGCGAGTTGCGGCTGGTCACCGGTCTGAACCGCGTCGACGCCGTCCGCGGCGATGTGCAGGGGACGGCCGTCCAGGCGCCGGAGCTCGCCGCCGGCGAGCCCGAGGAGGGCGTCTACGCGCTCGACGTCGCCGCGGCCGGCGCCATGCACGCCGGGCGCATCCACCTGATCGCCACCGAGGCCGGCGCCGGCGTGCGCAGCGCCGGCGATCTGCGCGCGAATGCCCAGGACCTGCGCCTCGACGTCGGCGGAGCGCTGCAGCTGGCGAATGCCCACGCGCGGCGCGACCTGGTGATCGAGGCCGCAGGTCGGGTCGACGTCGATCGCGGTGCGGTGCTCGGCGCCGAGCGCGACCTCACGCTGCGTGCCGCCGATCTGGTCGTGCGCGGCGCGTTCAACGCCGACGGCGACCTGAGGCTCGACGTCGCCGATCTGTACAGCTCAGGCGGCACCTTGCGCGCCGGGCGCGACATGAGTTTGCGCAGCGCCTCCGGCCTGGTCAACGGGCGGCAGTCGTGGATCACCGCCGGCGGCGAGTTGCAGGCGGTGGCCGGCGGCGAGCTTGCCAACCTCGGTGCCATCGAAGGCGGCACCGTGAGCCTGGAGGCTTTCGAAGCCTGCACCAACCGGGCGGCGTCGTTGAAGTCGGACCACGGCGACCTCGCCATCACCGCGGGCTCGCTCGACAATCGCAGCGGGACCATCCAGGCGGCCGGCGCGCTGCGCGCGCGACTGCCGGTGCAAGGCACCTTGCACAATGCCGGCGGCGTCATCCAGGCCGGGCCGGGCAGGACGAAGCTC
The DNA here is from genome assembly GCA_021804595.1 of Pseudomonadota bacterium. Classification (GTDB taxonomy): domain Bacteria; phylum Pseudomonadota; class Gammaproteobacteria; order Burkholderiales; family Burkholderiaceae_C; genus Thiomonas_A. The sequence continues at coordinate 21,093 of JAJZHH010000019.1, forward strand.
GCATCGGGCATGCTGGGCAATTCGGCCGGCGGCGTCATCACGGTGGCTGGTGACCTGCAGGCGCGCGTCGCGGACTTGTTCAACACCGACGGCAACATCCAGATCGGTGGCCGCGGGCACATCGAATGCCGCGACAAGCTGGCCAACAGCGGCGCGCGGATCCGCAGCGAGCGCGCGCTGGCGTTGCGCGTCGGCAGCGAGGCCGACAACGACCTCGGCAAGATCGAGGCGGGCGGCGATCTGCAGTTCGTGCTCGGCGGGATCCTGAGCAACGGCGGCGGCCGCATCGGCGCCGAGCAGGGCGAGCTGCGGCTGCAGGCGCCGACCGCCATCGTCGTCAACAACGGCGGCGACATCGGCGCCGATCGTGCGCTGCGCATCGACGCGGCGTCGCTGAGCAATGGCCGGAACTCGCGCATCATCGGCGACGACGTTTCGCTGCGCGTCGGCGACGTGGACAACGTCTCCGGCCGCATCGTCGCGCAGCGCACACTGCACATCACCGCGTCGGCGATCGACAACAGCGGCGGCGGACGGCTCGTCGCCGGAGACGCTGCGCTGTTCGACGTCGAACGGCTGCTGCGCAACAGCGGCGGGCGCATTCACGTGCACGGCGACGAGCTCGTGATGCGCGTGCCGCACGGCGAAATCGACAACCGCGGCGGCGAGCTGCGCCTGCCGCTGGCGCAGTCGCGCTGGGTCGCGCAAACGGTGCAGGGCGAGCTGAGCCCGGCACTTCGCTGACAGGAGACCCATCATGCCTGGTCCCGAAACCGCAGCGCATCGCCGCGCCGCCGGCGCGCGGCACGGCGCCGTCGCGCGCATCACGCTCGTCACGCTCGTCACGCTCGTCACGCTCGCGGCGCTGGCCGCGGCCGCGCCGGCCCACGCCGGCGTTGAAGTCGCCGCGCAGGGCGACGCGGCGCTGCGCCCGCAGCTGCGCGACGCCGCCGGCGTGCCGGTGGTCGACATCGCGCGACCCGACGCGCACGGCGTCTCGCAGAACGCGTTCACGCACTTCGACGTCGGCGCCGCCGGCGTCGTGCTCAACAATGCGCAGCAGCCCGCCCATTCGGTGCTGCTGGGCGGCGCCATCGACGCCAACGCGGCGCTGCGCGACGGCGCCGCACATTTGATCCTGGCCGAAGTGGTCGGCGACGCTGCGTCGTCGCTGCGCGGCGCGATCGAAGTCGCCGGCACGCGCGCCGACCTGATCATCGCCAACCCGAACGGGATCGAATGCGACGGCTGCAGTTTCATCGGCAGCGCGCGCACCGTGCTCGCCGCCGCCGGCGTGCTGCGTGACGCGCAGGGCAGCGTGACCGCGCTGCAGACCGACGGCGGCGTGCTGCGCGTCGGCCGTCGCGGCCTGCTCGCCGACCAGGTCGATCGGCTCGAGCTGCTGGCGCGGCGCGTACGCGTCGATGGCGGCGTGCGCGCGCACGAGCTGCTGGCCAGCGTCGGCCACTTGCGGCAGAGCTACGACGGCGCGCTGCTGCAGGCGATCGAGGTGCCCGGCGCGGCGCCGCAGTTCGCGCTCGACGTGGCCGAGCTCGGCGCGATGCAGGCCGAACGCATCGAGCTGCGCGTGACCGAAAAAGGCGCCGGCGTGCGCCACGCTGGTCAGCTGCGCGCGACCGCCGGCGAGCTCTCGCTGCGGGCCGACGGCCGGCTCGAACTGTCGGGCGCGGTGCGCGGCGGCGACGCGGTCCAGCTGCGGGCGGCGCGCATCGACATGCTCGGGTCCAGCGTGTCCGCCGGCGGCGCGTTGCGCGTCGATGCCGGCGACGCGCTGCACGCATCGGGCGCGCAGGTCGACGTCCACGGCGAGATCGACGTGAAATCGGCCAAGGCGCTGCGCTTCGCTCGCAGCCGCTGGAAAGCTGGCGGCAAAGCCGCTTTCCTCGCCGACACCTTGTCGATCAAGGACTCGACGCTGTACGGCGACAGCCTCGACCTGGCGGCGAAGGACCATCTCGACAACGCCGCGGGCGGCGTGCTGCACGGCGAGCACGTCAGCCTCAACAGCTCATGGCTGCACAACGCCGGCAGCGTCCATGGCTACAGCGTGGTGGCGCGCGGCGGCACGCTCGACAACCGTGGCGGTTCGATGCATGCGCGGTCGAGCTTGCATCTGCTCGGCGCGCGCATCGACAACACGCGAGGTCACCTCGTCAGTCTCGGCGAGATCTTGCTGCGTTCTCACGTCTCGCTGAGCAATGTGCATGGAACGCTGCGCAGCGAGCAGGCGCTCGACCTCGACAGCGACCATCGCATCGACAACACCTCGGGCCGGATCAGCGCGGGTCGGCGCCTGCGCGTCGGCGTCGGCGAGTCCTTGCACAACGATCGCGGCACGATGCACAGCCAGTTCGGCGCGGTGAGCATCGACGCGCCCCAGGCCATCGTCGACAACCGCGACGGCAGGATCGAGAGCGAACGCGGCGATCTGCGCCTCGACGTCCAGCAGCTGATCAACACGCACGGTTGCATCGCCGCGCCGACGACGACGCTGCGCGCGTCCGAGGTCGACAACACCCGCGGCTCGCTGCGCGGCGAGGAGCGCTTGGACGGCAACGTCCAACGGCTGCGCAACGCGCATGGCAGCGTCCACGGCAAAAGCGCCGCGCTGCACATCGAGCAACTCGAGAACGGCAGCGAAGGCCGCGTCTGCGGCGACGTCGTCGAACTCGGCGGACGCCTGCTCGGCAACCTCGGCGGCACGTTGATCGGTCACGACACGCTGGAGCTGCGCGCGCCGC
>JAJZHH010000019.1:23954-30879 GCA_021804595.1 Pseudomonadota bacterium
ATCGACAATGCCGGCGGCACGCTGCGCGCCTCAGGCGACGCAGTCCTCGATGCCGCGCGCGGCATCGACAACCGGGGCGGCACGATCAGCGCGGCCGGCACGCTGCGCCTGGACAGCCACCAGGCGACGCTGGACAACGCCAGCGGGCGCATCGACGCGCAGCGGGCGCTGAAATGGGAGGGGCGCTGCCTCGACAACCACGCAGGCTCGATCGGTGCCGAACGCATCGAACTCGAAGGCAGCGAGTTGCGCAACAGCGGCAACGGCCGGCTGGTCGCCGGCGGCGACCTCGACGCGACCTTCGCCCATGTCGACAACGACGGCGGGCTGCTGCAGGCCAGCGGCGGAGCGCTCGCGCTGCGCGGCGGCACGCTGGACAACCGCGGCGGTCGGCTGCAGGCCAGCGCCGGCTTGAACACCGAGCTGGAGCTGATGCGCGAGGGCGTTGGCCAGGCAGCCGCCGGGCTGTCCGCGGACGCGGCGCGATAACATGAGGCGATGCGCATCCTCCTCGCCAACGACGACGGTTACCTCGCTCCCGGCTTGCAGGCCCTGTACCAGGGCCTGTGCCGGCTCGGCGAGGTCACCGTGGTCGCGCCCGAACAGAACGCCAGCGCGGCGTCGAACGCGTTGACGCTGAACCGTCCGTTGTCGGTCTTCGAAGCGGCCAACGGTTTCCACTACGTCAACGGCACGCCGTCCGATTGCGTGCACATCGCGCTGACCGGCCTGCTCGATTTCCGTCCGGACCTCGTCGTCAGTGGGGTCAACAACGGTGCCAACCTCGGCGACGACACGATCTATTCGGGCACCGTTGCCGCTGCCACCGAGGGTTTCCTGTTCGGCTTGCCGTCGCTGGCGGTGTCGCTGGTCGACAAGGGCTGGGAGCATCTGGACACCGCGGTCGACGTCGCCGTCGACGTCGCCCGCGACCTGCTGCACGCGCCGGCGCCGGCGATGCTGATCAACCTGAACGTGCCCAACTTGCCGCGCCGCGAATTGCGCGGCGTGCAGGTCGCGCGGCTGGGCAAGCGCCATCCGAGCCAACCGGTGGTGGTGCAGCGCAACCCGCGCGACGAACCGATCTACTGGATCGGCGGCGCCGGCCACGCGCTCGACGACCAGCCCGGAACCGATTTTCACGCGATCGCGCAAGGCTGCGCCGCGCTGACCCCGCTGCAGCTCGACCTCACGCACCATCCCATGCTCGAGACCTGCCGCGCGCGCTTTGCCGACCTCGGCGCGGCGCAGCGATGAAGCGCGGCGATGACTGAATCGCGCCGCGCCCACTTCCCGGCGCGGCTTCCCGGCGCTGCAGACATCGCGCAAGCCGCCGTGAAGGCTGCGCCGAAGCCGGCCGCGGCGCCGGCGGCGCGCGGCCACGGGCTCGATTCGGACGCGGTGCGCGCGCGCATGGTCGAGCGGCTGCGCGCGCTCGGCGGCATGGAGCCGGCGGCGCTGGCGGCGATGCAGGCGGTGCCGCGCCACCTGTTCATCGAACCGGCGCTGGCGGCGCAGGCGTATCTGGACAACGCGCTGCCGATCGGTCACGGGCAGACGATTTCCAAGCCCTCGGTCGTCGCCCGCTGCGCGTCCGTGCTGCTGCAGGCGCTGGGCGCGCGCCCGGCGCGACTGCTCGAGATCGGCACCGGTTGCGGCTACCAGGCCGCGGTGCTGAGCCACATCGCCGGCGAGGTCTACAGCGTCGAGCGCATCCGCGCACTGCACGAGTTGGCGCGCAGCAATCTGCGCGCGCTGCGCCTGGCCAATCTGCGGCTGCTGTTCGGCGACGGCAGCGGCGGACTGCAAGCCGGCGCACCGTACGACGCGGTGCTCAGCGCGGCAGCGGCCGATACCCCCCCCGACGCCTGGCTGGCGCAGTTGCGCCCCGGCGGCGTGCTGCTGGCGCCGATCGGGCGGCCGCAGCGGCTGATGGCGTATCGGCGTCATGCGTCGGGCAAGGTGGAATCGTGGTGCGTCGAGGATGCGCATTTCGTCCCCCTAAAATCGGGCCTCGTCTGAATCCACTGGCCGCGCCCACCATGCGACTGCTTGCGTTCCTGCTCCCGTGCACCCTGGTCCTGGCCGCCTGTTCCAGCGTTCCGCTGGGGCCGGCGCCGGTGGTCAACCGCGGCTTCACCCCGGCCGGGCAGATCCCGTCGCCAGGCGTCGCCACCGGCGGGCCGAACGCGGCCTTTGCCGGCCAGGCCGGCTACTACACGGTCAAGCCCGGCGACACGCTGCGCCGCATCGCCGCGCAGACGGGCCAGAACTGGCACGAACTGGTGCGCTGGAACCAGCTCGCCGATCCGAACGTGATCGAAGTCGGCCAGGTGCTGCGCGTGGCGCCGCCGGCCGGCAGTGCCGTGGCACCGACGCCGTCGACGGGCGCTTCGGGCGCGGTGGCGCAGCCGGTGCCGCTGGGCGCGACCGCCGCCGCGTCGGCGGCGACGCCCAGCCATGCCGCGTCGGCGCCGCCGGCCCGTGCCGTGACGGAGGCGTCGCGGCCGCATCACACGGCTTCGGCGCCTTCGGTCGCCCCGTCGCCGAACTCGCATGCGCAGCCGACGAGCGGCGCGCTGCATTGGCAGTGGCCGGTGGCCGGCAAGGTGCTGCAAGGCTACAACGGCGCATCGAGCAAGGGGTTGGATCTCGCCGGCACGCGTGGCGAAACGGTACGCGCGGCTGCTGCCGGGCGTGTCGTCTACGCCGGCAACGAGTTGCGCGGCTTCGGCAACCTGGTCATCGTCAAGCACAACGCCGACTACATCTCGGTGTACGCGCACAATGACCGGCTGCTGGTCAAGGACGGTGAAACCGTCAGTGCCGGCCAGCCGGTCGCGCTGATGGGGTCGAGCGATGCGCCGCGTGTCGAGTTGCATTTCGAGGTCAGGCTGCGCGGCAAGCCGATTGATCCGATGCAGGTGCTTCCGGCGCGCTGATGCGCGCGCCGCGTTCCCCCGGAGCCCGCGATGCCGCGTAGTCCCCAGCCGCCCCAGGACCCGCCCCGCCGCGCTGACGGCGACGGCGACGGTGAATCCGGCGCCGACGAGTTGTTCGGCGCGCTCGCCGCCGACGCCGGCGCGCAGAGCGTGCTGCAGGTCTACCTGAACCAGATCCGCGCCAAGCCGCTGTTGACCCCGGCGCAGGAATACGACACCGCGATGCGCGCGCGGCAAGGCGATTTCGACGCCCGCCAGGCGATGGTCGAGCACAATCTGCGCCTCGTCGTCAGCATCGCCAAGGGCTACGCCGGGCGTGGCCTCGCCCTGGCCGACCTGATCGAGGAGGGCAACCTCGGGCTGATGCACGCGATCGAGAAGTTCGAGCCCGAACGCGGATTCCGCTTCTCGACCTACGCCAGCTGGTGGATCCGGCAGAACGTCGAGCGCGCGATCATGCAGCAGGGCAGGACCATCAGGCTGCCGGTCCACGTCATCCGCGAGCTCAACCAGGTGTTGCGCGCGCGCCGCCACCTCGAGGAGTCCAGCGCCAACGGCAGCGCGTCGGTCGAGGACATCGCCAGCCTGACCGGGCGCAGCGCCGACGACGTGCTCGACCTGCTCAGCCTGGGCGAGCTGCCGGCCTCGCTCGACGTCGTGCACGAAAACGGCGGCGAGAGCTACGCCGATCAGTTCGCCGACCAGCAGTCGCCAGGCCCCGACGAAACCGCGCAGGCGCACGAGGTCACCGAACTGCTCGAGAGCTGGCTGCGCACGCTCGACGAGCGCGAGCGCGAAATCGTCGAGGCGCGCTTCGGCCTCTACGGGCGCGATCCGGAAACCCTCGAGGCGCTGGCGCGGCGCCTCGACCTGACGCGCGAGCGCGTGCGCCAGATCCAGCAGGAAACGCTGCTCAAGCTCAAGCGCCGGCTCGATCGCGGCGGCGTCGACAAGGGAGCGGTGCTGTGAGACCCGGCAGCAGCTCGCCGATCGTCGTGTTCGACATCGAGACCGTGCCCGACGCGGCGGCGCTGCGCGCCGCCGGCCTGGCCGACCCCGGGCTCGACGAGGCGGCCACCGTCGAGCAGGCGCAGCAGCGCCGGCGCGAGGCCACCGGCAGCGACTTCCTGCCGATCGCGTGCCAGCGCGTGGTCGTCATCTCGTGCATCTTCCGCGACCCGGCCAAGGGCCTGAAAGTGCACTCCTACGTCGACGACGGCGCCAGCGAGGGCGCGGTGGTGCAGGGTTTCTTCAAGCTGATCGACCGCCTCGAGCCGCAGCTGGTGTCGTGGAACGGCGGCGGCTTCGACCTGCCGGTGCTGCACTACCGCGCACTGGTGCACGGCGTGCAGGCGCCGAAGTACTGGGACATGGGCGAGGACGACCGCGAGTACAAGTGGAACAACTACATCTCGCGCTACCACACCCGTCACCTCGACCTGATGGACCTGCTCGCGCTGTACCAGCCGCGCGCCAACGCCGGCATGGACCTGCTGGCGCAGCTGTGCGGCCTGCCGGGCAAGCTCGGCATGGACGGCTCGCAGGTGTGGAGCGCGTGGAACGGCGGGCAGCGCGACGCGGTGCGGCGCTATTGCGAGACCGACGTGCTCAACACCTATTTGCTGTACTGCCGCTTCCAGCTGATGCGCGGCGGGCTGTCGCCGGCGCAGCACGCCGACGAGATCGAGCTGGTGCGCTCGACGCTGGCCGAGTGGGCCGTGCACGAGGCGCACTGGGCCGAATACCTGCAGGCCTGGTCCGCGCCCGCCTGAGACGAGACGACTTTGGGCCGCAGCGCGCGCCCGCCGACCGATGAAACCGACGATATCCGATGAATGGCTGCGCGTCGAGGCGCTCGACCTCGAAGCGCGCGGCGTGGCCCACCGTGCCGACGGCAAGGTGGTGTTCGTCGCCGGAGCGCTGCCCGGCGAGCTCGTTCGCGCCGGCATCACGCGACGCAAGCCGAAGTGGGAGAGCGGCGACGCGGTCGAGATCCGCGATCCGGCGTCGACCCGCGTCGCGCCGCGCTGCGCGCATTTCGGCGTGTGCGGCGGCTGCAGCATGCAGCACGTCGACGCTGCCGCGCAACTGGCGTTCAAGCAGCGCACGCTCGAGGACGACCTGCTGCATCTGGCGCAGCTGCGCCCGCAGTTCGTGCTGCGTCCGCTCGCCGGACCGAGCTGGGGTTACCGCCACCGCGCACGGCTGACCGTGCGCCTGGTGCCGAAGAAGGGCGGCGTGCTGGTCGGCTTCCACGAGCGCGGCTCGAGCTACGTCGCCGACATGCGCAGCTGCGCGATCCTGCCGCCGCGCGTGTCGGCGCTGTTGCTGCCGCTGCGTGCGCTGATCGCGTCGCTGTCGTGCCCCGACCGCCTGCCGCAGATCGAACTGGCGGTCGGCGAAGCGGGCGGGCGGACCATCGTGGCCCTGGTGCTGCGTCACTTGCAGCCGCTGCTGCCGGCCGACGTCGACGCGCTGCGCGCGTTCGCCGCGGCCCACGACGTGCAGTGGTGGCTGCAGCCCGGTGGGCCGCAGACGGTGGCGCCGCTCGACGTCGACGCCGAGCCGCTGCGCTACGCGCTGCCCGAGTTCGGCGTCACGATGCCGTTCAAGCCGACCGATTTCACCCAGGTCAACCATCGCGTCAACCAGGCGTTGGTCGGCCGCGCGCTGCGCCTGCTGCAGCCGGCCGCCGACGAGCGCGTCGCCGACTGGTTCTGCGGCCTGGGCAATTTCACGCTGCCGCTGGCCACGCGCGCGGCCTCGGTGCTCGGCGTCGAAGGCAGCGACGTGCTGGTGCAGCGCGCGCGCGACAACGCCGCGGCCAACGGCGTGCGGGCCCGCACCGAGTTCCAGGCGCGCAATCTGTTCGAGATCGACGCGGCGGCGCTGCGCGCGCTCGGCACCTTCGACAAATGGCTGATCGACCCGCCGCGCGAAGGCGCGCTGGCGCTGTGCAAGGCGCTGGTCGAGGCTCGCGCCGACGCCGCGTTCGTCGCGCCGCGGCGCATCGTCTACGTCTCGTGCAACCCGGCCACGCTGGCGCGCGACGCCGGCCTGCTGGTGCACCAGGGCGGCTACACGCTGCGCGCCGCCGGCGTCGTCAACATGTTCCCGCACACCTCGCACGTCGAGTCGATCGCGGTGTTCGAGCGCGCCGACTGAGCGCGCGCGCCGCGGGCACGAAAAAAAGCCCGGCCGAGCCGGGCTTTTCGACGTCGTCGGTGCGCGTCAGCGGCGGCTGCCGCCAGCGAAGATGCTCAGCAGCGACAGCAGGTTGACGAACACGTTGTACAGGTCGAGGTAGATCGCCAGCGTGGCCGAGATGTAGTTGGTCTCGCCGCCGTCGAGCACGCGGCGCACGTCGACCATCATGAAGGCCGAGAAGATGCCGATCGCGACCACCGAGAACATGATCATCAGCGACGGCAGATGCAGGAACATGTTCGCGACGCCGGCGATGATCAGCATCACCGCTCCGATGAACAGGAACTTGCTCAGGCCGCTGAGGTCGCGCTTGACCACTGTGGCCAGCGAGGCCATCGCGCCGAAAATGATCGCGGTGCCGCCGAAGGCCAGCGCGATCAGCTGCACACCGTTGGCCAGGCCGAGCACGATGCTCAGCAGCTGCGACATCATCAGGCCCATGAAGAACGTGAAGCCCAGCAGCAGCGCGACGCCCAGCCCCGACGTGTTGTTGCGCTGAATCGCGATCATCAGGCCGAACGCGCCGCCGAAGAACAGCAGCATGCCCATACCGGGGTTGAGCATCATCCACTGCGCCATTCCGGTGGCCAGCCCGGCCCAGGCGCCGAGCACCGTCGGCACCAGCGAAATCGCCAGCAGCAGGTACGTGTTGCGCAGCACCTTGTTGCGCGCGACGACGGCGCCGGCGTAACGCTGGCCGTACATCGAAGGCTGCGGATTGAAACGGTCGTTCATCAGTGTCTCCCTGAAACGCGAGGGTCTAAGGCTCGGCGGCG
>JAJZHH010000020.1 GCA_021804595.1 Pseudomonadota bacterium
TTAAGAGTCAGCTGCTCTACCAACTGAGCTATACCCCCAAGCAAGACGAAAATATTAGCACGTCCATTCCAGCCTGCCTAGCCCGGGCGCGGACGCAGGGGGCAGCGTTATAGTCGCGTTGCCGTATCGCAACGCTTCCGCCATGCCTCTACCGATCCGCCGCCGTATCGTCGTTCCGCTGCACGGGCTGTTGCCGGTCGTCTGCTTCGCGGCACTGTCCATGCCGCTGGCCGCGCGCGCCGCGCCGACGTCGCAAGCGTCGCTCGATGCACGCGCCTGGGCCGCGGCAGCCGAGCGCGGCGACGCCGCGGCGCTGAGCAGGCTGCAAGGCGCGGCGCGTGCCGGCAACGCCGCCGCCGAGAACTGGTACGGCATCTACAGCGTCGATGTCGGCCACGATTACGCGGCCGCGGCGCCGTGGTTTCGCCGCGCTGCCGAGCAGGGCGACGCCGAGGCGCAATACAGCCTGGCCGTGCTCTATACCAACGGCCTGGGTGTGCCGCGCGACGTGGCCAGCGCCCTGGCCTGGTACCGGCGTTCGGCGGCACAGGGCTACGCGCGCGCGCAGAACAACCTGGCGTGGTTCTACGCCAACGGCCAGGGCGTCAAACGCGACTTGACGCGCGCTGCGGCCTGGTACCGCCAAGCGGCCGAGCAGGGCAACGCCAAGGCCGAGTTGAGCCTGGGTCTGCTCTACCGCGACGGCGCCGGTGTACCCCGGGACGAGGTGCGTGCCCGGCAATGGCTGCGGCGCGCGGCGGCGCAAGGCGACGCGCAGGCTCGAAGTGCCCTCGCCGCGCTGGCGCCGTCGGCGCCGCGCGCGCCGGCGCCGACGGTGATCGTGCGGCCGCAGGCGTCACCGCCGCCGATGCCGACGTCCGCGTCGACCCCAGCGGCGGCCGCGGTCACGAACGCTGTCGCCGCAGCGGTGCGCGCCTGGGCCGCTGCATGGTCGCGCAAGGATCTGCCGGCTTATTTCGCCGCCTACCTGCCCGGCTATGCGCCTCCGGGAAGCAAGCATGCGTCGTGGGTCGCGGCCCGCAGCAAGCGCATCGGCGACAAGGGCTCGATCGTGGTCACGCTCGATGGGCTGCGCATCCATGTCGCCGGCGACACGGCGACCGCTCACTTCGTCGAGCACTATGCTGCCGGCGCCACCCGTTTCGACGGCGCCAAGACACTGCGGCTGCAGCGGCACGACGGCGCCTGGCTGATCGCGCGCGAGAAGTAGGCGCTCACTCGCGCAACGGCAGACCGGCGTCGTCCTTGACCTCGCGCAGCACGATGCTCGAGCGCACGTGGGCGATTCCGGGCAGGCGGAAGATGTGCTGTTGCAGGAATCGGTCGTAGCTGACGATGTCTCGGGTCACGACCGTCAGCAGATAGTCGGCTTCGCCGGTTGTCGAGACGCAGCGCACGACCTGGGGCAGCGCGCGAATCGCGCGCTCGAACTGTTCGACGACCGCGTCGCTGTGCGGGCTGAGGTTGACCTCGGCGACCGCGACCAGGCCGAGCCCGACGCGCTCGCGGTCGACCCGCGCGGTGTAGCCGCGGATCACGCCGGCGGCTTCCATTTCCTTGACGCGCTTCCAGCACGGCGTGATCGACAGGCCGACCGCGTCGGACAACTGCTGCATGGTCTGCCGGGCGTCGCGCTGCAAGGCCTCGAGGATGCGCAGCGAAGCCTGGTCAAGAACAAAATTCTCCAAGATGTCGACCTCGCAGAAAATATTTCTTCAAATTCTGCGCCACATCTCGGCTTTTTGGAATCCATTTTTCCGGTGGGGAAACTATGCTTTTTTCATCATCCATCGGGAGACACAGATGCACGAGACCGCTTCGCGCCCTTATCGCCTCGACGACGCGTTGTGGGCCGAGCAGGGGCGCATCTTCCTCAGCGGCACGCAGGCGCTGGCCCGGCTGCCGCTGATGCAGCGCGCGCTCGACGCGGCGCGCGGCCTCGACACGCGCGGCTTCGTCAGCGGCTATCGCGGCTCGCCGCTGGGCGGCCTCGACCAGGTCATCTGGGGCGCTGGCGCCGCCTACGCCGAGCGCGGCGTGCGCTTCGTGCCGGCGGTCAACGAGGAGCTGGCGGCGACCCAGGTGCTGGGCACCCAACGCGTCGAGGCGGATCCGCAGCGCAGTGCCGACGCGGTGTTCGCGATGTGGTACGGCAAGGGCCCGGGGGTCGACCGCGCGGCCGATGCGATCAAGCACGGCAACGCCTACGGCGCGTCGCGCCATGGCGGCGTGCTGGTCGTCGCCGGTGACGACCACGGCTGCGCCTCGTCGTCGATGCCGCACCAGAGCGACCTGCTGTTCCAGGCGCTGCGCATGCCGGTGCTGGCGCCGGCCGATGTCGGCGAATACCTCGAATTCGGCCTGTATGGCTGGGCGCTGTCGCGCTACAGCGGCAACTGGGTCGGTTTCACCGCCTTGTCCGAAGTGGTCGAGAGCCGCGCCAGCGTCGACCTTGACGCCACCGCCGCGCGTGTCGCGGCGTGGCGCGACGCCGATGCGGTGCAGGCGCTCAGCGGGCATCACGCGCCGGCCGACGGGCTGCACTACCGCTGGCCCGACCTGCCGTCGCTGCGCATCGAGACGCGTCTGAGCGACAAGTTCGACGCGGTCGCCGCGTTCGCCCGCATCAACCGCATCGATCGCGACATCGTCGCCTGCGCCGGCGCCAGCGTGGGCATCGTCACTTGCGGCAAGGCGCACCACGACCTGATGGAAGTGCTGCGGCGGCTCGAGATCACGCCGGACATGCTGGCCACCGCAGGCGTGCGCATCTACAAGGTCGGCTTGTCGTTTCCGCTCGAGACGACGCGCATGCGCGCGTTCTGCGCCGGCCTGCGCGAAGTGCTGGTGATCGAGGAGAAGGCGCCGGTGGTCGAGACGCAGTTGCGTGCGCTGCTGTACAACGACGCGCAGCGTCCGTGCATCGTCGGCAAGCAAGACGCCGACGGCGCGCCGCTGGTCGCGGCCGACGGCGAGTTGCGTCCGTCACGGCTGATCGTGCAGGTGGCCGATTGGCTGGTGCGGCACTTCCCCGATCACGCGACCTTCAACGACCATCGCCGCCATGTGCGCGACTTCACGCTCCCCGAACTGCTGAGCAACGCGGCCGACGGCGTGCGCCGGCTGCCGTATTTCTGCGCCGGCTGCCCGCACAACACGTCGACCCGGGTACCCGAAGGCTCGCATGCGCAGGCCGGCATCGGCTGCCACTTCATGGCCAGCTGGATGCAGCGCGACACGGTCGGGCTGATCCAGATGGGCGGCGAAGGCGTCGACTGGGTGTCGCACGCGATGTTCACGCGCGAGTCGCACGTGTTCCAGAACCTCGGCGACGGTACCTACTACCACTCGGGCTACCTGGCGATACGCCAGGCCGTCGCCGCGAAGGCGACGATGACCTACAAGATCCTGTACAACGACGCGGTCGCGATGACCGGCGGGCAGCCGGTCGACGGCCGCCTGAGCGTCGATGCGATCGCGCGTCAGGTCGAAAGCGAGGGCGTGACCCACGTCGCGGTGGTGTCGGACGCTCCGGCCAGGTACCACGCGCAGCGCCACCGCTTCCCGGCCGGCACCACGTTCCACGACCGCACCGAGCTCGACGCGGTGCAGCGGCGTCTGCGCGCGATGTCCGGGGTCACGGTGCTGATCTACGAGCAGACCTGCGCCGCCGAGCTGCGCCGACGGCGCCGCCGCGGCGAAGCGGCCGATCCGCCGCGGCGCCTGTTCATCCACGACGCGGTCTGCGAGGGCTGCGGCGATTGCAGCGTGCAGAGCAACTGCGTCGCGGTGCAGCCGCACGACACGCCGCTGGGGCGCCGTCGCCACATCGACCAGTCGGCGTGCAACAAGGACTACAGCTGCGCGCGCGGCTTCTGCCCGAGCTTCGTCGAAGTCAGCGCAGCACAGCTGCGTCGCCGCCCGGGGCTGCTGCGCCGCGACGCCCAGGTGCTCGACGCGCTGCGCGCGCGGGTGGCCGCGCTGCCGCGGCCGGCGCCGGCGGCGTGGGACGGACCCTGGGACCTGCTGGTCGCCGGCGTCGGCGGCACCGGCGTGGTCACGGTCGGCGCGCTGGTGGCGATGGCCGCGCACCTGCAGGGCGCCGCCGCCAGCGTGCTCGACTTCATGGGCTTTGCGCAAAAGGGCGGTGCTGTGCTGTCCTTCGTCCGGCTGGCGCGCCGCGCCGAACAGTTGCATCAGGTGCGCATCGACGCGCAGCAGGCCGACGCGCTGCTGGCCTGCGACCTCGTCGTCGGCGCCAGCGCCGAGGCGCTGCACACGGTGCGTCACGGCCGCACGCGCATCGTCGCCAACACCCATCGCGTGCCGCTGGCCGAGACGATGCGCGACCCGGAAGCCGAACTGCCGGTCGACGCGCTGCTCGACAAGCTGCGCGCCGCGGCGGGTGTGCGGCGCGTCGATCTGTTCGACGCGCACGCGCTGGCCGAGGACTTTCTCGGCGACAGCGTCGGCGCGAACATCGTCGCGCTCGGCTACGCCTGGCAGCTCGGGTTGGTTCCGCTCGACGCGGAGTCACTGATCCGTGCCATCGAACTCAACGGCGTCGCGGTCGACGCCAACCGGCTCGCGTTCGATCTCGGCCGGCTCGCCGCCGGCGACGCCGACGGTTGCGCGGCGCTGCGCAAACGCGAGCGCACGGCGGCTGTCGACGAGGACATCGACGCGCTGCTCGCGCGCCACGTCGCGCTGCTGCGCGACTGGCAGCACGACGCCTGGGCGCAGCGCTACGCCGCGCAGGTCGACCGGGTGCGCCGGCGCGAGCAGGCGATCGGCGGCGACGGCCGGCTGGCGCGCACGGTCGCGCGCGCGCTGGGCAAGTTGATGAGCTACAAGGACGAGTATGAAGTGGCGCGGCTGTACACCGCACCGGGGTTCGCGGCGTCGCTGGCCCACGCGTTCGAGGGCCAGCCGCGCATCGCGCTGCTGCTGGCGCCGCCGTGGCTCGGCGCGCGACGCAAGATCCGCGTCGGCGCCTGGGCGCTGCCGCTGCTGCGCGTGCTGGCCAGCGCGCGCGGCCTGCGCGGGACTCGGTTCGACCCCTTCGGCTACAGCGCCGAGCGCCGGCTGGAACGGAAGTTGATCGACGACTACCTGGCGTTGCTCGACGAGCTGCTGCCGCGGCTCGACGCGGCGTGTCTGCCGCTGGCCGTCGAGATCGCCGCGCTGCCGCTGTCGATCCGCGGCTTCGGTCACGTCAAGCTGGCCGCGGCCGACGCGGCGCGGCAGCGCCTGGCCGAGCTGCTGCACCGCTTCGACGCCAGCCGCTGGCCGGCGCCGCAAGGCCCGGCGCGAGCCGGTCAGCTGCGTGGCATCGCGATCACCGCGGCGTCGCGCTGAGCCTGGCCTCACCGGCGCGTACCGCCGCCTCGAACGCACCCAGCGGTTCGGCGCGCGCGAAGTGCCAGCCCTGGAACGCGTCGCAGCCGTGGGCGAGCAGGAAGGCGTGCTGCGCATCGGTTTCGACGCCTTCGGCGATCACGTCGAGTCCCAGGCCCTTGCCCAGTGCGATCACCGCCTGCGCGACCATCGCGTCGCTGCCGCGCTGCGGCAGCTTGACGACGAAGGATTTGTCGATCTTCAGCTGGTCCAGCGGCAGCCGCGTCAGGTAGGCCAGCGACGAGCTGCCGGTGCCGAAATCGTCGAGTGAAATGCCGACGCCGTGGCGCTTGAGTTCGCCGATCTTGCGCACCGCGTCGTCGACGTCGTCGAGCACCAGGCTTTCGGTGATCTCGACCTTGAGTCGCTGGGCGTCGACGCCGAACTCGCGCAACGGGCTCAGTACCGTGGCGACGAAGTCGTCGCGGCGGAACTGGCGCGGGCTGACGTTGACCGCCAGCCGCAGCTCGCGCAGCGCGTCGTCGCGCTGCCAGTCGGCCAGCACGCGACACGCTTGCATCAGTACCCACTGGCCCAGCGGCTCGATCAGCCCGGTGTCCTCGGCCAGGCCGATGAAGCGGTCGGGCAGCAGCAGTCCGGCGCGCGGGTGCTGCCAGCGCAGCAGCGCCTCGGCGCCGCGCGGGCGTCCGGTGCGATCGACCTGCAGCTGGTAATGCAGCACGAACTGCTGCTGCTCGATCGCGTCACGCAGATCGGCGGCCAGCGCGCTGCGCGATTCGAGCGCGCTTTGCATTTCCTGCTCGAAGAAGCGCACGCGGTCGCGCCCTTCGGTCTTCGCGCGGTACATCGCCAGCTCGGCCTGCTTGAGCACGGCCTCGACGTTGCCGTCGACACCGTTGAACAATGACACGCCGATGCTGGCGCTGCACACCGGCGCGTGACCGCCGAGCGCATAACGCGTGGCCAACGCGCCGCGCACCTTGTCGGCCAGCGCCGACGCGTAGCGTGCCGCGCGGTGCGCGTCGGCACCGAGGTCTTCCATGATGATCGCGAACTTGTCGCCGCCGAAGCGCGCCAGCGTGTCGCCGTCGCGCACCACCGCGCGCATGCGCTGCGCCGCCTGCAGCAGCAGCTGGTCGCCGGCGCGGTGGCCGAGCGCGTCGTTGATGTCCTTGAAGCGGTCCAGGTCGAGCAGCAGCATCGCGCAGAACTCGCGGGTGCGCGTGCTGCCGGTCAGCGCCTGGGCGATGCGGTCGTGCAGCAGCGCGCGGTTGGGCAACTCGGTCAGCGGGTCGTACTGTGCGAGGTGTTGCGCGCGTGCCTCGGCCTCGCGCTGCTGCGTCAGGTCGGAGAAGCTGCCGACGTAATGCGTGATCGCGCCGGCGGCGTCGGTCACCGCCGAGATCGCCACCCACTCGACGCGCAGTTCGCCGTCCTTGTGGCGATTGACCAGCTCACCGGCCCAGTAGCCGTCGCGCGCGACGGCCTGCCACATCGCGCGGTAGAACGCGTCGTCGTAGCGGCCCGAGCGCAGCAGTCGCGGCGTGTGGCCGACCGCTTCGGCCGCGGTGTAGCCGGTCAGCCGCGTGAAGGCGCGGTTGACGCGCTGGATCACGCCGTGCGGATCGGTGACGATCATGCCTTGCTGCGATTCGAACGCGGTGGCCGCGATGCGCAATTCCTGCTCGTCGCGGCGGCGCGCGGTGACGTCGCGCGCGAGCACGATGTAGCCCGGCGGCGCTTCGCGCCAGGTCATCGAGGCCTCGAACCAGTACTCCGCGTCGCCGAGCCGCAGCGGGTAGGGCGCGCTGATCGCCCAGCCGTCGCGCCGCGCCGCGTGCAGCGCGTCCATGCACGCGCGCGCGGCCGGATCGGGCAGCACCTCGGCGAAGCTGCGGCCGAGGAAACGCTCCGGCGGCACCGCCAGCAGGTCGCGGCGCGGCGAGTGGTGGCCGACGATGCGCAGTTGCGCGTCGACTTCGAACAACAGGTCGGGCAGCGCGTCGAGCACCGCCTGCAGTTGCGCGCGGCTGCGTTGCAGCTCGTCGGTCGAGCGTTGCAGCGCGCGCCGCGCGGCGCTGTCGGCCAGCGCGCGCTGGATCGCGTCGCCGAGCCGCGCCGGACGGTCCTTCAGCACGAAGTCGGCGATGCCGGCGCGCAGCAACTCGACCGCCTTCTCCTCGCCGATGCTGCCCGACACCAGGATCACCGGCAGCAGCGGATCGCGCGCCCGGATCTGGTCGACGCTGTGCAGCACGTCCATGCCGGGTACGCTGAAATCGGTCAGCACGACATCCCAGGCCTCGCGCAGCGCACTGCGCAGCGCGTCGTCGTGGTCGACGCGTTGCCAGTTCGCGTCGATGCCGCGCTGCGCCAGGTTGCGCTGCAACAGCATGAAATCGGCCGGCGAGTCCTCGACCGCGAGGATGCGCAGCGTGGATCCGTTGCGGTCCATGCGCAGCTCAGCCCAGCGGCGGCTCGTTGACCGCCAGCCAGTACACGCCGAGGCGCGACACGGTTTCGGCGAACTCGGTGAAGTCGAGCGGCTTGCGCACGAAGCTGTTGGCGCCGCCGGCGTAGCTGCGCATGCGGTCGGCATCCTCGTCCGACGAGGTCAGCATCACCACCGGCAGCGTGCGCGTGCGGGGGTCAGCGCGCAGCCGCTCGAGCACGTCGAGCCCGGACAGCCGCGGCAGCCCGATGTCGAGCAGCACCACCGCCGGCGGCGCCTGGCCGCTGCGCGCGGCGAATTCACCGTCGGCGTAGAGGTAGTCGAGCGCTTGCTGGCCGTCGCGCACGACGTCGATGCCGTTGGCCACGTTGCTGCGGCGCAGCGCTCGCAGGATCAGCATTTCGTCCTGCGCATTGTCTTCGACCAACAGGATCGAGCGTGGAGTCATCGTCCATTCTCCGTCGCGGAGGGTGCCTTCGATTCTGCCACGGAAGCCGTGTCGGGGCGACCGATCCAATACTTGGGCAGGATGCCTTAAGGGGTATGCTGCACAAGCCAGCCGTCCGCCCTCACGCCATGCACCGAACCGCCCATCCCGATTTCGCTGTCGACCACGCGCCGTACTCGCTGGCCTACTGCGCCGAGATCGGCGAACTGCTGCGTTGCCTGTGGCGCGGCGTGAACCTTGATCTCGACGGTTTCGTCGAGCGTTTCTATCGCGATCTGCAACACCGCGCCGAGGCGCGTGTGCTGCTCGGCCGACTGTCTCCGGCCGAGCTGGCGCGGCTCAAGGGCCGGCAGGCCGCGCATCTGGCGATGCTGCTCGACCCCGAGCTGTCGATGCAGACCCACTACGACGCGGCGTTGCGCGTGGGACGGGTGCACGAACTCGTCGGCCTCGGTCTGCCGGCGCTGCTCGAGGGCTATCACCTGTACCAGGAGCAGATCCACCAGTTGCTGTTCAGGCTCGAGATGCCCGTCGCGCAGCGCGAGCAGCTGGTCGCGGCGCTGCAACAGCGCGTGCTGCTCGACATCGAGGCGCAGACCAAGAGTCACGTTCGCTTCGCGGTCGAGGTGGCGCAGACCTTCGTCGCGCTCGAGCGTGTCACCGAGAGCGCCGGCAGCCTGGCCGCGCTGCTGCGCGACAGCCTGCAGGTGCTGACTGCGCTCGACGGCATGGTCGCGGCGCTGTTCGCCCGGCCCGACGCGCAGGGCGGGCTGCAGATCGAGGCCTACGGTGGCCAGGCCGGGCGCGCCTATGCGCAGGCCTTCCTCGACGGCCGCGTGGTGCCGTTCGCGATCGATGCCGCGCAGCCCGGCGGCATGAGCCCGGCCGGCGTGGCCTGGCGCAGCGGCGAAGTGCAGATCCGCGACATGGTGCGTCTGGAAGGCGATGCCGAGCCGTGGCGCGCCGAACTCGATCGCCTCGGCTTGCGCACCGTCGCATCGATCCCGTTGCTCGACGACGCGGCGCGCCCGTTTGCGGTGCTGAACCTGTACAGCGGTTTTCCCGGTTTCTTCAGCGGCGCGCAGCGCGAGGTCGCGCTGCGCCACATCCAGCAGACGATGAGCCGCGCGGTGCTGCGTCAGGAGCGCAGCCAGGTGATCCCGGTGCAGCTGCGCCGGGCCTACGCGCAGTTGCTCGACGACGGCGCGGTGCAGATGCACTACCAGCCTATCGTCGATCTGCGCAGCGGCCGCGTCGATCACGTCGAGGCGCTGGCCCGCATGCGCCAGGCCGACGGCACGCTGATCGCACCGGGGCAGTTCCTGCCGACGCTCGACGCCGACGCCCTGCTGCAGCTGTTCAAGCTGGGTCTCGAGCAAGTCTGCAGCGACCTGCAGGGGCGCTCGACGCCGTTGCCGGTGGCGCTGAACATGCCGGCCGAGGCGCTCGACGACCCGCGCTGGCACGACGCGGTGTTCGACGCGCTGACGCGCTGGCGACTGCCGCCGTCGCTGCTGCAGCTCGAGTTGCTGGAAACGCATGATGCACGCGATCCGGCGCGGCGTGACGCCCAGCTCGACGCGCTGCGTCGCAGCGGCATCCGCATCGTGCAGGACGACCTCGGCTCGGGCCACAGCTCGCTGCTGCGCATGGATCGCATCGCCTTCGACGGCGTCAAGATCGATCAGGCGCTGGTGCGCGGCGCGCACGCCAAGCCCTTGCGCGCGCTCGAGTTCATCACCCACCTGACGCGACTGGCGCATGGCGTCGGCGCACGCGTCACCGTCGAGGGGCTGGAGGATGCGGCGCTGATCGAGGCCGCCGCGGTGCTCGGCGCCGATTGCGGCCAGGGGTATGGCATCGCGCGCCCGATGCCGCCGCAGCAGTGGCGCGACTGGCCGGCGCACTGGCGGCTGCCGGTCGACCCCACGCAACCGAGCAGCGCACTCGGCGCGCTGGCCGCGCTGCTGCTGTGGGAGCAGCAGCTCGGCGCGCTTTCGGCATGGCCGGCGTTGCTGCGCGACTATGTCGCGCTGCCGTGCCGGGTGCGCGCCTACGTGCAGCAGGAGCCGCTCGCGCGGGCGCCGCTGGGCGCGCTGCTGCGGCGCAGCCACGCGGCGGCGCTCGACGGCGCCGCGGCCTACGCGCAGGCGCGCGCCGGCGTCGTCGACTGGTTGTGCGCCGGGATCGCCGCGGCCGTCGGCGACGGCGCCGATCAGGGCAGCGCGTCGTACGCCAGCGTGTAGCGGTAGGCGCTGTCGATCGCCCGCGCGTGGGCGTGCCAGCTCAGCAGGCCGACGTCGGCGTGCGGCGGCGTCAACAGCCGTGTGGCCAGACCGCGGCGCATTTCGGTACTGCTCTCGCTTTGCACCATCGCCGCGCGCACCAGGATCGCGAACAGGCTCGGCCATTGGCGGCCGTGCAGCCATTGCCAGGTCAGGCGCGGCAGTGCGGGCAGCGCGGCGTCCTCGAATGCCGCGGGCAACGCGTTGTCGCCGCTGATGTCGACCGCGATGATGTGGTGCACGCCGGCGTCGCGCATCACGTCGGTCGGCAGGTTGTTGAGCACGGCGCCGTCGACGTGCACCATGCCGCGGTCGAGCAGCGGCGGCAGGATGCCGGGAATGGCCGCGCCGGCGCGCAGCCACTTCCACAATGCGCCGTCGCGGTGCACGTCGACTCGGCCTTCGGTCAGGTTGGTCGACAGACAGAAGAATGGAATCGCCAGGTCTTCGATGCGCCGCGTGCCGAACGCGCGCTGCAGCAGCCGCGTCGCGCGCTTGCCGCGCGTCAGCGCGATCAGCGGCAGCGTGAGGTCGCGCAGCGGATGGCCGCTGATGAAGCCGGCGCGCAGTTGCGCGTCGATTTCGGCGTCGCTCCACTCACAGGCCACTGCGGCGCCGACGATGGCGCCGATGCTGGTGCCGCCGATCGCGTCGATCGGCGTGCCGCGCTCGCGCAGCGCGCGCACCACGCCGACGTGGCCGAAGCCGCGCGCGCCGCCGCCCGACAGCACCAGGCCGACCGCGCGTTGCGCCAGGTGGCGCGCGAGTCGCGCGAAGTCGGCGTCGTCGCGCAGATGGTGCGCTTGCACGGCGCCGCCGAACAGGCGCAGCCACTCCCGCGCGCGTTGCGCCGGCGGCGCGCCTGGCGGGCCCAGCAGCAGCAGGCGGCGCGTGCGGTGCAGCGCGTCGCCGCCGCTGCGGCACAGCGCGTCGGGCCATGGCTGCGGCGGCGCGCCCAGCTCGGCGGTGAGCAGGAACTGATCGGCCTGGCGGATGCAGGTCGCGCGCCACGCCGCGTCGCCGGCATCGGCGACGTAGAGCACGAAGCGGTGCTCGCGTTCGCGCGCGCTGTGCCACGCCGCATCCTGCCCGCGGCCGAGTGCGGCATCGAGCACCAGCGTCGCCCCGAAGGGGCGCAGCGCCACCGCCAGGCGCTCGGCGGCGTCGCGCAGCGGCAGCCGGGCGTGCGCGCCGAGCAGCGCGAAAGTGCGCGGCGGGGTCAGCGCCTCGCCGGCGTCGCGGCGGCCCAGTCGCTGCAGGATGTGGCGCAGCGATTCGGCCAACGCCTGCGGATGCTCCGCCATCAGCCGCAGCAACACGTCGCTGCGCCCCAGGCGCAGCAGCGTGCAGTCACGCAATGCGCGTACCGTCGCGCTGCGCGGCTGACCGGTCAGGAAGCCGAGTTCGCCGACCGTCTCGCCCGGTGTGATCGCGCCGAGCAATTGTTCGGCGCCGCCGGCGAGGCCGCGGCCGAATGCGCCCAGGCTTCCCGAGCACAGCACGTACAGCGCCAGCGACGGCTCGCCGGCGCGAAACAGCACGTCGCCGCCGTGCAGTTCCTGCGGCTCGGCGTAGGGCACCAGCGCGGCGCGCAGCTCGGCGCGCAGGCCGCCGAACACCGCGGTGCGCTCGAGTCCGTCGAGAGTGTCCTGTCGTGTCCACGCCATCGCGCCGATGCTAGCGTGCGCGTGTGTCGAGCGACAGCGGGCGATCCCGGCGTGGTGGCCTTGTCCTTGTCCCTGTCGGGGACGAGGGCTTGCCGGGCCGCGCAGCTGCCATGCGCGTTCCAATCGGGGCGACTCCCCCAGCGATGCGAATGCAGGGGGGCGACGGAGGGCGGCGATGGTGCTTGGGCGCGGCGACGCTGCAGAAGTGATGGCGACGGCGGCGTGGGTCGGCGCGCCGCCTTGCGCGGCCGCAGCGGTGCTGGTCGATGGCCTCGAACTGGCGCCGTGGCTCGTCGCGCTGCCGGCGTTGGCGGCGATCGTGCTGGCCTTGCACGCGGTGCGGGCGGCGCGCGCGAGCGCCACGGCCGGCACGAGCATGCCGGTCTGGTGCGCGGTCGCCGCGGCGTGCGCGCTGGGTCGCTGGAGCGAGGCGGCGGTGGCGGCCGTGTTGAGCGCGCTGGCGCTGGGGATCGCGCTGCGTGTCACGCAAGGCCATCGCCGGCGGATCGGCGCTGCGGCGCTGTTGCCGCAGCACGCGCGGGCCTGGCGCGGCGGGCGCTGGACCCGCTGTGCCGCCGCCGCGCTGCAGCGCGGCGAGCTTGCACGGGCCTTGCCCGGCGAGCGCATTGCCGGCGACGGTTGCGTGTGTGGCGGCGCCGGCGACGTCGATCAGCGAGCGCTGACCGGCGAGCGCATGCGGGTGAACAAGGCCAGCGGCGATGCGTTGTACGCCGGCAGCCGGAATGGTGTGGGCACGCTCGACTATGTCGTCGGCGCTTCGCCGGCGGGTTCGTTGCTGGCGCGCAGCGCCGCGGTGCGGCTGCGCGCGTTGGCGTGCGGCGCTGCAGTCCACGACCGCTGGCAGCGTGCCGCTGCCGCCATCGCCCTGGGCGGCGCCACCGCCGTGGCGTTGGCGCCCGTGATCGCCGCTCATGAGGCGCCGGGCTGGGGCGTCGCGCTGGTGCGGGTGCCGGCGCTGCTGGCGTTGGCGTGGCCGTTCGCGCTGGCGCTGTGCGCTCCCGCATGCATCGGCGCGGTGCTGGCGGCCGCGGCGCGCCGCGGCATCGTGTTCGACAGCGCCGAGACGCTGCGGCGTGCCGCTCGCGCCCGCGTGGTCGTGCTCGACGTGGCCGCGGTCGACGCGCGCGTCGAACTCGCCGGCTGGCAACTGCTCGGCGTGCGCCACGCGCCGTCGCGACTGCTGGGCATCGTGCGTGGGCTCGCGGCGTGCGCGCCGCAGTCGGCGCTGGGCGCGCTGGCGACGGCCTTCGACGTGTTGCCGCGCGCACCGGCGCAAGCCCGGCTCGACGGCGGCGGCGGCGTCGTCGGCCGCATCGACGGTGCCGAGTATCGGCTTGGAGATCCGTCCTGGGTCGTCAACGGCGACACCCTGCCGTCGCCGTTGCGCAGTCTGGTGCAGCTGCACCGCGCGCGCGGTTGCAAGGTCGCGCTGCTGGGCGACGGCGACGGCGCACTGGCGCTGTTCGCGCTGAGACCGGGGGTGACGCCGCGCGTGGCCGCAGCATGCGACGCGCTGGCTCGACTCGGCGTGCGCGGCACCTTGCATGGTGTTGATGATGCGCCTCGCGATGCCCCGCGCATCGTGCTCGACGGCGCTGCACGCGGCTTGATGCCCGGCGCCGCCGGCGTCGTCGTGCTGGCGCCGGACCCGGCGCGCGCGGTCGATGCGCTCAGGCTGGCGCGAAGCGCCTGCGCCAACTGTGACATCGGCTGCGGCGTCGCGCTGTGCGGCAAGGTGGCAGCACTCGCGCTGGCGCTGGCGGGCGCGTTGACGCTGCCGCTGGCCCTGCTGGGCGAATTCGCGCTCGGCGCCGTCGTGCTCGGCCTGGCGCGGCGCGTGCGCCGCGTTGCCTGATGCTGCGCGTCAGCCGGCGACGACCAGCGCGGCGAATTCGCGCGCCACTTGGCGTGCCAGCGCTTCGGGCAGCGCGGCGCGCTGCACGGCACGCACGCCGGCGATGGCCGCGATGAACTTGGCCGCGAAAGCCGCCGGGTCGCGCACCGCCGCGCCACTGGCTTCGGCCTTGCGCACCAGCAGCCGGGCGATGTCGCGCAGCCCGTCGCGCACCGCGTCGAGCGTCTGTGCGTCGTTGTCGTGCAGTTCGACCAGGCCGTTGAGCAGCAGGCAGCCTTGCCCGTCGTTGTTCGTCGTTGCCGCGTCAAGCAGCAAGCGCTCGACCGTTTGCTGCAAGTCGCGATCGTCGAACGCGGCGTCGAGCGCGGCGACCGTGCGCTGGGTGTAGCTGTCGATCGCCAGGCGCACCAACTCGGCCTTGCTGCCGAACGCGTTGTACAGCGACGAGCGCCCTATGCCGATCGCGCTCTGCAGCGCGTCGACGCTGGTCGTACCGAGCCCGCCGTGCCACAAGGCCTGCATCGCGGCGTCGACGGCCTGGTCGGAATCGAATGTGCGTGGTCTGGCCATGTTCCGATTGTAAGCGCATCGATGCGCGCCCTCACAGGGTGCCGGCACGCTTTTGTACTCGTGAGTACACTGAAAAACTTTCGCCGAACCTGAGAAAGGAACACCATGCTGTTCGATCCCGTGCAGATCCGCCAAATGGCTTTGCGCAACCGCATCGTGATGGCGCCGCTGACGCGCAGCCGCGCGGTCGACGCCAACACCGCCAACGCGCTGATGGCCGAGTACTACGCGCAGCGTGCCGACATCGGCCTGCTCATCGCCGAAGGCACTTCGCCGTCGCCCAACGGCCTCGGCTATGCGCGCATTCCCGGACTGTATGACGAGCGCCACGTGCGCGGCTGGAAGCTGGTCACCGACGCCGTGCACGCGCGCGGCGGCCGCATCGTCGTGCAGCTGATGCACACCGGGCGCGTTTCGCAGCAGGCCAATCTGCCGTCCGGTGCCGAAGTGCTCGGCCCCGGCGACGCCGTGCTCGGTGGCGAGGTGCATACCGACGCGCAGGGCATGCAGCCGTACACGCGACCGCGCGCGATGCGCGAGACCGACATCGTGCACGCGATCGACGAGTACGCGCAGTCCGCGCGGCTGGCGATCGAGGCCGGCTTCGACGGCGTCGAGGTGCACGCGGCCAACGGCTACCTGATCGAGCAGTTCCTCAACGCCAACGTCAATCGGCGCACCGACGACTGGGGCGGCAGCATCGACGCGCGCAACCGCTTCGCGCTCGAAGTGGTGCGCGCGGTGGTCGGCGCGATCGGCGCCGGGCGCGTCGGTATCCGCTTGTCGCCGCACGGCGTGTTCAACGAGACCGGCAGCTTCGATGAACTCGACGCGCAGTACCGTGCGCTGGTCGGCGCACTTGCGCCGCACGGGCTGCTTTATCTGCACCTGCTCGATCATTCGGCGATGGGTGCGCCGGCCGTTCCGGCCGCGCTCAAGCGTGCGCTGCGCGAAGCGTTCGCCGGCCCGGTGATCCTGACCGGCGGCTTCGATGCCGCGTCGGCCGAGCAGGCGCTGGCCGCCGGCGACGCCGACCTGATCGGCTTCGGTCGTGCCGCGCTGGCCAACCCCGACCTGGTCGAGCGGCTGCGCCGCGGCGCGGCGCTGAACGCGCCCGACATGGCGACGTTCTACACGCCGGGGGCGAAGGGCTATACCGATTACCCGACACTGGGCGCTTGATGCGTGGCGGCGCCGGCGCGAGCCGGCGCCGCATGAAAAAAGGGCGCCGAAGCGCCCAGGTTCACGATGAAACAGGGGGCAGGGTCAAATCGCGGTCCACAGGTAGACGAACAGCGAGTTGTTGCCGCTGGCGCCGTTCGAGGATCCGCCGTATTTGTTATAGGTCGTGTACTGCAGCCCGAGGCGCAGGTTCTTCTCCGGGTCGACCCAGCTCTTGCCGAACGGATTCCAGTCAAGTTCCCAAACCACCCCGCTGGTCTGCGGATCGGTGCCCGCCCATCCGTTCGCGGTGGCCAGCATCGGGTCGCTGCTGCCGGTGGAGCCGAAGAACTGGATGGTGGCGCCGTAGGTGTTCTGGTACCAGTAAGCGGTGTTCACGTTGAAGAAGTTGAGCGTATCGTTAGCATTGCTGGCGTTGCCGTTTGCTAGGTACGCAGCCGTGTAGTTCTGCCGCTCGTGCATGTACAGGCCGTTGACCGTGACCGACGAAGTGCCGCCATTGATGTATTGGTAGCTCGCGTCCAGTCCGATATCCTTGAACGTGTTGTTGCTGCCCGAGGTGGTGCCGTCCTCGACCTTGGTGTTCATGCCGATCAGGCCGACCTCGTAGTTCGAGTTGCCGACATAGTTTTCGTAGTTGACGCGCCAGTACGGGTTGTATCCATCAACGGCGTCACCGGTAGCGTGCAGTTGATTGGCCCACCAATTCGAGATGGCGTGGTACAGGCCACCTTCGACGTACCAGTGATTGTCGACCAGCGTGTAAGCCGTCGTTCCGATCACTTGTTGTCCAAGGCTAGAGATCATCGGCGAGGCAGGCCCGTAGCCGCCGCCGAATGGCGTTTGCATGAAGCCGAACTGCCACGCCGGTACCGTGTTCCAGACGTCGGACACGGTCGGGTTGTTGTTGACCGAGACGCCGAACACGCCGCTGGTCGAGCCGAACTGGTAATTGCGCGCGTATCGCAGGTCGGTGTTGTCCCAGGCAAGGTTCTGCGACCCCGGATCGGAATAGGTCGCTTGGCCCATCATGCCGAGGTGATCGGTGATGCGACCAGCGAGGAAGATCGATGCCTGCTGCAGCGCCGTCAGGTTGTCGTTCTGGTGGAATCCGGCAGGTGGCGCTGTGTTGTCGTTCGTCGTGTGCGTGTACGACGACACCAGCATCGCCGACACGGGCAGGTGTTTCTTGCCGTTGCTCAGCGTGTAGCCGCCGAGCTTGAAGGCGCGCCCGAACGGCGTGAGCTGCGGGCCGAAACCGCCGACGTGGCAGGCGATGCAGTCCTGCCCGGTCTGGCGGGCGAACGCCGGCACGGCGTGCGCCGGCGTGGCCGCGAAGGCCGCCGCGGCCAGCGCGGTGAAGGTGGCGAACACGCGCCGTACGCGGCGCGCAGCCGCCCAGTCTGCTGCGAAATTCTTCATGGCGTTCCCCGTTTTCAGTTCAACACAACAAGATCTTTAGATATAAGCCTAGGCCCGGCGGCCAAGGTTAGATCTTGATCGAGATCAACTCGGGGAAAGCCCTGGTAATCGTGTGTTTCGACAAAGGCCGGCGCTTCGTCGCGAGCGTTGCGGAAGGGCCACAACGCTCGTCCGCGGGGCTTCAGGGAGCGGGCTGCACGCTGCCGTCGGCGCCGACGCGCACGCGGGTGCCGACCGGAGGCGCATTGGCCAGCGTCAAACTGCGCGAGGCGCCGTCGTCCATGCGGATGTCGACGCGGTACACGGTGTGCGCGTTGACTCGCTTCTGCACTTCGTTGCCGGCCAGCCCGCCGCCGATCGCGCCGAGCACGGTGGCTGCGGTCTGGCCGTTGCCGCCGCCGACCTGGTGGCCGAGGATGCCGCCGAGCACGCCGCCGATCACCGCTCCGGCGCCGTTGGCCTGGCCTTCGACGCGTTCGGGCGCGACCGCGATCACGGTGCCGCAATCGCGGCACACCGGCGCTGCCGCAGGCACCGCTTGTGCCTGCGGCACCGGCGATGGTTCGCTTCGCGTGACCGTAGCCGGACGCTCGCTGCGGTGCGCCTCGATACGCCGGGGTTCAGTGCGGCTCTCGCGGCGCCGCGCCGGCGCGGCGCTCGTCGCCGCTGCGGCGCTGGTCGCGCGCAGCGCCGGTGCGCTCGTCGCCGGCGCGCTCGCCGCCGTCGGCGCCGCACCGACGGCGGGCGCCGGCATGGTTGGATGGCTCAGCTTGTAGAGTACGGCGCCGAGCAGGATCACGATCACGCTGGCGAACGCAGCGGCGGCAATCCAGACGGCCTTCGGTATCGTGGCGGGGGACGGGTTCATCGAAAGCTCCAGTGGCAGGGGGCGCGGCGGTGGTCGCCGTCACCACGATCAACGCACGAATCGCGTCGGCGCTGACCGAGGCATGCACGTGATGCGATATTTTGACCTGGATCAACCCGGTAATGCGTTCGATCTGTTCGACAGCTCGTTGTTGGACGTGCACACGCGGTTACGGCCTGAGTTTTTCGCTGCATACATCGCGCGGTCGACGCGATCCAGCAGCCGGCTCGCGTCGGCGTCGGCCTCGCACCACTGCGCCACGCCGATGCTGACCGTCAACCTGAGTTCAGGGCGCGACGGCGGCGGTATGCCCTGCACCGCTTCACGGATGCGCTCGGCGACTTCCAGCGTCGCGTCGAGGTCGGCCGCATCGACGATGAGCAGGAACTCCTCGCCGCCGAGGCGACCGAGCACGTCGCCGTCGCGGCTCCAGCGCTGCATGATCGCGGCGACGTGCTGCAGTGCCAGGTCGCCGACCAGATGGCCGTGTTCGTCGTTGACGCGCTTGAAGTGGTCGAGGTCGAGCATCAGCACGCACAGCGGCGCGGTGTCGCGGCGCCCGCCGCGGCGCTCGATGGCCTGATCGAGCGCCTGCAGCGTGCAGCGCCGGTTCGGCAGGCCGGTCAGGTCGTCGTGGCTGGCCAACCGCTCGAGCTCGCGTTCCATCGATTTGCGCTGCGAGATGTCGCGCCAGATGCCCTCGACGCCGGCGAACTCGCCGCGCTCGTCGACCAGCGCGTGGGTGCTGATCGAAATGTCGATGATCACGCCGTCCTTGCGCCGCATGCGGCCGGGAAAGTCGTGCACGAAACCGTCGCGGCGGATCGCGTCGACCAGACGGTCGCGCTCGCTGAGGTCGGGGTAGAACGCCGCCGCCGGCAGGCCGACGATTTCGTCGGCGCGGTAGCCGAGCACGTTTTGCACCGCCGGGCAGACGTAGCGCGTGATGCCGTGCGCGTCGGTGCGGTAGAACACGTCCTGCATCGTGTCCATGATGCGCCGGAAGTTGCGGTCGGTCTCCTGCAGTCGCTCCTCCATCGCCGCGCGCTGTGTCATGTCGAGAAACGCGGCGAGCACCGCGGCGCGCCCGTCGAATTCGATCGGACGGCTGGTCATGGCCAGCACCCGTTCGTGGCCGCGGCAGGTGTAGACGCGGAACTCGGTCGTCGGGTTGGTGCCGGCGTGCTCGACCGCGCGGCGGATGCGCGCGTCGACGCGGTGCAGGTCGAGCGGGTGGACCAGATCGGCCACCGCGCGGCCGACGAAGTCGGCAGCGTCGTCGGCTTCCATCAATTGCAGCGCGGCCGCGTTCGCCCAGCGGAAATGACCGTCGACGATGACAACCACGCACGCCGGCAGCAGCTCCAGCCAGTCGGCTGGAGGCGCAAAGGCGGGCGTCGGCGGCAGGCTGGACATGTCGAACGCGCAAATGGGTAGTCGTTGGCAAAACGGTTGGCAAAACACGCCAATCTGGAGAAATGTTGCACGATGACCAGTTGCCGTCAACCTTTTTCAAGGGGCTGCATGACCGTCCCGTGGTCCCCGCCGACGTCCGCCTTCGGCGCGTCAGCGGCGTCGACGCCGCCCGCGCTGTAAGCGGGGTGCTGGGCCGCGGTGCTAGATTTCAGCGCCTTCCGGGGTGGCATGGCGTCGCCCCACCCAACGCATCAGGGCCAGTCTTCATGCGCCAGATCCGCCAGACCCTAGACATCCGCCGCGGCCTGCTGCTGTTGTCGGCACTTTGCGTCGTCGCGCTGGGCAGCGTCACGCTGCTCGACGTCAGCCGGCTGCGCGCGGCGATCCTGCTCGAGCGTGAAATGATGCTGCGCAACGCGGCGCAGACCGCGCTCGGCGTGGCCAAGTATTACGCCGCGCAGGCCGACGCCGGCCGCATCACACCGGCGCAGGCGCAGAGCCAGGCGCTGGCGGCGATCGGCACCATGCGCTACGGCGCCGACCGCGACGGCTATTTCTGGGTCAGCGACGACTCGATGCCGGTGCCGAAGATCCTGATGCACCCGATCGTGCCGGCGATGGACGGCACCACGCCGTCCGCGGCGAAGTTCGACGTCGCCACCGGTTACCGCGTCGGCATGCACGGCGTGCAGGTCACCACCGACGGTCACATGAACATCTTCGCCGCGCAGAACCTGGCCGCCGCCGGCGAGCGCGGCGGCGTGTTCGAGTACCGCTTTCCGAAGCCCAAGGCCGGCGGCGGGGTCACCGCCGCGGCGTTTCCGAAGGCCGCCTTCGCGCTGCGCTTTCCTCGCTGGCACTGGGTGATCGGCACCGGCGTGTACGTCGACGACGTCAGCGCCGCGGCCTGGGGTTATGTGCTGCGCTCCCTGTTCGTGGCCGGCGGCGCGGTGCTCGCGCTGGTCGCGCTGGCCGTGTTCATCGTGCGCCGCACGACGCAATCGACGCGCACCGCGGTCGGCGCCTTCGCCGCGCTGGCGCAGGGCGACCTGACCGTGGAGATGCAGTCCGGCGGCGACGAGTTCGGCCGTGTGATGCAATCGGCCGGAGAGATGGTCTTGCGCTTGCGCGACGCCATCGGCCAGATCCGCGACGCCGCGACGCAGATCGACGGCTCGTCGGCCGAGATCTCGGCGGCTTCGCAAAGTCTGGCCCAGGCCACCTCGGAGCAGGCTGCGTCGGTCGAGGAAACGTCGGCGACGGTCGAACAGTCGGCCGCGTCGATCCAGCGCAACGCCGACAGCGCGACCTCCGCCGAAAGCCTCGCCAGGCAGGTGCTGGGACACGCGCACGACAGCAACGCGGCGGTCGACCAGGCCGCAGAGGCGATGCGTCATATCGCCGAACGCATCGGCATCATCGACGACATCGCCTATCAGACGAACATGCTGGCGCTGAACGCGGCGATCGAGGCCGCGCGCGCCGGCGAGCACGGCAAGGGCTTCGCTGTCGTCGCCGGCGAGGTGCGGCGCTTGGCCGAGCGCGCGCGGGTCGCGTCGGCCGAAATCGGCGCGCTGGCCACGACCACCGTCGGCCACGCCGACGCGGCACGGCGCCAGCTCGGCCAACTCGTCGAGCTGGAAAACCGCAATTGCGCGTTGGTGCAGGAAATCGCCGCGTCGGCGTCCGAGCAGTCGACCGGCATGGCGCAGATCGCGCAGGCGGTCGCCCAGTTGTCGACGACCACGCAGCACAACGCGTCGTCGTCGGAACAGCTCGCCGCGACCGCCGAGGCGATGCACGCGCAGGCGCAGCGCCTGCACGCCGCGGTACAGGCCTTCCGCACCGGCGCGGGCGCGGCGCCGGTCGCGATCGCCGCGCCCGTGCGCGATGCGGCGCCGGCGCCGCATCGGTCCGCGTCCGACGGTTTCGTCAGGTTCTAGGTCCCGGCACATCGCGCGGCAGCAGGGCCGCGCGCGATGCGCTGACTTCGCCGGCCAGCCACGCCAGCAGCCGTCGCGACGCGCCGTCGGCGTCGCCGTCGGCGCGATGCACCGCGGCATGCCAGCGCGCCGGCTCCGAATCGGCCAGCTCACGCGCGGCGAGGAAGGCGTGCAGGGCGCAGGTTTCGGCCGTATGCGGGTGACGTCCGCCGTTCATGTGCATGGATCGCCAGTGGTACGCCAGCGCGCCGGCATAGGTGCGCAGCGCAGCGTCGTCGCATGTGTTCGCAGCGGCCTCGCGGTGCGCCGCGACCCAGTCGAGCATTGCCGGCAGCGGCAGCGGCGGGCAGATCGCGTAGCCCTGCACCTGATCGGCGCCGAACACCTCGGCGACTTCGATCATCGCCGCGTCGGCGACGCCTTCGACGATCACGCTCTGGCCGAGTTCGGCGCCGAGCTGAACCAGCGTTCCAGTCAGTGTGACGGTCTGCAGCGGGGCGTCGTAAAGGCGCCCGATCAGCGCCTGGTCGATCTTGATCGAATCGAAATGCAGATCGGCCAGCCGCTCGATGCTGCTGTAGCCGGTGCCGAGGTCGTCCATCGCCAGTTGCACGCCGAGCGCGCGCAGGCGCTCGATCGCGGCGCCGTGGGCCTGCGAGTCGAAGGCCTGCGCCTCCATCAATTCCAGCGTCAGCCGCTGCGGCGCGACGCCGTGGCGGCGCAGGGCGTCGGCGACGCAGTCGGCGCAGTCGTGCGCGAGCAGCGTCGACGCCGGCAGGTTGATCGACAGCTCGACTTCGGTGGCGGCCAGCGCCGCCAGCGTCTGTTCGAGGCCGAGGCGGAACAGCCGATCGAGCCCGGCCTCGCCCAGCGACGGCAGGAACGCGGCCGGTTCGAGCAGCTTTCCGTCGGGGGTGCGCAGACGCGCCAGCGCCTCGATGCCGACGATGCGCCGGCCGCGCAGCGCGACAATCGGTTGACCGTACATTTCGAGGCCGCCACCGAACAACTGGAGGTGCAGCGCACGCGCCTGCTCCTGCGACAACACCGCAGCGCCGGGCTGCGCGTGGCATTGGCTCCAGATCGCGTCGAGCCGGCGCTGCACCCCCACGGACCACTGCCGCATCCACGCCGTGGCGAACTGCCCGAGCTGCTCGCCGAACAGCGTCAGCACGCCTGCGGCACGCGCGTCGCGGCCGCCGAAAGGCACCGCGACTTCGGCGCGCACGTGCAGCGCGACGCCGGCGTCGCGCCACGCCGCCACCGCCGCATCATGCGCCCAGTCGTCGACGCGTTGCGTCTGCAGCGTGCGCCAGGCGTCGACGGTCGCGCTGCGTGCGTTGCCGCCGTGCGCATCGAGGCTGGGCAGGCCGGCGCGCGCGAACAGCGCCGACAGCTGCACGTCGCCGCCGCGCGCCGCGCTGCGCTCGACGACGAGCTCGCCGGCGCGGTCGGGCCGGATCAGCGCGACCGCGACGATGCCGGGCAGTGCGGCGATGAATTCGACTTCGCGCTGCGACGCGTCGCTCCAGCGCGTGCCGGCTTCGGGGCGCGGCCTCGACAGCGTCTGCAGATACGCCTGGGTGACGTCCTCGGCCGCGGCGAACTCGGCTTGCAGCACATCGTGCGCGCGCGCATCGATGATGCGCAGCAGCTGCCAGCGGCGGCTCGCCGACAGCCGCGCGCTGCCCAGCGCGTCGGCCAGCATCGTGCGGTACAGCACCGACGCGCGCGCCAGCGTCGAGCCGCTGACCCCGGCCAGACAATGCAGCGTGCCGAGCTGGCGTGCGCCTTGCTGCAGCGCCTCGCGCGTGGTGTCGGGAGCCACCAGCGCGTGCAGCTGTTGCAGCTGTTCGCGCTTGAGCGCGTCGAACCGTGTCGAGTCCGCCGCGTCGAAAGCCGCGCCGGTGCCCGCTGCCGTGCGTCGATCGTCGGTCAGCGACTCGTTGTAGTCGGCGTTGATCCGCGCGGTCCATGCGGCGTGCTCGGCGAGTACCGCCGCGGCGTCGGCGCCGTAAGGGGGCAGCTCGCGCTCGGGCGCGTCGGTGGCGTCGCTGATGCCGAACTGCCACCAGCTGTTGCGCGTCGCCTTGTGCTGCTTGAGCTGGTACATCGATGCGTCGGCCACGCGCAGCAGGCGGTCGGGCTCGGTGGCGTCGAGCGGGTAACGCGCCACACCCAGCGTCAACCCGACTTGCGCGCTGGCGCCGCCGGCCAGCGCCACCGGCGCGGTGCCCGCGTCGTGGATGCGGCTGAACACCGCGCCGAGCTGTGCCGCCGCCTGCGCCGGATCGATATCCTCGATGACGACGACGAACTCGTCGCCGCCAAGCCGCGCGATCAGCTCGCTGGCGCGCTGCTGCGCACTCCAGCGCGCAGCCAGCTCGCGCAGCAGGGCGTCGCCGGCTTCGTGGCCGTGGCGGTCGTTGACTTCCTTGAAGCCGTCGAGGTCGATGTAGCCGACCGCGACCTGGGTGCCGGCGCGGCGAGCGCGAGCCAGCGCGTCGTGCAGGCGCAGGTTCAACGCGAGCCGGTTCGGCAAACCGGTCAGCGCGTCGTGCAGCGACTGGTGCGCGGCGCGCGCGCGCAGCCGTGACAGGCCGACGAACGACGACTCGGTGCGCTGGCCGGCCAGCGCCAGGTAGCCGTAGTACAACAGCGCCAGCGCGCCGATCGGTTGCAAGGTCGGGTCGCCGCTGGCGAACAGACGCAAGGTGCTGCTGAGCGCTGCCGGCAACATGAACAGCAAGGACGACAACGCGTCGGACGACTGCTGCGCGGCGCCGGCGCCGCATACCGCGGCGATCACCGCGGCCACCAGCAGTTCGTCGAACGCGGACGTGCGTGCCGGCAGCAGCGGCAGCACGGCCCACACCAGGCCCAGCGCGAATACGCTCAGCCGCAAGCGGCGCAGCCAGCGCGGGCCGTCGCGACCCGCGCCGAGGTCGTCGCGTGCCATGAACCAGATGCCCAGGCGCAGCGCGTGGGCGACGACGATGGCGCCGAGCCAGACCGACAGCAGCGCGCTCGACGCGCGCTCGCGCAGTTCCCAGGCGAGCAGAAAGGCCGGCAGCACGCTGCCGGCGAAACCGATCGGAATCGTCCGCAGCAGCGACTCGGCCTGGTCGGCCGCGCCGACGTCGGCCTCGGCCTCGCCGGGGGGCGGCGGGCCGTGTTCAGGCGGCGGTGGGGTGGGCATCGCAGGGGCTCGGCGGCCAGCGCAATATGAGGAAACCGATTTATACACGTCGACGTTCGTTGATACCTTGATGTTGATCCGGATCACTTCGCGTCGAGTTGACCTAACCACTAGCGCGCGGCAAATTCCTTGGCTTTTCTCGACAACGCTGTCGAGCTGTGGTTCGCGCGGCGCCGCAACGCACGCGCGCTCGCCTAACATCGGCTTACGCAACCCTTGAACGAGAAAGGTCTGAACCGCAGTGCGTGCGTCCCGCGGCCTGTTGATCAATGCGGCGATCGCCGCCGTCTATCTGGCGCTGGCCGAGTTGCCGGCGCTGGTCTTTCGCGGCGCGTCGCCGCTGTGGCCGCCGGCCGCGCTGGCCGCGTTCGTCGTGCTGCGCTGGGGCGGGCGCGCGGCCCCCGGCGTCTTCGCAGGCTCGCTGCTGGCCAACCTGCTGGCCTCGCGCCTGGGGCCGGGGGCGGCGGCGATCGCCTCGGTGGGCAACGTCGCGGCACCGCTGCTCGGTCGCGCGCTGCTGCTGCGCCTCGGTGGCACGGTCGACGGCTGGTGGGAGAACCCGCGGGCCGAAATCGCCTTCCTGCTGGCGATGGGCGCGACGCAGTCGCTGTTGTCGGCGG
The DNA here is from genome assembly GCA_021804595.1 of Pseudomonadota bacterium. Classification (GTDB taxonomy): domain Bacteria; phylum Pseudomonadota; class Gammaproteobacteria; order Burkholderiales; family Burkholderiaceae_C; genus Thiomonas_A. The sequence continues at coordinate 25,328 of JAJZHH010000020.1, forward strand.
CGATCGGCACCGGCGGCATGGTGTGGTTCGGTCGCTTGCCGCAGGGCGCGCTCGACGCGCTGCTCGGCTGGGCGGTCGGCGACGCCAGCGCGGTGGTGATGCTGACGCCGCTGTTGCAGATCGGCTGGAGGCGCTGGCGCGGCGGCGAGCGGCCGCCGCTGGGGGCGCGGTGGCAAATTGCCGCGGCGTTTGCGCTGGTGCTGGCGATCTGGGCGCTTGCGGTCGGCGCCGGCGCGCTGGCGCCGGCCCAGCGCACCGGCTTGCTCGGGCTGATCATGTTTCCGCTGATCGGTTCGGTGTTCGCGCTCGACGCCGCGGTCACCGCGGCGCTGCTCGCGTTCACCTTCGTGCTGCTGACCGCGTCGGCTGCGATCGGCTTGCCGGTCGTCGCCAATGCGTCGTCGGCGCAGACCGTCGTCGCGCTCGAATTCTTCCTGCTCGCGGTCGGTGGCGCGGTGCGTTTCGCGTCGGCGCTGCAGCACGCGCGGCGCGTGGCGCTGAGCCGGCTCGAGCAGCAGGCGGCACGACTCGACACGCTGGCGCGCGAGCGCGCCGACACGCTGCTCGAACAGCGCGAGCAGTTCCACACGCAGATCGTGCAGCTGTCCGAACTGACCGGAGTGCTCGCCGCGGTCAATCAGTTGATCGCGCAGGCGCACGACGACGCCGGCCTGCTGCAGCGCTTCTGCGCGCAGGTTGCCGAGTTGCGCGGTGTCGCACTGGCCTGGATCGGTCGCCCCGACGACAGCGGGCGCTTCACGGTGCTGGCCAGTGCCGGCCAGGCGCGCGGCTACCTCGACGGCATCGCGATCGTCGCCGCTGCCGACTCGCCGCTGGGGCAGGGTCCGACGGCGCGGGTCTGGCGCGACCAGCACGCGGTGTTCATTGGCGACGCCGCGGCCGACGCCGCACTGGCGCCGTGGCGCCAGCGCCAGCATGATTTCGGCATCCTCGCGTCGGCCAGCCTGCCGCTGTTGCGCGGCGGACGGATCTGGGCCGTGCTCAACCTGTACCTGACGACGACGGCGACCTTCGAAGCCGAGTTGCGCAAGATCGCCGAGCGCATCGCCGCCGACATCTCGATCGGGCTCGACCGGCTCGACGCGATCCGCACCGAGCGCGCGCAGTCGCGCATCAACGCCGCGCTGCTGTCCAACCTCAGCGTCGGCGTGACCGTGATGCGCTACCCCGAGCGCGTGTTCGAGCACGTCAACGAGCGCCTGCTGGAAATGGCCGGCGCCGCCGACCTGGCCGAACTGTCGACCCACACCGCGGCCGAGTTCTACGACGACCCGGCCGATTTCGCGCGCGTCGGCGAGCTCGCGCGCGAAGTGCTCGCGAGCGGCCGCGGCGCGCTGCATGACGTGCGCTACCGCCGGCTCGACGGCACGCGGTTGATGATGGACACCGTCGGCGTCAGGCTCGACCTCGGCGACGGCGTGCAGCGCATCCTGTGGACGCAGATCGACGTCAGCGAGCGCCACCGGCAGGCACAGCAGCTGCGCGCGGCGACCGCGTCGCGTGCCGCGCTGCTGGCCAATACGGTGGCCGCGATCGACATGGTGCGCTATCCCGAGCGCGTGATCACCGAAGTCAACCAGGGCTTCCTCGACATCACCGGCTACGCCTCGGCGGCCGAAGTCGTCGGCCAGTCGACGTCGATCATTTACGCGCAGGTCAACGAGTCGCAGCGCATGGCCGAGCTGGCGCAGCGCATTCTCGACGTCGGCGACGGCAGCCTCGACGAGCTCGAGGTCAGGCGCCACGACGGCACGCTGGTCTACCTCGACGTGCACGGCAGGCGTCTCGACGGCGACGACCCGCAGCACCCGCTGATCGTCTGGACCTCGATCGACGTGACCCGGCGCCGTGCGCTGACCGAGGAACTCAAGCGGCTGGCGATGTTCGACCCCTTGACCGGCTTGCCGAACCGCCGCGCGGTCGAGGCGCATATCGGCCGCGCGATCGAGCGCGCCAAGCGGCACGGCAGCGCGATCGCGGTCGGCATGATCGACCTCGACGACTTCAAGCCGGTCAACGACCGTCTCGGTCACGAGGCCGGCGACCGGCTGCTGCAGCAGCTGGCCGCGCGGCTGCGGCAAGTGATGCGCGGAATCGACCTGGTCGGCCGTTTCGGCGGCGACGAGTTCGTCATCGTGCTCGAGGACCTGGCGCCCGACGCAATCGCCGCTCAGCTCGAACAGATCCTGCCACGCGTGCACGAAGTCGTCGAGACCCCGTTCGCGCCGGGTGACGGCGACGGCCCCGGCGTCTACATCGAGATGAGCCTGGGGCTGGCCGTCTACCCGACCGACTCGGATCAACCCGATGCACTGCTGCGCGCGGCCGACGCCGCGATGTACCAGGCGAAGAAGAACAAGGTCGAGCGAACCCGCTGGTGGCTGATGGGCGCGGGCGCGCCGAGCGTCGTCGAGGCGCCGTTCGATCCGTTCAGCGAGGAATCGCAGAAGAACCTGGCCGGCATCGCCGCGCAGATGCACGAAATCGCCGACGAGTTCACCGCGGCGTTCTACGACGAGCTCGGCAAACGCGACGAGGGCGCGAAAATCCTCGCCGCGCTGACCGACGACGAACTCGCCGAACTCAAGGCCATCCAGGCCCGCCATTTCGCCTTCCTGCTGGCGCCGGCCACGCGCGCGCACCAGATCGCCGCGCGCGGGCTGGCGGTCGGCCGCATCCACGCGCTCAGCGGCCTCAGCGCCGCGACGATGAGCGATGCCTATGCGCTGTACCGCGAGCTGCTGCGCTGGCACCTCGACGCCTGGGGCATGCAGACGCGCGTGCGCTACCGCACGCTGCGCGCGGCCGACGAGCGGCTGCAGATCGAGATGCAGGCCGAGCTCGACGCGATGCAGGGCGTGGTCAACCAGTACAACGGCTCGCTGGCCCACCCGGGCGCGGCGCAGGCGACGATGGTCGAGCTGGTGCAGCGCGAGCTCGACACCATCGCCGCGCTGCCCGGCATCGTCGCGGTGCTGGTGATGCGGCCGCAGGCCGACGGCCTGGTGCACGCCGAGCTGGCCGCGGGCGAGTGCGCCGAGGCGGTGCTCAAGGTGCTCGGCGCCCCGTCGATGATGCCGTCGCTCGACGCCGGCAGCCCGGCCGGCCAGGGCCTGGTGCGCGCGGCCTGGGTGTCGGGCAATATCGAGCGCATCGATTCCTACGGGCGCGACGCGCGCTCGATGCACTGGGCGCAGCCCATGCTCGCGCTGGGCGTGCGCAGCATGGTCGCGATTCCGGTGCAGGGCGCGCGCAGCCAGTTCGTGCTGGCGATCCTCGGCGGCTTTCGCAGCCAGTTCTCGGCGAACTGGGTGCAGACCTTCCTGGTCTCGCTGCAAAGCCGCTGGATCGGCATGATGAGCCGCACGGCGTCGACGCTCGAAGTCACCGAGCCCGACAGCGTCGCGCGCTACCGCGAGCTGCTCTACGCGCGCCGCCTGAGCATGTACCTGCAGCCGGTGGTCGACACCCGCAGCGGCGCGGTGGTCAAGGTCGAGGCGCTGGCGCGGTTGCTCGACGGTGCCGAGGTCGTCGCGCCGGGGCGCTTCCTGCCGGCCTTGCGCTCGGCCGACCTCGACGTGCTGTTCCGCGCCGGGCTCGACCTCAGCCTGGCCTGGTTGCGCGACAGCCACGCGCGCGGCCGCGCGCTGGGCATTTCCTTGAACCTGCCGCCGTCGACCCTGGTGCACCCGGATTGCGCGCGGTGGATCGACGAAGGGCTGCAACGGTTCGCACTGTCGCCGCAGGCGCTGACGCTCGAGTTGCTCGAGTCGCAGGAGTTCGACGACGTGCAGCACGATCGCGCGATCCGCGCCTTGGGCGAGCTTGGCGTGCTGCTGGCCATCGACGACCTCGGCTCGGGCTACAGCAGCCTGAGCCGACTGGCCAGCCTGCCGTTCGACGTGATCAAGGTCGACCAGAGCATCACCGCCGAAGTGATGCGCGCGCCGTTGAAGGTGCTGAGCCTGATTCGCACCGTGGTGCAGATCGGCAAGGACCTCGACCGCGACGTCATCGTCGAGGGCGCCGAGACCCACGACGTGCTCGACGCGGTGACCGTGCTCGGCGCGCACCAGGTGCAGGGCTACGCGATCGCGCGGCCGATGCCGCCCGACGAATTCGTCGACTGGGAGCGGCGGCACGCATCGAGCTGGAAGCCGGTCGGCGGCGTCGATACCTGGCTCGGCGCGCTGGCCTACGCGTGGCTGTACATGCACAGCGACGGCGGGCGCTATCCGACCCCGCACGCGCAGTGCCCGCTGACGCGTTTCCTTGCCGCCCAAGGGCTGGCGCAGGCCGACGCGGCGGCGTGGCATGCGCAATTGCACGCCGAGGTGGCGCCGCAGGAGCGGCGTGCGCTGCAGGCGCGGCTGATCGACTGGCTGGCGCGGCGCATCGGCTGAGCGCGGCCGACGCTGCGCGGCGGGTTCAGCGCGCGCTCGCGCGGGCGCGCGCCGCGGCGCGCTGCTGGCGCAGCATCTCGGCGCCGAGCTCGAACACCGATGCGACGCGACCGTAGTCGGCCAGCGCCGGCGACTGCCGCACGGCGTCGAGTTCGCGCGCGACGTGCGCGGCCAGCGCGGTGCCGTCGAGCGCGCGGTGGGCGCGACGGCCCGGCCCGTAGCGCGGCACGCGTCCGGCGTGCCGCTGCAGCTGCTGCTGCGCTTCGAGCGCGGCGCACAGCGCGGCCATCTGCCGGCGCGAGACGACGATGTCGCAGGCGTCGTCGAGCAGGCTGCGCAGCACCTCGGGCGCCAGCGGCAGCCGCGC
>JAJZHH010000112.1 GCA_021804595.1 Pseudomonadota bacterium
CGCTGACCGCGATGGCGAGGCCGCCGCAACCGCCGGCGTCGGCGCCATCGGCGGCAGGCTCGGCGCCGCTGCCGCCGCAGGCCGGTGCGTCGGCACCGGCGCTGCCGCCCGGCGCGGCGCGCTACGTCTGCGGCGACCGCACCTCGTTCATCGCCAGCTTCGGCGACGTCAGCGTCACGCTGCAGACCGCACTGGGCCGCATCCAGCTCGAGCAGACGGTCGCCGCCGACGGCGCGCGCTACGCCAACGGCGACCTCGTGGTGTGGTTCAAGGGACGCGAAGCGACCGTGAACAATCTGCTGCAACCGGGAACTTCGACGCTGTGCGTCGAGCAGCAATGACTGGCCGCTCCTGATCGCCGGCGGCGGCAATCGAACAAGATCTGCTCGCTTGCCCGCTGGCCAACGCGCGTCGGGAGCACCAGTCCATTGCGTCAGGGACATGGCACCCCCCGCCGCGACGCCAAGGGGTGCAGCGCTAGGCGCGGCGCGCAGCCCAGGCTGGCCGCCTGGGCCAGCGGCGCAACGACGCGATGGGCCCCTTGGCGTCGCGGCCCTGCGGGTGCGGCCCCAGGCCTGCCCACTCTGCGTTACAGGTCTTCGCCGGGTACCCAACCCGGCTGTGCCCTGCACCTTGATTGGGCAGGCCTGGGGCCACACGGGGGGTACCATTTCCCTGACGCAATGGACTAGCATCGCGGTGCTGACGATCAGCCCGCGCCCACAAGGCGCGGAGGCGGCCCGGGGCGCATCCCGCCCGAGGGCCTGACGCACGAACCGCAGCGCAAGCTGCAAGCGGCGACCCACCCGAGGCGCCGTGCCAGGAGACAGCGCGATGAACGCACCCCTACCCGAAGCGATCCGCCGGGCGCTCGAGACCGTCAGTCTCGACGACAAGTACACCCTCGAATCCGGCCGCGCCTTCATGAGCGGCATCCACGCGCTGGTGCGCCTGCCGCTGCTGCAGCGTCAGCGAGACGCGCTGGCCGGGCTCAACACCGCCGGCTTCATTTCCGGCTACCGCGGCTCGCCGCTGGGCGGCTACGACCAGGCGCTGTGGAAGGCGGGCAAATTGCTCGCCGCGAACAACATCGTGTTCCAGCCCGGGGTCAACGAGGAACTCGCCGCGACTGCGCTGTGGGGCTCGCAGCAGCTCGACCTGGAACCCGAGCGGCGCCGCTTCGACGGCGTGTTCGGCATCTGGTACGGCAAGGGCCCGGGCGTCGACCGCTGCGCCGACGTGTTCAAGCACGCCAATATGGCCGGCACCGCGCGCCACGGCGGCGTCGTCGCCGTCGCCGGCGACGACCACGTCGCCAAGAGCAGCACGGCGCCGCACCAGAGCGACCACATCTTCAAGGCGGTCGGCTTCCCGGTGTTCTTCCCGAGCAATGTGCAGGACATCCTCGATCTCGGCCTGCACGCGATCGCGATGAGCCGCTACGCCGGGCTGTGGACGTCGATGAAAACGATCCAGGAGGTGGTCGAATCGTCGGCTTCGGTCGACGTCGGCGCGGATCGTGTGCGCATCATCATTCCCGAGGACTTCGTCATCCCCGAAGGCGGCGTGCACATCCGCTGGCCCGACGATCCGCTGTCGCAGGAGGCGCGGCTGATGGACGTCAAGTGGTACGCCGCGCTGGCCTACGTTCGCGCCAACCGGCTGAACCACACGGTGATCGACAGCCCCCACGCGCGGCTGGGCATCATGGCCTCGGGCAAGGCGTACAACGACACCCGCCAGGCGCTGGCCGACCTCGGCCTCGACGACGCCGCGTGCGCGCGCCTGGGCATCCGCCTGCACAAGGTCGCGGTGGTGTGGCCGCTGGAAGCGAGCATCACGCGCGAGTTCGCTACCGGACTGCAGGAAATCCTGGTCATCGAAGAAAAGCGCCAGGTCATCGAATACCAGCTGAAGGAAGAGCTGTACAACTGGCGGGAAGACGTCAGGCCGAACGTGATCGGCAAGTTCGACGAGCGCTCCGGCGACCGCAGCGGCGGCGAATGGAGCCAGCCGAACCCGGCTGACAACTGGCTGCTGACCGCCAAGGGCGACCTCAACCCGGCGGTGATCGCGCGCGCGATCGCGTCGCGGCTCGAGCGCCTGGGCATCCTCGAGCAGGCCGGCGTCGACGTGCAGCGCAGCCTGCGCGCGCGCGTCGCGGTGATCGAGGCCAAGGAACACGCGCTGGCCGCCGCGCCGACAGCCGCCAAGCGCCCGCCGTGGTTCTGCTCGGGCTGCCCGCACAACACCAGCACGCGCGTGCCGGAGGGCTCGCGCGCGATGGCCGGCATCGGCTGCCACTACATGGTGACGTGGATGGACCGCGACACCAAGACCTTCAGCCAGATGGGCGGCGAAGGCGTGGCCTGGGTGGGGCAGGCGCCGTTCAGCACCGACCGCCACATGTTCGCCAACCTGGGAGACGGCACTTATTACCACTCGGGGCTGCTGGCGATCCGCCAGGCGATCTCGGGCAAGGTCAACGTCACCTACAAGATCCTCTACAACGGCACCGTCGCCATGACCGGCGGCCAGCCGGTCGAAGGCAGCTTGACGGTGCCGCAGATGACGCGCGAGCTGCACGCCGAAGGCGTGCGCGAGATCGTCGTCGTCACCGACGAGCCGGACAAGTACGCCGGCGTGCACGACCTCGCCCCGGGCGTGACCGTGCACCACCGCGACGAACTCGACTCGATCCAGCGCCGCCTGCGCGAAGTCGAAGGCACCACGGTGATCGTCTACGACCAGGGCTGCGCGACCGAGAAGCGGCGCCGCCGCAAGCGCGGCCAGCTCGCCGACCCGGCGCGCCGCGTGGTCATCAACCCGCTGGTCTGCGAAGGCTGCGGCGACTGCTCCGAGCAGAGCAACTGCCTGTCGGTGGAACCGCTGGAGACCGAATTCGGCCGCAAGCGCACGATCAACCAGAGCAGCTGCAACAAGGACTACTCGTGCCTGAAGGGCTTCTGCCCGAGCTTCGTCACCGTCGAGGGCGGGCGCGTGCGCAAGCCCGAAGCGGCCAAGCTGCCGAGCCTGGACTCGCTGCCCGCGCTGCCCGAGCCGACCATTCCCGAGCCGCTGTCGGCCGACCGCGCCGGCGGCGGCAGCTACGGCATCCTGGTGGCCGGCGTCGGCGGCACCGGCGTGATCACGCTGGGCCAGCTGCTCGGCGTGGCCGCGCACATCGAAGGCCGCGGCATCATCACGCAGGACGCCGCCGGGCTGGCGCAGAAAGGCGGCGCGACCTGGAGCCACGTGCTCATCGCCGACCGCCCCGAGCAGATCCACACGACCCGCGTCGCGATGGCCGAGGCCGAACTGATCATCGGCTGCGACCCGATCGTCGCCGCCGACCCGGAAACGCTGTCGCGCGTCGCCGAAGGCCGCACCTTCGTCGCGCTGAACCTGCACGAGAGCCCGACCGCGACCTTCGTGCACAAGCCCGACTGGCAGTTCCCCGGCGCCGCCTGCCGCGGCGCGATCGAGCACGCCGCCGGCGCCGGCCAGGTCGCCGGCTTCGACGCCGACGCAGCGGCGCTGCGCCTGCTCGGCGACTCGCTGTACGCCAACCCGATGCTGCTCGGCTACGCCTGGCAGAAAGGCTGGCTGCCGCTGCGCCGGGCCTCGCTGCTGCGCGCGATCGAGCTCAACGCGGTTGGGGTCGACAAGAACAAGGCGGCGTTCGAGTGGGGCCGCCGCGCCGCCGCCGACCCCGACGGCTTCGCCGCCTTCGGCGCCGCGCAGCAGGTCATCGAACTGGTGCGCCGGCCGTCCGGCGACGAGCTGGTCAAGCGCCGCGTCGAGTTCCTCACCGAGTACCAGAACGCCGCCTACGCGCGCCGCTACGCCGACCTCGTCGAGCGCGTCGCGGCGGCCGAGGCGCCGCTGGGCTCGACGCGGCTGCGCGACGCGGTGGCGCGCAACCTGTTCACGCTGATGGCGTACAAGGACGAGTACGAGGTCGCGCGGCTGCACAGCGCGCCCGAGTTCGCCGCGCGCATCGCCGAACAGTTCGAAGGCGACTTCAAGCTGCACTACCACCTGGCGCCGCCGCTGCTGGCGTCGCGCGACGCCGACGGGCATTTGCGCAAACGCGAGTTCGGGCCCTGGGTCGGCCGCGTGATGCGGCTGCTGCGCCACTTCAAGGGGCTGCGCGGCACGGCGTTCGATCCGTTCGGCCGCACCGAGGAGCGGCGCGGCGAGCGCGCACTGATCGAGCGCTACCGCGCCAGCGTCGACGAACTGTGCGCCGGGCTGCGCGCCGACAACGTCGAGCAGGCGCTGCGCATCGCGCGGCTGCCCGAAGGCATCCGCGGCTACGGCCACGTCAAGGCGCGCGCGCTCGAGCATGTGCTGCCGCAATGGGACGCGCTGCTGCAGGCGTGGCGCCAGCCGCAGTCGCAGCCGCGGCGCGAGACCGCCGAGGCCTGAAACCCGGGGGCGCGGCGGCCTGGGGCCGGTCGCCGCGCCTGGGCGGCATAATCGGGATTTCGACCGAAACCCCGCCTCAATGCCCGCTTCCTGGCTCAGCGCGGTGAATGCCGCGCTCCCGTACATCGAAACGCTGACCAAGATCGCGTTGCCGGCGTTCGGCGCGCGTCGCGCGCGCGACGCCGACGCGATCGAAGCCCGCGAGGCGCTCGAGGCGCGTCTGCTCGAACTCGAAACCGCGGCGCGGCACAACGCCGAGCACATTCGCGAACTGGCGGTGCAGGTGGAGGCGGCCTTGCGCGCACTCGACCAGGCTGCGGCCGCCACCGACCACGCGCTGCGGCGCCAGCGTCGCTGGCTGGCGCTGTGCGGCCTGGGCACGGTGCTGGCGCTGGTGCTGGCGCTCGCCGCACTGCTGCGCTGACGCGCATGGCCGACCCGGCGAATGCGCGCACGGCGCGGCGCGCCTGGACGGTGTTCGTGCTCGGTGCGCTGACCGCGTTCGCGCCGATGAGCATCGACATGTACCTGCCGGCGTTCGCGCAGATCGGGCGCGAGCTGCACGCCAGCGCCCACGCGCTGCAGCTGAGCCTGGTCGTGTATTTCGTCGGCCTGGCGCTCGGCCAGGCGGCATGGGGCTCGCTGTCCGACCGCTATGGCCGGCTGCGCCCGCTGCGCGCCGGCATCGTGCTCTACATCGTGGCTTCGCTGGGCTGTGCGTCGGCCTCGCGCATCGACGTGCTGCTGGCGTGCCGCGCGCTGCAGGGGCTGGCCGGCTGCGCCGGCATCGTGCTGGCACGCAGCATGGTGCGCGACCGCTACGCCGGCGACGCCGTGGCCCGCGTGTTCTCGCGACTGGCGCTGGTGCTCGGCGTGGCGCCGATCCTGGCCCCGCTGGCCGGCGGCTGGCTGGTGGCGCACGGCGGCTGGCGCTGGGTGTTCGGCGCGCTGGCCGGGTTCGGCCTGCTGTGTCTGGCCGCTGTGGCCACGCTCGACGAGACGCTGCCGCCGGCGCTGCGGCGCCGGCAGACGCTGCGCGACGCGATCGCCAGCTACGACACGCTGCGGCGCGACCGTGTCTTCATGCGCCACGCGGCGCTCGCCGCGGTCACGCAGGCCGGCATGTTCGCCTACATCCTGGCGTCGCCCGCGGTGCTGATCGGACTGTACGGGGTCACACCCCAGCATTTCGGACTGTATTTCGGCGCCAACGCGGCCGGCCTGATCGTCGCCAGCCAGATCAATCACGCGCTGCTGCCGCGCTACGGCATGGCCCGCCTGCTGGCGTTCGGCGTGCTTGCGCTGGCCGCCGCCGCCGCACTGCTGCTGCTCGCCGCCGCGCTCGGTGGACTGCCGTGGCTGCTGCCGCCGCTGTTCGCCTTCGTCGCCATGCTGGGCTTTTGCATGCCCAACGCGATGGCGCTGGCACTGTCCGCGCAGGGGCGCCGCGCCGGCACCGCGGCGGCGCTGATCGGCAGCCTGCAATACTGGTTCGCGGCCTGCGCCGGCGGCCTGGTCGCGCTGTTGCCGGCCGGCACCGCGCTGCCGATGGCGCTGGTCATGGCCGCCTGTGCCGGCACCGGTCTGGCGCTGCAGCGCTCGCTGGCCAGGCTGGCCGCTTGAGCGCGCTCACCGCCGGCGTCGTTCAATACTCGAGCGGGTCGACGTCGATGGCCCAGCGCACGCGCCCCGGCAAGGCTTGCAGCGCTTCGCGCCAGCGGCGCAGGAATCCCTGCAGCGCGCCGCGCGACGCGGCCTCGACGAGCAGCTGCTGACGGTGCACGTCGGCCACCCGCGCCAGCGCCGCCGGCACCGGCGGATAGACCGTGACGCCGGGCGGCGCGTCGGCGGCGAGCTCGACCGCGCGCGCCATGAAGGCCTCGACCTGCTCGACGCGGCTATGCTCGGCGCGCAACAGCGCCTGGTGGCTGAACGGCGGCATGCCGGCGCGCTCGCGCTCGAGCAGTTCGCCGGCGGCGAAGCGCCGGTAGTCGTGCGCGACCAGCGCCGCGTACAGCGGATGCTGCGGGTAGGCGGTCTGCACCAGCATTTCCGGCGCGCTGCCGGCGCCGCCGGCGCGGCCGGCGCGTCCCGCCGCCTGCATCAGCTGCGCGAACAGCCGCTCGGGCGCGCGCGGGTCGTGGCTGAACAGGCCGGCGTCGGGGTTGATCGCGGCGACCAGCGTGACGCGCTGGAAATCGTGCCCCTTGGTCACCATCTGCGTGCCGACCAGGATGTCGACCTCGCCGGCGTGCACGCGATCGAACCCGTCCTGCGCGGCGCCGCGCCGGCGCGCGGTGTCGGCGTCGATGCGTGCCACGCGCGCCTGCGGAAACATCGCGGCCAGCGTTTCCTCGACGCGCTGGGTGCCGCGGCCCAGCGGCTGCAGGTCGACGCTGCCGCAATCGGGGCACGCGCGCGGCACCGCGGCGCGCCAGCCGCAGTGGTGGCAGCGCAGGCAACGCTCGCTGCGGTGGTAGACCAGATGCGCGTCGCAATGCGGGCAGTCGCTGAGCCAGCCGCAATCGGGGCAGCGGATCACCGGCGCATAGCCGCGGCGGTTCAGGAACAGCAGGCTTTGTTCGCCGCGCTGCAGACGCTGCGCCAGCGCGTCGCGCAGCGCGCTGCCGATCGCGTCGCCGGCACGCAACGCCGGATCGCGCGCGGCGTCGACCAGGCGCACCGCGGGCAGCTCGCCGGCCGCGCGCGCTGACAACTCGAGCCGCCGGTAGCGGCCGCGCTCGGCGGCGCGCCAGCTCTCCAGCGACGGCGTCGCCGAGCCGAGCACGACGGCGACGCCGCGCTGGCGCGCGCGCCACACCGCGAGGTCGCGCGCCGAATAGCGCGCGCCCTCCTGCTGCTTGTACGACGCGTCGTGCTCCTCGTCGACCAGCACCAGCGCCAGCTGCGGCAGGCTGGCCAGCGCCGCCAGCCGCGTGCCCAGCACGATGCGCGCGTCGCCGGCGTGCGCCGCCGCCCAATGGTCGAAGCGCTCGGCCTCGGCCAGCCCGCTGTGCAGCAGCGCCAGCCGCTCGGCCGGAAAGCGCGCGGAGAATCGCTGCAGCAACTGCGGCGTCAGGTTGATCTCGGGCGTCAGCACCAGCACCTGGGCGCGCGCGTCGCGCGCCAGCGCCTGCTCGGCCAGCCGCAGGTAGACCTCGGTCTTGCCGCTGCCGGTGACGCCGAACAGCAGGAAGGGCGCGAAGCCGTGGCTGCCCAGCACCGCGTCGATCGCGTCGCGCTGCGCCGGCAGCAGCTCCGGAGCGGCGGCAGCGGCCACCGCCGCGGGCTGCGCCAGCCGCGCCCAGCCGCGCTGCGCCCAGTCGGCCAGCAGTGCGCCGGCGCGCGGATGCAGCGCGCG
>JAJZHH010000113.1 GCA_021804595.1 Pseudomonadota bacterium
AAGGCGGCCGGCGGCATGTGGAAGCGACCCTGCGCATCCTTGATAAGCGGAACGACGTCCGCAGCGGGGCGGTGCGCAGTCGGACCGCTGCAGACGACGGCGTCGGCACTGTTCGCGCTGAAGGTGATCGATCCGACGTCGGTGATGTCGCTTGCACCAAAGCTCGCACAGATGAAGCGGTGCCATGCGTTGGCCGCGGCGCTGTGCAGGCCCGCCGGAATCGTGACGGTGCCGTCGCCGTTGTCGATGGCGCCTTCGACGAGAACCTGCTCGGGTGGGCTTAGTGCATAGCCGCCCGCATGCGGCGGGGCATCGCTCGTGACCGCGTCGGCACGAGCAGCCGCGGCGTGGGCGCACAACAGGGTAAAGAGAATGACAGCAGGTGCGACGGAAGATCTCGAAGGCGGATGGCGCATGATCGGCTCCTTGCGGCAAGCGCGCAGAAGTGCTGCGCTTGCCTGAGATCGCCGAGCTGCGTGGCAAGTTCCTCCGGCCCGGCCCCGGTGCGTCGAAGCTCCTGGCCACGACACCGGCGCGAACCCGTTTCGATCCTGCCCCAGGTGCGCGGCGGCGCTCGCAGGAGAGCGCCGCCGGCGCCGCGTCAGCCGAGCTCTTCGTACAGCGGCAGCGTGAGGAACTCGGTGAAGGTCTGGCCGGTGGCCATCGTCTCGAAGATCTGCGCCGCCTTGTCGAACTGACCTTCGGCGCCGGTGGCCTTGACCCGCGCCAGCTCCTCGGGGATCAGCGCGCGCACCATCGCCGCGTCGACCTTGCGGCCGTCGTCGAGCACGCCCTTCGGGCTGTGGATCCACTGCCAGACCTGGCTGCGCGAAATTTCCGCGGTCGCAGCGTCTTCCATCAGGTTGTGGATCGGCACCGCGCCGCTGCCCGACAGCCAGGCGCCGAGGTAATGGATGCCGACATTGATGTTGTTGCGCAGCCCGGCTTCGGTGATCGGCGCCGACGGACGGAAGTCGAGCAGGTCGGAGGCGGCGACCTGCACGTCGTCGCGCTGCTTGTCGAACTGGTTGTCGCGCTCGCCGAGCACCGCGACGAACTCTTCCATCGCCGGGCCGACCAGCCCCGGGTGCGCGACCCAGCCGCCGTCGTAGCCGTCGGTGGCGTCGCGGCGCTTGTCGGCGCGGATGCCTTCCATCGCCTTGGCGTTCTTCGCCTCGTCGTTCTTGATCGGGATCAGCGCGCTCATGCCGCCGATGGCCGGCGCGCCGCGGCGGTGGCAGGTCTTCAGCAGCAGCAGCGCGTAGGCGCGCATGAACGGCACCGTCATCGTGATCTGGCTGCGGTCGGCCAGGCAGAAGTCGCGGTCGACCTTGAACTTCTTGATCGCGCTGAAGATGTAGTCCCAGCGTCCGGCGTTGAGCCCGGCGCTGTGTTCGCGCAGCTCGTGCAGGATCTCGTCCATCTCGAACGCGGCGACGATGGTCTCGATCAGCACCGTGGCCTTGATCGTGCCGCGCGGCAGACCCAGCGCGTCCTGCGCGAACACGAACACGTCGTTCCACAGCCGCGCCTCGAGGTGGCTCTCGAGCTTGGGCAGGTAGAAGTAGGGGCCGGCGCCGCGCGCGAGCTGCTCGCGCGCGTTGTGGAACAGGAACAGGCCGAAGTCGAACAGGCCGCCGGCGACGCGCTGGCCGTCGACCTGCAGGTGCTTCTCGTCGAGGTGCCAGCCGCGCGGGCGCACCTGCAGCACCGCGACCTGGTCGGCCAGCGCGTAGCTCTTGCCGTTCTGCTCGAGGCGGATCGTGCGGCGGATCGCTTCGAACAGATTGATCTGGCCTTGCACCTGGTTGTCCCAGTTCGGCGTGTTGGCGTCCTCGAAGTCGGCCATGAAGCTGTCGGCGCCCGAATTGAACGCGTTGATGATCATCTTGCGGTCGACCGGACCGGTGATCTCGACGCGGCGGCGCTCGAGCGCCTTGGGCAGCGGCGCGATGCGCCAGTCGCCTTCGCGCACCGCGCGCGTCGACGCCAGGAAGTCGGGCTTCTCGCCGGCGTCCAGGCGCTGCACGCGCGCGGCGCGCGCCGCCAGCAGTTCACGGCGGCGCGGCTCGAAGGCGCGGTGCAGGCTGGCGACGAAGGCCAGCGCGTCGGCGCTGAGGATGGCGTCGAAGGCGGGATTGTGCGGCGCAGTAATCGTGACGCCCGCGGGGAGTTGGGAAGCTTGCATGCGAATCTCCAGGGTCTTGATGAATTCTTGTCGGATGCGTCGCCGCCCCTGCGGGGTGCCGAGGTCGTCGGCGTCGCAGTGGGGGCCACGGGGAGGGCGTCGCGATCGGCGGCCGGCCCTTGTTGCACTGCACAGTTTAGGTCGATTCCTCGCCGATTTGCCGCGGAATTCCAGACGATCTGTCAGTTCAGTTTTGACAAAAACCATCATAATGGGCGACGTGCAGCGCCTCCGGTCGAATGAAGTTACGATCACTATCAGCAATGGACAAATTGAAACAAATGGAGACTTTCGTCTCCGTCGCCGCGCGCGGCAGCCTGACCGCGGCGGCCAACGCCGAAGGCGTCGCGCCGGCGATCATCGGCCGTCGCATCGACGCGCTTGAGGCCCGCTTGGGCGTCAAGCTGCTGGTGCGCACGACGCGGCGGCTGTCGCTGACCCACGAAGGCGCGTCCTTCCTCGAGGACTGCCAGCGCCTGCTCGGCGAGCTGCACAACGCCGAGGCCAGCGTCAGCGCCGGCGGCGTCAAGGCCAGCGGCCTGCTGCGGGTCAGCGCGCCGGCCGGATTCGGCCGGCGCCACGTCGCGCCGCTGGTGCCGGGCTTCGTCGAGCGCAACCCGGAAGTGGCGTTCTCGCTCGACCTCAACGACCGCCTCGTCGATCTGGTCAACGAGGGCTACGACTGCGCCTTGCGCGTCGGCGCGCTGGCCGATTCGTCGCTGGTCAGCGTGCGCCTGGGCGAGAACCGGCGCGTGTGCGTCGCGTCGCCCGACTACCTGCGCCGGCATGGCACGCCGCAGCTGCCGCAGGATCTGCTGCGCCATCGCTGCCTGGTCTACACCAGCCAGGGCTCGCAAGCGCGCGGCTGGACGTTCCGCGTCGACGGCGCGCTGCAGCACCTGCGCGTCGGCGGCCCGCTGGACTGCAGCGACGGCGCGGTGCTGCACGCCTGGTGCGTCGAAGGCCAGGGACTGGCGTGGCGTTCGATGTGGGAAGTCGGCGACGACCTCGCCGCCGGACGCCTGCGCGAAGTGCTGGCCGAGTTCGAGGCGCCGCCGGTGGGCATCCAGATCGTGTTCGCGCAGCGCAAGCACATGCCGCTGCGCCAGCGGCTGTGGATCGACTACATGAAGGCGTGTTTCGCCGACCCGGCCTCGTGGCCATGGTCGACCACGGCCTGAGACGCGGTCGCGGCGGGCCTGCGGGTCAGCGTCGGCGCGCGGCCTGCGCCAGCAGGTAGAGCGCGAAACTCAGCGACGCGATCCAGGTGCTCGCCGGCAGCCCGATAGCGTACGACGCCGCCAGCCCGACCCAGGTCAGCGCCAGCGACAGCGCCATCGACAGCAGCAGGCCGCGACCGATGCCGCGCGCCAGCGCCTGCGCCGCCGCCGGCGGGCCGACCAGGAAGGCGAAGATCAGCAGCGCGCCGATCACCGGCACCGCGATCGCCACGCAGACCGCGACCAGCACGACGAACAGCAGGTCGACGCGGCGCACCGCGATGCCGCGCGCGCGTGCCGCGTCCGCGTTGAGGCTGACCAGGCACAACGGCCGGTACAGCGCCGCCAGCCCGAGCAGGCAGGCCAGCGCCAGCGCCGCGGCCCAGCCGGCCTGTGCCGCGCTGATGCCGACGATGCTGCCGAACAGGATGCTCATGGCCTGCTGCGCGCCGGCTGCGTACAGGCTCAGGAACAGCACGCCGAGGCCCAGTGCGAACATCAGCACCATGCCGATGCCGACGTCGCGCTGGCGCAGCCGCTCGCCGGCCAGCCCCAGCGCCAGCGCCGCAGCCAGCGTGAAGCCGAACAGCCCGAAATACGGGCTGAGGCCGAGCAGCATCGCGCCGGCGGCGCCGGTGAAGCCGACGTGCGACAGCGCATGCGCGGCGAAGGTCTGCCGGCGCAGCGTGATGAAATAGCCAATCGCCGCGCTGGCCAGCGCGATGGCGCCGCCGGCGACGTAGGCGTGGCGCATGAACGCGTAATCGAGGCCCAGGCTCAGCATCGATGCGAATCCTGGTGCGCACCCTGCTGTGAAGCGTGGCCGCAATGCGCGGCGCCCTCGGCCATGAAGCCTCGCGCCGGGTGGATGAACAGGTAGCCGTCGTGGCGTGCGACGCCGATCGGCATGCCGTACAGCGCGCTCAGCGCCTCGGCGTTGACCACTTCGTCGACGCTGCCGATGCGGCCGCGCCCGCCGGCCAGGTAGAGCACGCGGTCCATCACCGGCAGCAGCGGATTGATGTCGTGCGCGCTCAGCAGCACGCACAGTCCTTGCCGCTCGCAAAGCCGGCGGATCAGCTGCAGCAAGCCGAACTGCGCGCGCGGATCGAGGTTGGCCAGCGGCTCGTCGAGCAGCAGCAGCTCGACCGGGTTGACCAGCGCCTGCGCGATGCACACGCGCTGGCGTTCGCCGCCGGAGAGCTGTTCCATCGCACGTCCGGCCAGCGCGGTCGCGTCGACCGCGGCCAGCGCGCGCGCCACCGCGTCGCGCCGCGCTGCGCGTTCGCGCAGCGTCACGCCCCAGCGCTCGGCGCGCCAGGCGGCCGCGACGAAGCTGTGCACCGCGACGCCGCCGAGGGCGCCGTCGGGCATGCCCTGCGCGACGTAGCCGACCCGATCGCGCGCCGCGGCCGGCGCGCCGCCGAACAGCGCCAGCTGCCCGGCGGCCGCCGGCAGCAGCCCGGCCAGCGTCTGCAACAGCGTGGTCTTGCCGGCGCCGTTGCTGCCGAACACGCCGACCAGCTCGCCCGCGGCGATGCGCAGCCGCAAGTCGCCGACGATGGTGCGTGCGCCACGCGCGCAGGCCAGGCCTTCGGCGTCGACGGCGGCAGGACGGGTATCGGGGGCTAGGGAGTCCATGAGACGCGGGGGTTCGGCGAACCCGGCGACGGGATTATCGCAGGCGCTCGCCGAGCTATGCTGGCGGTTTGCGCAACCGCGGCGATCCGTCGATGTCCGAACCGTCCTTCAGCGACGCAGCACTCGCCGCGCCCGACCTTCGGCCCGGCGACTGCTGGACCTTTGCCGTGCGCGTCGTCGATGCCGACGCCGACGCGGCGCCGGCGGCGCCGTTGGTGGTGCACAGCCGCGTCGTCGCGGTCGACGCCGACGGCATCGAGCTCGAGGTGCGCCGCGGCGACGAAGACGGGCTGCGCACGCGCATGGACCTGCGGCTGGGCGTGCTCGAGCGCGAGCTGGCGCCCGGCGACAGCCTGCATTACACGCCGGCGCTGGCGCAGCTGCGCTTTCCGCTGCGCGTCGGCCAGCGCTGGAGCGCGACGGTGCGCCGCAGCCAGCCGCAGTGGTGGCAGGACGACGAGCTGCACACCGAAGGCGAAGTGCTCGGCGCGAGCTGGATCGAGCTGCCGGCGGGTCGCTTCGCCGCGCTGCACCTGCGCTTCGGCTGTCGCATGGAGCACGGCCGCGTCGACGCCGAGCTGTGGTACGCGCCGGCAGCGGCACGAGTCGTGCGCGGCATCGAGCACACCCGCGGCGCCGCCGACGACGTCGGCGCGCGCACCGAATTCGTGCTGCAGGCGCTGAACCGTTTGCGCTCGATTTGACATGGCCCCACCGCAGCGCGGCGCCGCTTTGCGACAATACGGGATATGACCCCGATCGCCAACGACACCCTGCTGCGCGCGCTGCTGCGCGAACCGACCGACTACACCCCGCTGTGGCTGATGCGCCAGGCCGGGCGTTACCTGCCTGAATACAACGCGACGCGCGCGCGCGCCGGCAGCTTCCTCGGGTTGGCGCAGAACCCGGACTACGCCACCGAAGTCACGCTGCAGCCGCTGGACCGCTACGCGCTCGACGCGGCGATCCTGTTCTCCGACATCCTCACCGTGCCCGACGCGATGGGCCTCGGCCTGAGCTTCGCCGCCGGCGAGGGGCCGCGTTTCGCGCGCCCGCTGCGCACCGAGGCCGACGTCGCCGCGCTGCGCGCCCCGGACCTCGACCGCCTGCGCTATGTGTTCGACGCGGTGGCGCAGATCCGCCGCGCGCTGGTTCGCGACGGCAGCCAGCGCGTGCCGCTGATCGGCTTCTCCGGCAGCCCGTGGACGCTGGCCTGCTACATGATCGAGGGCTCGGGCAGCGACGACTGGCGCCAGGCCAAGACGATGATGTACGCGCGCCCGGACCTGATGCACCGCGTGCTCGAGATCAATGCGCAGGCGGTCGCGGCCTACCTGAACGCGCAGGTCGCCGCCGGCGCGCAGGCGGTCATGCTGTTCGACTCGTGGGGCGGCGCGCTGGCCGACGGCGCGTTCCAGACCTTCTCGCTGGCCTACAGCCGCCGCGTCATCGAGCAACTGGTGCGCGAGCACGAGGGCCGGCGCGTTCCGGTCATCCTGTTCACCAAGGGTGGCGGTCCGTGGCTCGACGCGATGGCCGACAGCGGCGCCGACGCGCTCGGCGTCGACTGGACCGTCAACCTCGGTGCGGCGCGCGCGCGCGTCGGCGACCGCGTCGCGCTGCAGGGCAACCTCGACCCCAGCGTGCTGTTCGCGCCGCCCGAGCGCATCGCCGAGCAGGCTCGGTCGGTGCTCGACAGCTTCGGCCCGATCGCGCCGGGGCAGGCCGCCGGACACGTGTTCAACCTCGGCCACGGCATTTCCCAGTTCACGCCGCCCGAGCACGTCGACGCGCTGGTCGAAGCGGTGCACGCGCACAGCCGCACGCTGCGCCGCTGAACTTGCGTGCGCCGGCACAAACGGGCAGATTTGTCAACGTCGGATGGTTCTTATGCACATCCGGCGATCCGTCGCATCGCAGCATGAAGATCACAGGCTCGACTTCAAATGTTGCAATGCAACTCTTTGATTTTTAAGGGTAAAACGGAAGTCTTCGCTGGCCTGCACGAATTTTGCACATACTTTTCCACAGCAGGCGCCGCGTTCGCGTGCACCGCTATGCACAAAGTTATGCACAGGCGTGGGGCGCGCCCCTTGAGCCTCGCCGGCGCGCCGTCCGGCGCCGCCTGCGACGCGAGCCGGCACTCACTTGGCGCGCCGCCCGATGACCGGCGACACTGACGCGACCGGCGGCGCGACGGGCGCGCTGAGCGTCGCCGTCGATGCGCCGTTGTGGGGCGCGTTCGACTATCTGCACGGCACCATGCTGGCGCCAGGCACGCTGGTGCGCGTGCCGTTCGGCCGCCAGCAGCGCGTCGGCGTCGTGCTCGGCGCCGCGCCCCTGCGCGACGGCCTGCGTGCGATCGACGCCGTGGTCGATGCGCTGGCGCCGCTGCCGCCCGACTGGATCGCGCTGCTCGAATTCGCCGCCGGCTATTACCAGCGCGCGCTCGGCGAACTGATGGGGGCGGCGCTACCCGGCTGGCTGCGCATGCAGCGCGCCGAGGCGGTGGCGCGGCGGCTGCTCGCGGCGCGCGAGCGCGGGCAGAGCTGGGTTGCCGCCGACGTCGCCGCGTGGCGCGCGACGCTGCCGGCGCGTGCCACCGCGCTGCACCGACTGGCCGATGCGCTGGCCGCGGCCAGCGACGCCGCGCCGCTGGCGTGGTCGCAGGCG
>JAJZHH010000114.1 GCA_021804595.1 Pseudomonadota bacterium
CTACTCCTCCATGCTCCGCTACCAGATCATTCCGGTCACCGCGTTCGCGCAGAACTGCACGCTGCTGTGGGACGACGCCGGCGGCGACGCCGCGCTGGTCGACCCGGGCGGCGAGGCGCCGCGGCTGCTGGCCGAAGTCGCCGCGCGCGGCGTGAACCTGCGCGCGGTATGGTTGACCCACGCGCACATCGATCACGCCGGCGCCGCGGCCGAAGTCGCCGAAGCGGCCGGCGTGCCGATCATCGGCCCACACCCGGGCGACCAGTTCTGGATCGACGCGCTGCCGCGCCAGTCGGCGATGTTCGGCTTCCCGGCCGCGCGCAGCTTCACGCCGCAGCGCTGGCTGGCCGACGGCGACGAGGTCGAGCTCGGCACGCTGCGCTTCCAGGTGCGCCACTGCCCGGGGCATACGCCGGGCCACGTCGTGTTCCATCAACCCGACGCGCAGCGCTGCTGGGTCGGCGACGTGCTGTTCGCCGGCTCGATCGGTCGCACCGACTTCCCCGGCGGCGACCACCGCCAGCTGCTCGACAGCATCCGCGGCCGGCTGTGGCCGATGGGCGACGACACCGTGTTCATCCCCGGCCACGGCCCCGAATCGACTTTCGGCGCCGAGCGCCGCGGCAACCCTTACGTCGCCGACGCCTGATCGACGCCGTAGCGCTCGCGGTAGTCGCGAACCTGCGGCAGCCAGCGTGCCAGTTCCGGGTCGCCGGCGGCGGCCAGCGTCGCCAGCAGCGCGTCGAGGTCGGCCACCGCGACCACCGGCACGCCGTGCTCGCGGCGCACGTGCTGCACCGCCGACAGCTCGAGCGTGCGGCCGTCGACGGCGGCCTTTTCCTGGCGGTCGAGCGCGATCAGCACCGCCGCCGGATCGGCGCCGGCGGCGCGGATCAGGCGCACCGATTCGCCGATCGCGGTGCCGGCCGAAATCACGTCGTCGACGATGACCACGCGTCCGCGCACCGGCGCGCCGACCAGGCTGCCGCCTTCGCCGTGATCCTTCGCTTCCTTGCGGTTGTAGGCGAAGCCGACGTTGCGCCCGCGTCGCGCCAGCTCGACGGCCAGCGCCGCGGCCAGGCCGATGCCCTTGTACGCCGGGCCGAACAGCATGTCGTAGGCCACGCCGCTGGACTCCAGCGCGTCGGCGTAGAAGCTGGCCAGGCGGCCGAGCTTGGCGCCGTCGTCGAACAGTCCGGCGTTGAAGAAATAGGGAGATTGTCTTCCGGCCTTGGTGACGAAATCGCCGAAGCGGATCACGCCGCTCTGAATGGCGAACTGCACGAAATCCTGGGCGAGGCGAGTTGGTGTCGACATAAGCTTCAAGAAACGGTCACGAAGGCGCGGCAGGCTATCCTAAGGCTTTCTCCCGCACCCGCCGCATTCCCCGATGTCCGACGCCGACTTGCCGTTTGCCGTGCTGCTGCGTCACGTGTTCGGCAATCGGCGCATCGCCGCGATGCTGCTGCTCGGCTTTTCGTCGGGGCTGCCGCTGGCGCTGTCGGCCGGCACGCTGCAGGCGTGGCTGACGGTCGAAGGGGCCAGTCTGAAGACGATCGGGCTGGCCACGCTGATCGGCCAGGCCTATGTGTTCAAGTTCCTGTGGGCGCCGGCGCTGGACCGCGTCGAGTCGCCGTGGCTGGCGCGCGCGCTGGGCCGGCGCCGCGCCTGGCTGCTGCCGCTGCAGGCCGCGCTGGCGGCGTGCCTGGGCGCGATCGCGCTGGTCGGCGTGCCCGACGCGGCGACGATCGCGCACTGGCCGTGGCTGCAGGAGTTCGGTCGCTTCGCCGGCGTCGCGCCGCAGAACCTGCGGCTGCTGCCGCTGGTCGCGCTGGCCATCGCGCTGGCCTTCGCGTCGGCGTCGCAGGACGTCGTCATCGACGCCTACCGCACCGACCTGCTGCCGGCCGAGGAGCGCGGCGCCGGTGCCGCGGTGCTGGTGCTCGGCTACCGGCTGGCGATGGTCGTCTCCGGCGGGCTGGCGTTGTGGCTGGCGTCGACCGGGCTGGGCTGGCGCGGCACCTATGCGCTGATGGCGCTGCTGATGCTGGTGATGCTGCCGGTCACGCTGTGGGCGCCGGCGCCATCGGCCGACGTGCCGGCGCCGCGCTCGCTGGCGCTGGCGGTGGTCGAGCCGGCGCGCGAGTTCTTCGGCCGCCGCGGCGCCTGGCTGCTGCTGCTGGCGGTGGTGCTGTACAAGCTCGGCGACGCCTTCGCCGGCGCGCTGTCGACCACCTTCCTGATCCGCGGCGTCGGCTACACGCCGGCGCAGGTCGGCCTGATCTACAAGTCCGTCGGGCTGCTGGCAACCATCGTCGGTGCGCTGCTCGGCGGCGGGCTGCTCGCGCGCCTGGGGCTGTGGCGCGCGCTGCTGCTGTTCGGCATCGCCCAGGGGCTGTCGAACCTGGCGTACTGGGCGCTGGCGCTGCTGCCGCCGCAGCTGGCGTTGATGGGCGCTGCCGTCGGCCTGGAGAACTTCACCGCCGGCATGGGCACCGCGGCCTTCGTCGCCTTCCTGTCGGCGCTGTGCGACGCGCGCTATTCGGCCACGCAGTTCGCGCTGCTGTCGGCGCTGGCCGCGGTCGGCCGGGTCTACGTCGGGCCGTTGACCGGTGCGCTGGTCGCGCACTGGGGCTGGGCCAACTTCTACCTGTTCAGCGTCGCGTCGGCGACGCCGGGGGTCGCGCTGCTGGCCTGGCTGCGCCCGCTGATCGACGCGCAGGAGCGGGCGCACGCGCCGCCGGAGCCGGGTTGACGCGGCCGCGGCAACGGGGCGAGGCGTCGGCGGCGCGCGGGCGTTGCGCGCTCCTATACTGCCGAAATGACAGTTGAATTCGATTCCGCGCAAGCGCTCGAGCTGGCGCGACGCACCTTGCAGATCGAAGCCGCCGCGGTGCAGGCGCTGGCCGAGCGCGTGGCCAGCCCGCCGCTGGCCGACGCGATGCTCGCGGCGATGCGCGCGATCCTGGGCTGCCGTGGCCGCGTCGTCGTCTCCGGCATGGGCAAGAGCGGCCACGTCGCGCGCAAGCTCGCGGCGACGCTGGCGTCGACCGGAACGCCGGCCTACTTCGTTCACCCGGGCGAAGCCAGCCACGGCGACCTCGGCATGGTCACGCGCGACGACGTGTTCATCGCGCTGTCGAACTCGGGCGAGGTCGAGGAGCTCACGCGCATCGTGCCGCTGCTCAAGCGCCTGGGCACGACGCTGATCGCGATCACCGGGCGCGCCGACTCGACGCTGGCGCGGCTGGCCGACGTCACGCTGGACTGCGCGGTCGAGCAGGAGGCGTGTCCGCTGAACCTGGCGCCGACCGCCAGCACCACCGCGCAGCTGGCATTGGGCGATGCGCTGGCGGTGGCGCTGCTCGACGCGCGCGGCTTCGGTCCCGACGATTTCGCCCGTACCCACCCCGGCGGCAGCCTGGGGCGCCGCCTGCTGACGCATGTGCGCGACATCATGCGCGTCGGCGACGCGGTGCCGCGGGTGCCGCTCGACGCACCGTTCGCCGCCGCGCTGCTCGAGATGACGCGCAAGGGCCTGGGCATGACCGCGGTGGTCGACGCCGCCGGAGCGCTGCGCGGCATCATCACCGACGGCGACTTGCGCCGGCTGATCGAGCGCGGCGCCGACCTGCGCGAGCTCAGCGCCGGCGCGGTGATGCACGCGCAGCCGCGCACGATCTCGGCGCAGGCGTTGGCGGTCGAGGCGGTCGAGCTGATGGAGCATCACCGCATCACGCAGATCCCGGTGGTCGACGATGGCGGGCAGTTGATCGGCGCGCTGAACCTGCACGACCTGTTCGCCGCCAAGGTGATGTGAGATGAGCGCCGACCCGACCCCACGCCAGACCTTCGCCACCGAGCTGCTGCTGCGCGCGCAGCCGGTGCGCGCGCTGCTGCTCGACGTCGACGGTGTGCTCACCCCCGGCGACCTGCTGGTCGGCGCCGACGGCGAGCAGCTCAAGCGCTTCTGCACCCTCGACGGCCACGGCCTGAAACTGCTCGAGTCCTGCGGCGTCACCGCGGTGGTGCTGTCCGGTCGCGACAGCCCGGCGCTGCGCGCACGGCTGGCCGAGCTCGGGCTGCTGCGCCACGCGGTGCTCGGCCGCTCGCACAAGCTGCCCGGCGCGCAGGCGGCGCTGGAAGCGTTGGGGCTGGGCTGGGGCGAGGTCGCCGCGATCGGCGACGACTGGCCCGACCTGCCGCTGCTGACACGCGCGCAACTGGCCGCGTGCCCGCCTGGCGCCCACCCGGAAGTGCTGGCGCGCGTGCACGTGCGCACCCGCGCCGCCGCCGGTGCCGGCGCGGTGCGCGAACTCTGCGACCTGCTGCTCAGCGCGCAGGGCCGCTACGCCGACCTGCTGTCGCAGGCCGTTGCCTGAGCGCGGGAGCCGCGGCGTGATGCGCACCCCGCTGGCGGCACGCATCGAGCGCTTGTGGCGCAGCGCCAGCACGCTGCTGCCGCTGATGCTGATGACGCTGCTGGCCGCGTTCAGCTGGTGGGTTGCGCAACAGGCGCTGCATGCCTTGCGTGGCGGCGCGCCGAAGCCCGCGCCGCAGCAGCCGGACTATTTCCTGCGCGATTTCCGCACCCGCAGCTACGACGCGCAGGGCCGGCCCGGCGCGCTGCTCAGCGGCGCCGCGATGCGCCATCTTCCCGGGGACCAGACGGTGCGTGTCGAACAACCTGTGCTCGACGTGGTCGACGCGCGCGGCATCGTCACCCACGCCAGCGCACGCGTGGGCATCAGCAACGCCGACGGCAGCAATGTGCAACTGCTCGGCGACGCGCAGGTGCGGCGCACCGCGCCGGGCGCCTTGCCGCTGAGCATACGCAGCGAGTTCCTCAACATTTTCCCCGATGCGCAGCGGGTGACGTCGAACCGGCCCACCGTCGTGCAGCGCGGCGCGATGCGGCTGGCTGGCAACTCGCTGGCGTTCGACGGCATCGCCGGCACGCTGTCGGTGCAGGGCGGCGTGCGCGCGTCGCTGCCGCCGAACTAGCGTCGAAGCAGCGCGCCCGACGATGGACGAAACCCCGATTGCAGTCATCACCGGTGCTTCCAGCGGCATCGGCGCGGCGCTGGCGCGGGCCTATGCGGCACGCGGCTGGCGGCTGCTGCTGGCCGGCCGTCGCGCGCCGGCGCTGGAGGCGGTGGCGCTGGACTGCGCGGCGCTGCAGGGCGGCGAAGTCGTCGACCCGCAGCGGCTGCGGCTGGTCGTCGGTGATTTGCGCGACGCCCCCGACTGGCGCGCGCACGCCGCGGCGCTGCTGCGCGACTGGGGCTGCCCGCAGGTCGTCGTCGCCAACGCGGGCATCAGCCACGGCGTCGATCTCGCACAGGGCAGCGACCTCGAAGTCGCGCGGTCAATCATGGACAGCAACTGGGCCGCGGCGCTGGCGACGCTGTCGCCGTTCATCGTGCCGATGCGCGCGCGCGGCAGCGGTCGCCTGGTCGGCATCACCAGCGTGGCCGGCGTGCGCGGGCTGCCCGGACACGCCGCCTACAGCGCCAGCAAGGCGGCGCTGACGCGCTCGCTGGAAAGCCTGCGCGTCGAACTGCGCGACAGTGGTGTGCGCGTGGTCACGATCAGTCCGGGCTACGTGGCCACGCCGATGACCGCCGGCAACCCGTTCCCGATGCCGTTCCTGCTCGACCCCGACCGCTTCGCGCGGCGTGCGCTGCGCGCGATCGAGCGCGGTCGCGCGCACGCGACGATTCCGTGGCAGATGGCGCTGCTCGGCGCGGTGTTGCAGCTGTTGCCACGCGGCGTCTACGACGCCTTGCTGGCGCGCGCCAGGCGCAAGCCGCGGCTGCCGCCCGGCGAGTGAGCGTGCGCGCCGGCGCTTGATTTCGGCGCGGCTCCGCCCATATACAGGGCGGGGTAAGCGCGCGATCGGCGCGCGCGCCGATCGAGGAGGCCCGAAATGCACGTCGTCTGCCCGCATTGTGGCGGCATCAACCGCGTTCCCGACGAACGCCTGCAGCACGATCCGCAATGCGGAAGCTGCCATCAAGCACTGTTCGGCGACCACCCGCTGAGCCTCGACGACGCCGGCCTCGAGCGCTTCGTCGCGCGCAGCGAAATGCCGTTGATCGTCGATTTCTGGGCGCCGTGGTGCGGCCCGTGCCGCATGATGGCACCGCAGTTCGAGCAGGCCGCGGCGCTGCTGCGCGGTCGCGCGGTGCTGGTCAAGGTCAATTCGGACGAATGCCCGCGCGCTTCGGTGCGCTACCGCATCCGCAGCATCCCGACGCTGCTGCTGCTGCGCGGCGGCCAGGAGCTCAAGCGCCAGTCGGGCGTGATGCCGGCCGCTGAACTGGTGCGCTGGGCCGGGGTCTGAGACCTGCGGCCCGGCCAGAGTGGGGGCGGCAGCCGCCGCCCCGGTGCCGGCTTCAGTGTCCGGCGTTGTGCGACGTATCGCCGTGCTGCGCGGCGGCGTCTTCGGCGCGGATCTTGCGAATGAAGAACACGACGAAGAACACGCCCATGCCCAGCATGAAAATGAAGACGGCCAAGCTCAGCAGGCCCGAGTCGGTCGCCATCAGACTGTTCCACGCAGATCCCATCGCATACTCCCTTTGGACGATTGATTGTCACGCTAGCGTAGGCAAAGCGGAATGTTTGCGTTTTGACACAAAGCAAGGAAGCTGACACGTATTCGGATCGACCCGTGATGGACCGCGTGTTTCCATCAGAAACACGTTACTCTGCAGCACTCGCCGACGCCGATGCGCTTGCCCCTAGCGCGCAGGGCTATAAGATGCGTACCCGGAGCAGTCCTGGCGCTGCCTGCGCGCATCGCGCGGGTCACGCGGCCGTGGGGTCGCTGCACCTTTTCCAGCAATCAACGGAGTACAGAGATGGCAACTGCAAAACCGGCCGCGAAAAAGGCCAGCGACAAGCCGGCGCGCGCGCCGAACGCCGCGTTCATGAAGCCGCTGACGCCGAGCGCGCAGCTCGCCGCCGTGGTCGGCGCCGCGCCGCTGCCGCGCACCGAAGTGGTGAAGAAGGTGTGGGAACACATCAAGGCCAAGAACCTGCAGGACGCTGCGAACAAGCGCATGATCAATGCCGACGACAAGCTCAAGGCCGTGTTCGGCAAGGCGCAGGTCACGATGTTCGAAATGACCAAGCTGATCAACGCGCACCTGAAGTAAGCCTTCGCGCTCGCCGTCGCGCTGCACCGGGACCGCTCCCGGCGCTGCGCGATCGGCGCACAAGGCTTAAAATCGCGGCTCTTGCGGATTCTCGACCAGGTGCACGCGATGCAAGCCAAGTGGAAAATGCCGGTGACCTTCGGCGCGCTGGTCGCGCTGTTGCTTGCCGCCTGGCTGGCGTGGAATGCCTTTGGTCGCGCGCAGCACGCGCCCGCGGTCAGTTTCCCGCTGCTCGACGGCGCGACGCTGAGTTCGCAGCAATTGCGCGGCAAGGTCGTGCTGGTCAACTTCTGGGCCACCAGTTGCACCACCTGCGTCGGCGAAATGCCCAAGCTGATCCGCACCTACGATGCCTTCGCGCCGAAGGGCTTCGAACTCGTCGCGGTGTCGATGAGCTATGACCAACCCGACTTCGTGCGCCATTTCGTCAAGGCCGGCCCCGACGGTGCGTTGCCGTTCCCGGTCGCGTTCGACGCCGGCGGCGGCATCGCCCAGGCCTTCGGCGACGTCAGGCTGACGCCGACCAGTTTCC
>JAJZHH010000115.1 GCA_021804595.1 Pseudomonadota bacterium
CCAGCGGTGCGCGCGGCGCGCGGCCACCAGCAGCGGGGCGGCCAGCGCCAGCGCGGCGGCGAGCAGCCAGGCGCGCAGCAGCGCGGCCAGCAGCAGCAACGCGAACAGATCCGACAGCCGCTCGGCGAGCAGCGCGGCGACGCTGTGCGCGTAGTGCACGCCGCGGCGGCGCAGCAGCAGTGCGCGCGCCGCTTCGCCGGCCGCGGCCGGCGTCAGCGCGAACGCGAAGCCGGCGGCGAACAGCCGCTGGTGCAGCAGCCGCGGCAGCGCGTGGCCCTGGGCGCGCAGGTAAAGCTGCCAGCGCGCGAAGCGCAACTGCAGGCTCAGCAGGGTCAACGCCAGCGCCGCCAGCATCGCGCCGGTGCCGATGCGCGCGCAGGCGTCGAGCAGTGCGTCGACGCGGCCGTGCAGCGCCACCGCGGCGAGCGCGGCGCCGCCGGCCAGCATGGCCAGCGAGAGCAGGCGCAACAGCGCGGCGCGGTGTGCGGACATGGCGGCGGGAACGGGTGGCGGACGCCGTGGGTCACGGCATTGTCGCGTCCGAGCCTAGCCACGGCCGATGACAGCGTGATGTCGCGCCAGGCCGTCGCTCGCACCGCGGGCGGAAATCGCCGATACTGTCGTCTTCGTCACGCGCGCGCGTGACCTATCGTCCGATCGTCAAGCATGCCATCACAGGAATTGCCGGCCAGTTTGTGGCCGGTGGTGTTCGCCAACGCGCACGAAGCGATTCTGCTCACCGACGCACGTGGACGCATCGTCGACGTCAACCCTTCCTTCACTCGCATCACCGGCTACGCGCGCGACGAAGCGGTCGGGCGGCCGATGACGCTGCTCAAGTCCGGCTACCAGGACGCCGCGTTCTACGCCGAGTTCTGGCGTGCGCTCAGCGAGCAGGGGCGCTGGCAAGGCGAGATCTGGAACCGGCGCAAGGACGGCTCGGTGTTTCCCGAGTACCTGACCGTGTCGGCGGTGCCCGAGCCCGAATCGGGTCGCATGTATTACCTGGGCATCTTCTACGATCTCGAGTTCGTGCGCGAGCACACCGCGCGACTGTCGCGGCTGGCGCACCAGGACGCGCTGTGCGGGCTGCCCAACCGCCTCGCGCTCGACGCCTACCTGCCCAAGGCGCTGGCGCGCGCGCGCCGCCGCGGCACCCAGCTGCTGGTGGGCATGCTCGACCTCGACGACTTCAAGTCGATCAACGATCAGCTCGGCCACCGCGCCGGCGACGACCTGTTGCGGCTGTTCTCGGCGCGGCTGCGCGACAGCGTACGCGCCAGCGACTTCGTCGCGCGCCTGGGCGGCGACGAGTTCGTCGTCGTGCTCGGCGAACTCGCCGGCGACGACGAGATCGCGCGCTGCCTGGAGCGTATCGGCCAGGTGTGCGACGAGCCGTTCATGCTCGAGCACGCGGTCGAAGTCGGCATCAGCCTGGGCTGGACGCTGTACCCGGACGACGACGCGCACGGCGACGACGCCGCCGAGCAGTTGCTGCACCACGCCGACATGGCGCTGTACCTGGCCAAGGCCGGCAAGCTCGGCGCGCAATGGCAGCAGCGCTGGGGGCGCGGATCGGCGGCGCAACTGGCCGCGGTACGCCCGGCGCGCAGCGACGGCTACGACGAGCGCAGCGCCGAGCTGCTGGCGCACGCTGCCGACGCGGTCGGGCAGGCGGCGAGTCGTTTCGTCGACGCGTTCTACAACCAGCTGGTGCGCGAGGCCGAACCGCGGCGCATTCTCGAGGCCTTCACGGCCGACGAAATGGAGCGCCTCAAGATGCGCCAGGCCGAGCACCTGCGCCAGCTGCTCGACCCCGCGCTGACCCGCGAAGCGCACCGCGCGTTGGCGCTGCACGTCGGTCGCGTGCACGCTTTGATCGGCTTGCGCCACGACTTGCTGGTGCAGGCCATGGGCGTGTACCAGGAACTGCTCGTCGAGCGGCTGATCGCGCTGCCGCTGCGGGTGGCCGAGCGCGCCGCGCTGGTGCAGCTGGCCGCGTTGCGGCTGAAGGACGAGTTGCAGCAGCAGGCCGAAGCGGCCGAGCAGCTGCACCAGGAATACCGTACCTTCCGGCTCGTCTGCATGCAAAGCGCCGCGCGTGCCTCCGGCGTCGACGCCTTGCTCGCCTCGTGTCTCGACGCGATCGCGCAGCTGCCCGGCGTGGCCGCCGCGGCCTGGGGGCGGCCTGGCGCCGACGGACAGGTCGCGCTGCAGCATACGGTCGGCCGATTCGCGCAATACGAGCGCACGCTGCGCGAGTCCGGGCTGCATACCCGCGCGGGTTACGCGGAGCAGGGCGCCGCCGGTTCGACCGCGGCGCGCGCATGGCGCTCGAACGGACTCGTCGTCAACCCCAGCTATCGCCTCGGCGAACGCGAGCTGCGCTGGCGCGAGGCCGCGCAGGCCTGCGGCATCCGCGCTTCGGCCGGCTTTGCAGTGCGCCGCGACGGCCAGCCGCTGGGTGTCGTCACGGTTTACGGCGAATTCCCGGGCCAGTTCGAGGCCGGGTTCATCCGCGACGAGCTCGAGGCCCTGCGCCAGCTGCTCGACCTGGCCTGCCGCGGCCTGGCCGACTGAACGCGGCGCGCCGCGTTCAGTCCTTCATCCGCGCGATGCGGTTGGCGGCGTCGAGCAGCGCCACGCGCGGGCGCCAGGCGCGCGCGGTGGCGTCGTCCATCGGCGCGTAGGTGCAGATGATCAGCAGGTCGCCGAGCGCGGCGTGGCGCGCCGCCGAGCCGTTGAGCGTGATCGCGCCGCTGCCGGCGGCTTCGGCGATCGCGTAGGTGCTCAGCCGCGCGCCGTTGGTCACGTTGTAGATCTCGATCTGCTCGCCCGGCACGATGTCGCAGGCGTCGAGCAGCGCGCGGTCGATGCCGCACGAGCCCTCGTAATGCAGGTCGGCGCCGGTCAGCGTGGCGCGGTGCAGCTTGGCGCGCAGCATCACGCGCGGAGGAACGTTCACGGTCATCTCGAAGGGGGAGGTCGGTTCAGTTGCGCAGCGCGGCCATCGCCGCGCCGAACGCGATGAAAATGCCGCCGGTGGCGCGATGGAAGGCGCGCGCGACGCCGGCGCGGCGCAGCAGCGCGCCGAGCCGATCGCCTGAGGCGGCGTAGATGAAATACCAGCTGACCTCGATCGCCGCGAAGGTCAGCACCAGCTGCGCGAACTGCACCAGCCAGTTCGCCTGCGGGTTCATGAACTGCGGCAGCAACGCGGCGGCGAACAGGATCGCTTTCGGGTTGCTGCTGGCGACGAGGAAGCCGTTGCGGTACAGCGCCGCCGGCGAATGCCGTGCATCGTCGGGCGCGTCGTTCCAGCCGTCGGTGTGCGCGGCGCTGCGCCAGGTGCGCACACCGAGGTAGACCAGGTAGGCGGCGCCGAGCAGGCGCAGGGTGTCGAACAGCCGCGGCCACGCCTGCAGCAGCAGGCCCAGGCCCGCGGCGGAAATCGAGATCATCACCAGCAGCGCGCTGAGACAACCGGCCATGGTCGCGGTCGATCGGCGCCAGCCGTGGCGCGCGCTGTGGCTCATCACCAGCAGCATGTTCGGCCCGGGTATCGCGGAGACGACCGCGACGGTCAGTGCGTACAACAACCAGGTATGCGGATTCATTGCGGTGCACCAAAAATGGCGAGTATGCCACGGCGCAACGCGGACCCGTGCGAGGCGCCCTAAGATGCAGGCAGACCGTCAACGAACGCAAAGGACCATCGTGGCTGATCAACCCGTCAAACAAAGTCTGGACCGCCTGCGCGAAGTGCTCGATTCGGGCGCGCCGCTCGACGACGCGCTGCGCGACGAACTCGCCGCGCTCGACGCCGACATCCGCCGCGCGCTCGGCGAGCCGACGCCGCAGGGCGCCGCCGGCCTGATGCAGCGCGCCCGCGACCTTTCGCTGCGCTTCGCCGAACAGCACCCGACCGCGGCCGCCGTGCTGCGCGAACTCGGCGTGCTGCTCGAAGGCATCGGCGCATGAGCCATTGATGAGCGACGCCTACGCACCGCACTACTGGGTCGACGCCGCGGCGCCGCAACCCGGCCATGCGCTGGCGCTGGGCGACGGCGTGCACTGGCTGCGCATGCCGATGCCGCTGGCGCTCGACCACATCAACCTGTGGCTGCTCGACGACGGCGACGGCTGGACCGCGATCGACTGCGGCCTGGCCACCGACGCCGCGCGCGCGGCGTGGACGCAGCTGGCGGCCACGCGGCTGCCGCCGCGACCGCTGCGCCGGGTGCTGTGCACCCACATGCACCCCGACCACGTCGGCCTGGCCGACTGGCTGTGCGCGGGCCACGGCGCCGAGCTGCTGATGACGCAGGGCGAGTACCTGAGCGCGCGGCTGACCGCGGCCGGCCTGGCGCCGACCGACCCCGACAGCTGGCTGGCGCACTACCGCGTGCACGGCGCCAGCGACGACGACCTGGCGCAGCTGTCCGGACGCGGCAACTTCTACATGCGCATGGTGCCGTCGATGCCGACGCGCTACCGGCGCATCGTGCACGGCCAGACGCTGCGCCTGGGGCGCGCCGACTGGCAGGTCATCGGCGGCGGCGGCCACAGCCCCGAGCACGCCGCGCTGTGGTGCGACGCGCACGGACTGCTGATTTCCGGCGACATGCTGCTGCCGCGCATCTCGACCAACGTCTCGGTGTTCCCGATCGAGCCCGACGCCGACCCGCTGGGCCGCTACCTCGATTCGCTGACGCGCTTCGAGCCGCTGCCCGCCGACACCCGCGTGCTGCCGTCGCACGGGCTGCCCTTCGTCGGCGTGCACGGGCGGGTGCGCCAGCTGCGCGAGCACCACGCCGACCGCCTCGGCGCGGTGCTGCAGGCGTGCGCGGCACAGCCGCTGAGCGCGCGCGAGCTGGTGCCGGTGCTGTTCCGGCGCGTGCTCGACGTGCACCAGCTCAGTTTCGCGCTCGGCGAGGCCATTGCGCACGCGCACCGGCTGTGGCACGGCGGCGCGCTCGAGCGCGTCGGCGACGGCGGCGCCGCAAGCGTGTGGCGCTGGCGAACGCGCGACGCCTCGCAAGGGGCGGCGCGCGCCGCGGCCGGGCTCGACGGCTGACGCAAGCGCGGCGGTGGCTGCGGCCGCCGTCGCCGACTGCCTGTGCATCGGGTAACATTAAAGCTCATCACAAGCTTTAAGGTTTTGCGATGCAAGCGATGACGATTGGGCGCCTCGCGCGCCGCGCCGCGCTGGCGCCGGAGACGCTGCGCCACTACGAGCGCCTCGGGCTGCTGCAGCCGAGCTCGCGCAGCGTATCGAACTACCGGCTGTACGACGCCTCGGCGATCGAGCGGCTGAACTTCATACGGCGCGCGCTCGCGCTGGGCTTTTCGCTGCCCGACATCGCCGAGCTGCTCGCGCTGCACGGCGACGCCGACATGGGCGCAGCCAAGGCGGTGGCGCAGCGCCGCATCGCGCAGATCGACGCGCGCGTGGCCGACCTGCTCAAGCTCAAGGCCGGGCTGCAGGCGCTGGCCGACAGCTGCCCGGGCCACGGCCCGGCTGCCGCGTGCCCCATCCTCGGCGCGCTGGCCGCCGCGCCCGACGACGCCCCGCCCGATCATGGCGAGCCGCCACGCGGCACGCAGGAGGCACGATGAACGCCCAAACCCGCAACCCCGCCGACGCGCCGAGCTGCGCGCTGAGCTTCGAAGTCGGCGGCATGACCTGCGCGTCGTGCAGTGCCCGCGTCGAGCGCGCGCTGGGCGCGCTGCCCGGCGTGCACGCCAGCGTCAACCTGGCCACCGAGCGCGCCACGGTCGACTACGACCCGGCGCGCACCAGCGCGCAGCAACTGCTGGCCAGCGTGGTCGACGCCGGCTACACGCCGCACGACGCGCGCGTCGAGCTCGACGTGCACGGCATGAGCTGCGCGGCCTGCGTTGGCCGCGTCGAGCGCGCGCTGCGCGCGCTGCCCGGCGTCGTCGACGCCAGCGTCAACCTGGCCACCGAGCGTGCCAGCGTGCACTACCTGCCGGCGACGCTGCAGCCGGCGGCGCTGGTCGCTGCGGTCGAGGCCGCCGGCTACGGCGCGAAACTGCGCGGCGGCGCCGACAGCGACGCCGATGCGCGCGCGTACAAGGCGCGCCAGGTCGGCGCGATGCGTCGCGACGCGCTGCTCGCGCTGGCGCTGGCCGTGCTGGTGATGGTGCTGTCGATGGGGCCGATGCTGTGGCCGGCGCTGGGCAGCCTGATGCGCCGCGTCGCGCCGTGGCCGACGGCGTGGGACTGGCTGCAGGCGCTCGCCGCCAGCACGGTGATGTTCGGCCCCGGCCGGCGCTTCTTCGGCCCCGGCTGGGCGGCGTACCGGCACTTGTCGCCGGACATGAACTCGCTGGTCGCCACCGGCGCCGGCGCGGCGTGGAGCTTCAGCCTACTGGTGCTGCTCGCGCCGGGGCTGCTGCCGGCCGCCGCGCGCCACGTCTACTTCGACTCCAGCGCGGTGGTGATCGCCGCGGTGCTGTTCGGCAAATATCTCGAGGAGCTGGCCAAGGGCCGCGCGTCGGCGGCGCTGCGCGCGCTGGCCGGGCTGCAGGCGCGCGCGGCGACGGTGCGCCGCGACGGCATCGAGCGCGAGCTGCCGATCGCCGAAGTGCGCGTCGGCGACCTCGTCGTCGTGCGCCCGGGCGAGCGCATCCCGGTCGACGGCGTCGTGCGCGAGGGCGCCAGCCACGTCGACGAATCGATGCTCAGCGGCGAGCCGCTGCCGGTGGCGCGAGCGGTCGGCGCGACGGTGCGCGCCGGCACGGTGAACCAGGAAGGGCTGCTCGCGCTCGACGCCGCGCAAGTCGGCGAGGGCACCGTGCTGGCGCAGATCGTGCGCCTGGTCGAGCAGGCGCAAGGCGGCAAGCTGCCGATCCAGCGCCTGGCCGACCGCGTCGTGCGCGTGTTCACGCCGGCGGTGCTGGTCGCCGCGGCGCTGACCTTCGCCGGCTGGCTGCTGCTGGGGCCGCCGCCGGCGATCAGCCACGCGCTGCTGGCCGCGGTCGCGGTGCTCGTCGTCGCCTGCCCGTGCGCGATGGGGCTGGCGACGCCGGCGGCGATCATGGTCGGCAGCGGCCGCGCCGCCGAGCTCGGCGTGCTGTTGCGCAAGGGCGAGGCGCTCGAGGCGCTGGCGCGCGTCGACACCGTGCTGCTCGACAAGACTGGCACCATCACCCGCGGCCGGCCGACGCTGACCGCGGTGCTGCCGGCCGCCGGCGTCGACGCCGACGCGCTGCTGGGCTGGGCCGCCGCGGTCGAGAGCGGCTCCGAGCATCCGCTGGCGCGCGCGGTGCTGGCCGCGGCGCGTCAGCGCGGGCTGCGCGTGGCCGCGCCGGCCGCCTTCGTCGCCACCGCCGGCGGCGGCGCGCAGGCCGAAGTCGACGGCGCCGTCGTCGTCGTCGGCAGCGCGCGCCACCTCGAGCAGCTCGGCATCGACGCCGACGCCGAGCGCGCCGCGCCGCTGCAGCGCGACGGCCACAGCGTGGTCTTCGTCGCCCGCGACGGCCGCGTCGCCGGGTTGCTCGGCGTGTCCGACCCGCCGCGCGCCGAGTCGGCCGCGGTCGTCGCCGAACTGCGCCGCGCCGGGCTGCGGCTGGAAATGGTCAGCGGCGACGCGCCGGCCGCGGCGCAGGCGATCGCGCGCGCGGTCGGCATCGA
>JAJZHH010000021.1 GCA_021804595.1 Pseudomonadota bacterium
ATGCCGTCGCCGTGCTTCTCCCAGCCGCCCTTGTAGACCTCCTGGTCCTCCCAGCGCGTCGGATAGCCGGTGCCCGGCTTGGTCTCGACGTTGTTCCACCACATGTATTCGGCGCCCTTGCGATCGGTCCAGATGTTCTTGCAGGCGACCGAACAGGTGTGGCACCCGATGCATTTGTCGAGGTGGAACACCATGGCGATTTGCGATCTGATATCCATTTCCGGCTCCCGTCTCAGAACTCGACCTTGTCCATTTTCCGCACCAGTACGTGGGTGTCGCGGTTCACGCCGACCGGGCCCCAGTAGTTCATGTGGTAGGTGAATTGCGCGTAGCCGCCGACGCACAGGCTGGGCTTCAGGTGCACGCGGGTGATGCTGTTGTTCATACCGGCGCGGCGGCGTCCGCGCTGCTCCGACTTGGGCACGCTGTAGGTGCGCTCGACAGCGTGGTAGACGATGCACACCCCGGGCGGGATGCGCGCGCTGACCGCGGCGCGCGTGCAGTACACGCCGTGGTCGTTGTAGACCTCGACCCAGTCGTTGTCCTCGATGCCCAGCTCCTCGGCGTCGCGCTCGCTCAGCCAGCACGGCTCCATGCCGCGCGACAGCGTCAGCATGCGCAGCGTGTCGCCGTAGGTCGAGTGGATGTGCCACTTGCCGTGCGGCGTCAGCACGTTGAGCATCTTGGCGCGACCGTCGTTGACCGACTGGCGCAGGTCGCCGTAGGCCTCGGGGGTCGGCGACGGCTTGTAGGTCGGCAGGTGCTCGCCGAACGCGATGTAGCCGTCGTGGTCGAGGTAGAAGTGCTGGCGCCCGGTCAGCGTGCGCCACGGCACGTCGTGCTCGACGTTGTAGGTGAAGCCGGCGTAGGCGCGGCCGTCGTCCATCAACCCCGACCACACCGGGGTGTTGAGCAGCCGGCGC
Source organism: Pseudomonadota bacterium (assembly GCA_021804595.1). Classification (GTDB taxonomy): domain Bacteria; phylum Pseudomonadota; class Gammaproteobacteria; order Burkholderiales; family Burkholderiaceae_C; genus Thiomonas_A. The sequence continues at coordinate 924 of JAJZHH010000021.1, forward strand.
GGCTGCGCCTTCAGGTCGCGGTTGCGCGTGCGCACCGCGCGCGAGCCCTCGCCGAGTTGCGCCAGCTGCAGGCCGGTCCGGGTCTCGGCGTTGCGGTAGGCGCGCCAGGCCAGTTCGCCGTTGGTCGCCGACGACAGGTTCAGCACCGCCTCGATCGCTTCGACGTCCTCCTTCAGCGACGGGTAGGTCTGGCCGTCGACGCGCTGCACGTGGTCGGCCTGTTCGAGCATCGAGTCGTAGAAGTCGGCGCAGTCGTACGGGTTGCCGTGCGCGCCGAGCCCCTTGGCGCGAACGTTCGGCCCCAGGCTGCAGAACTTCGCGTAGATCTTCGTGTAGTCGCGTTTTTCCAGCACCAGCTTGTGCATCGAGCGGCCGAGCTCGGGGGTGTCCTCGCCGTGCGCCCAGTCGCGCAAGGTCGGCTGCGCGATCTCGTCGGCGCTGTCGTGCGCCAGCGCCGCCATCACGATGTCGGTGTGTTCACCGGGCAGGCTGTGCTGCGCCATCGAGCTGACCTTGGCCGCCAGCTCGCGGAAGATCGCCCAGTCGGTCTTCGACTCCCACACCGGCGGGATCGCCGCGCTCAAGGGGTGGATGAACGAGTGCATGTCGGTCGAGTTCAGGTCGTCCTTCTCGTACCAGGACGCGCTCGGCAGCACGATGTCCGAGTACAGCGCTGAGGTATCCATGCGGAAGTTCAGGTCGACGACCAGATCCATCTTGCCGCTGGGCGCGACCTCGTGCCACTTGACCTCGTCGACCTGCCCCTTCGCCGCTTCGTCGGCGACGTGGTTGTGGTGGGTACCGAGGTAGTGGTCGAGGAAGTACTCGTGGCCCTTGGCGCTGGTGCCGATCGCGTTGCCGCGCCAGATGAACCAGACGCGCGGCCAGTTGACTTCGGCGTCGGGGTCGGTGACCGCGTAGCGCAGCTCGCCGCTGGCGAGCCGGCGCGCGACGTGCTGCTTGATCTGGTCGTCGGTCGTCGCGCCGGCGCGACGCGCCTCGTCGACGACGTCGAAGTTGTTGGCGTCGAACTGCGGGAAGAACGGCAGCCAGCCGTTGCGCACCGCCTTGACGACGAAGTCGGCGGTGTGCAGTCCGGTCAGCTCGTTGTCCGGCGACGCGTTGTAGTCGCGCTGGCGGCCGTCGTAGCGCCACTGGTCCGAGTTCATGTAGTGCCAGATCGGAGCCTGCTGCAGGCGCGCGCTGCCCTGCCAGTCGCGCGCCGACATGATCGCGCTCCACGAGTCGTTGGGCGCCAGCTTTTCCTGGCCGACGTAGTGGTTCATGCCGCCGCCGTTGACGCCGACGCAGCCGGTCAGCATCAGCGCCATCATGCCGGCGCGGTAAATCAGGTTGCCGTGGAACCAGTGATTGATCCCGGCGCCGACGATGATCGTGCACTTGCCTTGCGTCTTCTCGGCCGTGCGCGCCCATTCGCGGGCGAACTGCAGCACCGTGTCGGCGCCGATGCCGGTGAACACCTCCTGCCACGCCGGCGTGTACGCGGCGTTCTTGTCGGTGTAGTCGGCCGGGTATTCGCCGGGCAGCCCGCGACCGACGCCGTACTGCGCCATGATCAGGTCGTAGACCGTGCACACGGTGACCTGCGCGCCGTCGGCGGTCGTCACCCGGCGTACCGGCACGCCGCGCAGCGCGCGGCGCTGCAAGCCGTACTCGGTGAACTCGACCTGCACCACGTCGTCGTGGTGCTGCAGCAGGCTCAGCTCGGGGTCGAAGGCGCGACCGTCGAGCGTGTCCTCGGGCTTGAGGTTCCACTGCCCCTTTTCCTTGCCCCAGCGATGGCCGACGCTGCCTTTCGGGCACACCAGCTCGCCGCTGGCGGCGTCGAAGTTGAGGAACTTCCACTCGCCATTCTCTTCGCCGGCGTAGCGCTCGACGCGCCCGGCGCGCAGCAGTCGTCCGGGCTTCCAGCCGGCGCCTTCGGCGTGCAGCTCGACCAGGAACGGGCTGTCGGTGTATTTCTTGACGTAGTCGATGAAGTAAGGCGTCGCGCGGGCATGGTGGCACTCGCTGAGGATCACGTGAGTGACCGCCATCCAGAACGCGCCGTCGGCGCCGGCGTGGACCGGGATCCACTGGTCGGCGTACTTCGCCACCATGCTGAAGTCAGGCGAGAACACGACGGTCTTGGTGCCGTTGTGCCGCGACTCGGAGAAGAAATGCACGTCGGGGGTCCGGGTCATGCCAAGGTTGGCGCCCATCACCGCGGTGAACTTCGAGTTGTACCAGTCGGCGCTTTCGGCGACGTCGGTCTGCTCGCCCCACACTTCGGGGAAGGCCGGCGGCAGGTCGCAGTACCAGTCGTAGAAACTCAGCAGCACGCCTCCCATCAGCTGCAGGAAGCGCGCGCCGGCGGCGAAGCTGAGCATCGACATCGCCGGAATCGGCGAAAAGCCGATCAGGCGGTCGGGTCCGTACTCCTTCACCGTGTGCAGCGACGCGGCGCTGATCAGCTCGAGCGCCTCGTCCCAGTCGACGCGGCGGAAACCGCCCTTGCCGCGCGCGCGCTGGTAGCGACGGCGCTTCTCCGGATCGGCCTGCAGATTACGCCAGGCCTGCACCGGGTCGGCGGTGTGCGCGCGCTCGGCGCGCCACAGGTCGAGCAGCGCGCCGCGCATCAGCGGGTATTTGACGCGGATCGGGCTGTACAGGTACCAGGAATACGAAATGCCGCGCTGACAGCCGCGCGGCTCGTACGGCGGCAGCTTGGGGTCGAGCAGCGGGTAGTCGAGCGCCTGCGTCTCGTAGACGACGATGCCGTCCTTGACGTGCACGTTCCACGAACAGCCGCCGGTGCAGTTGACGCCGTGGGTGCTGCGCACGACCTTGTCGTGCTGCCAGCGGTTGCGGTAGAAGTCCTCCCAGGACCGGGTCTTCGGCGAAACGATGTCCTTGATCCAGCTCATGATGTCCTCGTTGACGGGTCTCAGCCGCGACGCGCCTGGCGCGCGTAGATCGAATGCTTGGTGCTGCGCGTCTTGCGCCGGCCCCAGATCAGCTGCAGCGCGAGCAGGATCGCGGCCAGCCCGGCGCCGCCGGCGACCAGCATCGAGCCGTGGGCCTGCAACGCGCCGGTGCTTTGCGGCTGCTGCGCACTGCGCTGCAGGAAGGCGAGCAGCGCGGCCGTTTCAGCAGCGCTGACCGGGTGCTCGGCGTAGGCCGCGGCCATCGGCGCGAACGGCGGATTCGCCACCATCGCCTCGATGCCGGCCGGACCGATGTCGACCCAGGCGTGACCGAGGCCGATGGCCAGATGGCCGCCGGCGCTGGCCAGCCCGCCGCCGTCGGCGGCGTGGCACGAGATGCACGCGGCGCCGCCCGCGGCGAAGCGGGTCTGGCCGCTGAACAGGCGCGCGCCGGCCGCGGCCAGCGCCGGGTCGGGCGCTGCCGCATACAGCGGGGCCGCGGCGGCGCAGCCCAGCAGCGCCGCGGCGGCGAGGCGGCGCACGGCGCGCCGCGGTTGTCGGATGGATCGCACGGTAGTCTCCGGTACGGATGGGACGCAGGTGGCACGATAAGGCGGCGACTTCGCGCTGCCTACCGGCCGCGGCGCCCGCATGGCACGCCGATGTACCCCGGACGAGGTACTGGATGACCGACGCTTTTCCTTGTGCGACGCGCACTTGCGCGCCGCGCGGCGACGCCGCCGGCAGCGCGCGGTTTTTCGGAGTACGCCTTCTGCCCGCGCCCGCGCGCGACGCGGCCCGAGGCACCGGCCAGAGACTATGAGCGAGAAATGGTCTTGCCGCGCTGACCGCGCCCGGCGGAAAATCCCTGCTTTTGCTCCGGACGACTTTCACGATGCACGACGTGGTGCTGATCGACGACCATCCGCTGTTCCGGCAGGGGATGAAGGACCTGCTGGCCACCGCAGCCGACCAGTTGCGCGTGGTCGGCGAAGCGGACAACGGTGTCGACGGCATCGCCCAGGTGCGCCGGCTCAAGCCGCAGGTCGTGCTGCTCGATCTGCACATGAAGGGCGGGCTCGACGGCCTCGACGTGCTGCGCGAACTCAAGGCCGCCGATTGCGCGCCGGTGACGATCATGGTCACGGTGTCGGAAGACGCCGACGACCTGACCGCGGCGCTGCGCGCCGGCGCCGACGGCTACTTGCTGAAGGACATGGCGCCGCAGGAACTTCTCGCCAGCGTGCTGCGCACCGCCGACACCGGCGCGATGGCGCTGAGCGCCAGCCTGGCCGGCCTGCTGGCCAACGCGATGCGCGAGGACGCGCGCCCGCGCAGCCGCGACGCCGCGGCACTGACGCCGCAGGAGAACCGGGTGCTCGACCAGATCCGTGCCGGGCGCAGCAACAAGCAGATCGCGCGCGAACTCGACATCGCCGAAAGCACGGTGAAGATCCACGTCAAGCGAGTGCTGAAGAAGATCAACGTCAGCTCGCGCACGCAGGCCGCGATCTGGGCGCTGAGCCACGGTTGACGCCGAGCGCCGGGCCCCGCCCGGCGCGCGCTCAGACCTGGCGCGGGCGTGGCGTCGCGCGCGTCACGCGCAAGCGCTCGGGGTCGAGCTCGAGCCGGGTGCGGCCGGCGCGGCGCAGGCACTGGCTGTCCTCGAGCTCGTGCAGTGCGCGGCTCATCGTCTCCGGCCGCAAGTCGAGGTAATTGGCCAGATCCTGGTAGCTCAGCGGCAGCTCGATCTCGGCGCGGCCGAGTTTCTCGGCCAGCTGCAGCAGGCAGTCGGCCAGCCGCGACGCGGCGCCCAGGCGCAGCCTCATGTTCTGCCGTAGCACGCGGTTGACCTGGGTGGCGCCCAGGCTGGCCAGCGCCGGCAACCGCGGATTGCTCGCGCTGAGCCGCCACCAGCGCTGCGGCTCGATCGCGCAGACCACCGCGTCGCGCAGCACGACGGCGTCGCCGGCGTACAGCCCGGAGGCGAAATCGTCGAAACCGAACACGTCGCCGGGAAGCGCCAGGTCGACGATCTTGGCGCGCCCGTCGCGGTCGGCGCGCGACACCTGCACCGCGCCGCTCATCACGATGAACACGCGGCGCAGGCGCTCGCCGCGGCGGAACAGCGCCTGCCCGGCGGCGACCGCGCGCGAGCGCAGTCCGCGCACCGCGGCGGCACGCAAGGTGCCGCGCACATCGTCACCGCCGTTCCAGAACGGCGCCAGCAGCATCGCAGAAGTCGCGTTCATCGTCGTCGCACGCCAGAATGGGTCGAAAAAATACCACTATAAGACGTCAACGGTACTCCACCCCTTGACGCAGCGCAAGCTTGCGCCGCGCCTGACCCTGCGTCAGATCAAACCCACAGCGGTCCGATCGCGTCGAGCTGGTTCTTCAGCAGCAGGCCGAACTCGGTGTCGCCTTCCATCACCAGTTCGCGGTCGAAGAACAGGCGGTCGGCGTCGTCCTCGCCACGTACCAGCCGCAGCAACGCGCGCGTGTTCGCACGCACGCGCAGCACGGGCTCACCCGACGCCGCGACGAAGCGGGCACCGTCCAGGCGCAGGCGCAGACGCACGCCGAGGTCGCTGAGCTCGAGTTCGACGACGCGGCCGCGGCACGCATCGCGTGTGTATTCATCGAGCCGCGGCAACAGCAGGCGGTCGAGCGCGGCGGCCGCCAGCCACGACGGCGGCTGCGTCGGCAGCCGCCGCAGCAGGCCGCGCAGCGGGCGCCCCAGACGCAGCGCGGCGTCGAACGCGTGCGACGCGAACTCGGCGGCGGCCGCCGGCAGCGCCGGCCGCCGCGGTGGAAACGAAGCGTTCATCGTCAAGCCTCCTCGGTCAGCACTTCCATGCCGGCGCGCGCTCGCGCGTAGCCGTCGATCAGTTCGCCGGGCAGCTCGAGCTCGCGCAGCGCGGCGCGCGCGCCGGCGGGCGGCAGCGTGTCGCTGACCAGCGCATCGAACAATTCGACGACGCGCGCGAAGCCGCTCGACGTCGGCGCCAGCCGCAGCCGGTCGATGCCGGCGGCGCGCAGCGCGGCCGGCGTCTCGAGCAGCGCATGCACGCCGGCCGACTGCACCTGGGTGCCGTTCAGGCACAGGAAGTCGCGGCCGTCGCCGCTGCGCACGGTCATGCCGTCGGCGTCGTCGCGGCAGCGGAAGTCGCAGTTGTCCTTGTTCAGCCCGTGGTGGCGCGCGGTGAAGCAGCGCGCCGAGAACGCCAGCGGCAGGCGGCCGAAGGCCCACACCTCGGTGGCCAGGGGGCCGTCGCGTCCGGGCACCGGCGCCTGCGCCGGGTTGATGCGCGAGACCGCGGCGAGCGCCAATTCGGCCGGCGCGCACCAGCGTGTCGCGCCGAGCACGGCGTGCTCGCGCAAAGCCTCCTGGCTGTAGATGTTCAGGTGCGGGCCGAGCGCGAAGGCAACGTCGCCGGCCTGCACCAGCACGCCCAGCGCCGACGCGTCGCCGGCCTCGAGTGCGAACTCGCCCTGCTGGGCCAGCTCGCGCACCAGGCGCACGTCGGCCTCACCCATCACCAGCGTCGGCGTGGCCAGCAGCACTTCCTTGCCGGCAGCGCGCAGCTCGCGCGCCAGCGCCAGCCAGTCGGCCAGCTTGAGCTCGCGGCGCCGCGCGCAGACGACTTCGCCGAGCACCACGGTGTCGGCCGCGCTGTCGGCGACTTCGGCGTAGAACGCGAGCATGCGCTCGCGCGACCACCAGTACTGCAGGGGCGCGACGGTCAGCGCCAGGCGCGACCGCGCCGTCGATTCGGAGGACGAGCGCATCGCGTTCACCGCCACGGCCGGTCGTAGGCGCCGAGGGTGTGCTGCTGCCCCTCGGCCCAGCGCGCCAGCTGCGCGGTCCAGGCGTCGCGCACCGCGTAGCGGCTGTCGGTGGCGGCGGCGTCGATCGCCTCGCGCCAGACGCGGGTGACTTCGGCGACGTACTGCGCGCTGCGCTGGCGCCCCTCGATCTTGATCGCCGCGATGCCGTGCTCGATCAGCTGCGGCAGCAGCTCGAGCGTGTTCAGGCTGGTCGGCTCCTCCAGCGTGTAGCCGCGACGGCCGTCGACTTCGAAACGCCCCTTGCACAGCGTCGGATAGCCGCGCGCCTCGCCCGGCGCATAGCTGTCGATCAACACCCCGCCGAGGCGCGCGTCGACGCTGCCGTCGTCACGCTCGGCCCAACGCACCGCCGCGGCCGGCGAGCACACGCCGGCATTGTTCGGCGAGCAGCCGGTGGCGTAGGACGACAGCGCGCAGCGCCCCTCGACCATCACGCACAGGCTGCCGAAGCCGAACACCTCGACTTCGGCGCTGGTGTTGCGCGCGACGTGCGCGACCTGCGACAGCGTCAGCACCCGCGGCAGCACCGCGCGCTGGATGCCGTAGCGCTGTCGGTAATACTCGATCGCCGCATACGAGGTCGCCGAGGCCTGCACCGACAGGTGCAGGCGCAGCTCGGGGTGGTGGCGGTGCGCGTAGCTGAGCACCGCGCAATCGGCAACGATCAGCGCGTCGGCGCCGAGCCCGGCTGCGCGCTCGACGGCTTCGAACCACGGCTGCGGATCTTCGGCCGCGGCGAAGGTGTTCAGCGCCATCAGCACCTTGGCCTTGCGCGCATGGGCGTAGCGCACGCCTTCGCGCAACTGCGCCTCGTCGAAGTTCAGGCCGGCAAAGGCCCGGGCATTGGTCTGGTTGCGCAGGCCGAGGTAGACGGCGTCGGCGCCGGCGTCGACGGCCAGCTGCAAGGCGCGCAGCGAGCCTGCCGGGCACACCAGCTCGGGCTTGCGGCGCCCGTTTGGCTGTTGCATGGAATGGAATCTCCGCGATGCCCCGGTGGGGATCGTCCAATGTAGCGTCGGCACGGCTCGCGGTGGGCGCGCCGTGCCAATCACCTGACAGCGGTCAAGTCGGCGCCAGGCAGGCACCGAGCAGCTCGCGCACCGCGCCGGCGGCTTGCGGCTGCAAGCGATAGACCACGCTGTGGCCGCGGCGCTGCGCGGCGACCAGCCGCGCCTTGCGCATCACCGCCAGGTGCTGCGAAACGCAGGCCTGGGTATGGCCGCTGAGCGCCTGCAGCGCGCTGACGTTGTGCTCGCCTTCGAGCAGCAGGCTGAGCAGGATCAGGCGGCGCCGGTTGGCCATCGCGCGCAGCAGTTCGATCGTCTCGTCGGCGACCATCGCTCAGCCCCGCGCGGCGCTCTCGAAACGCGGGAACAGCACGTTGTTCTCGGTGTGGATGTGTTCGGTCAGGTCTTCGGTGAACTTGCGCAGGCCCAGATAAAGCGCGCGCCAACTGTTGCAGGCGTCGTCGGGCAGCGCGAGGTCATCGGTCAGCGCGAACAGCTCGGCCAGTGCCTCGCCGTGGTCGTCGTGCTCGGCACGCATGCGCTGGATCGGCGGGTCGAGCCGGGCGCCGGGGTTGGCCGCCATCATCGGGAACAGGATCTGCTCTTCCTTGTGCATGTGCTCGAGCAGCTCGTCGCGCATGCGCTGCAGCGCGTCGGCCAGTCCCGCCGGCGCGGCCGCGTGCTCGCGATGCACGCGCTCGACCTTGGCCGCCAGCGCGATCAGCTCGGGCAGCTCGGCGCGGTGGACGTCGTGGAACCGGGTCACGATGTGGGCGACGAGCTCGGCCGGTTCGTCGGGCAGCACCGGCGCCGCGGCCGGGTCGAGCGCGTCGAGTTCAGCTTCGATCCTGGCGACGTCGGCGCCGCGGCGCTGGGCGGCTTCGGCCAGCGTCGCATCGCCGCCGCAGCAGAAGTCGAGCTTGTGACGGCGCAGCACCGCGGTGGCGCCGGCCAGCGTGCGCGCGATATCGCCCAGACGGCTGTCGCGCAGCGGCGCTGCGCGTTCGGGAACGGTGTTCATGTTCGTACTCTCCAGGATGCGCATGGTCGCGCCGAATTGGTAGAATGCATTCCACTATAAGCGCCAATAGTGGCATCCGCAATACCTCTTTCGACCGATGAAACTGACTTCGTTCTCCGATTTCGGGCTGCGCGCGCTGCTCGTGCTGGCGTCGAGCGAACGCCCGAGCTGGTCGAGCGCCGAGCTGGCACAGAAACTCGACGTCTCGCGTGACCATCTGGTCAAGGTGCTGCAGCGCCTGGCCGCCGGCGGCTATGTGCAGACCACGCGCGGTGCCGGCGGCGGCGTGTCGCTGGCCAAGTCGCCCGACACGATCCGTCTGGGCACCGTGCTGGCCTGGCTCGAGGAAGGCCAGGCGCTGGCCGAGTGTTTCCGCTCCGACCACGGCGCCTGCGTGCTGACGCCGAGCTGCGCGCTGCGCTCGCGGCTCGAGCACGCGCGACGTGCGTTCTACGCCGAACTCGACCGCGACACGCTGGCCGACTGTCTGGTGCCGTCGCTGCGCGCCTTCGTCGACGCGCCGTAGCCGCAACGCGGCGGGGGTGACGCGCGCAAACCTTGTCAACGGTCAAGTGCGGCGGTTAAGATGTATTTGTTATATATCTTACTAAACGGTCCAGCGCAAAACACGATCCGTTGAAATGTTGCATTTCAAGATATCTAACGAAACAGATATCTCGCGTAAGCTCATTTACACAGCCCCACCCGCCCGTTCCCCTTTAGACGTTGCCCAGCCATGCAAGACGAAATCCCCTATGAACCCTTGCCACCGGCGACCCGTGTCGCGGGCGAGCCCGAATTTTCCCGCCCGATCGGCGCCTGGATCATCGTCGGCGCGCTCTGCGTCGTGACGGTGGCGCTGTGGGCGCTGGTCGCCAGCTATTTCACGCTGCACGCCTGAGGAGCCGCGATGTCCACCGAGCACACCGACCGCTTCGACGCGGCCTTCCATGACATCGCGGTTCGTCACGAGCGCAACTGGATGTTCATTGCGGTGACGATGATCGCACTGCTGTTCATCGCCGCGGTTTTCCTCGTCGTGCACGACTACGGCGTGGTCGCGAAGACCAGTGCGATCTACAGCGATCCGAACACGCCGTCGACGCTGGCCGACTTCCAGGGCAGCGGCGTGCGCCAGACCGGCCCCGACAGCTACTCGGTCTACGAGATCGGCCGTGCCTGGAGCTGGACCCCGGGCACCGCCACGCCGCTGCAGCTGCCGGTCGGCGCCCGCGTGACCTTCTACGTCACCAGCGGCGACGTGCTGCACGGCTTCGAGATCCAGGGCACCAGCATCAACCTGACCGCGATCCCCGGGGTCGTCGGCGAGGTCAGCTACACCTTTGACAAAGCGGGAACCTACATGATCATCTGCAATGAATACTGCGGTGCCGGCCACCAGGCGATGATCGGCAAGATCGTCATCGGCGGAGGCCGCTCATGAGCGCGACCGTCACGGCGGCGAAGGCGCCGCTGCCCGCGTTGCGCGTGGCCGATTTCGCGTCGCCCAAGCGCCTGCTGCTGGCGTTCTGGGTCACCGGTTTCGCCGCGCTGCTGGTCGGCGTCACGATCGGCGTGCTGCAGGGCGCGAACTACGCCGGCATCAACCTGTACGGCTACCTGCAACCGTTCCTGAAGACCTATTACCAGGGCCTGACGCTGCACGGCGTGCTCAACGCCTTCGTCTTCACCTTCTTCACGATTTCGGGCTGGCTGATTTATCTGCCGGCGCGCGAACTCGGCGTGCGACCGAACATGGGCCTGAGCTGGGCGACCTACGCGCTGATGCTGCTGGGCACGCTGATGGCCGCGTACGCGATGTTCGACAATTCGTCGAGCATCCTGTACACGTTCTACCCGCCGCTGAAAGGCAGCGCCTGGTTCTACATCGGCATCACGCTGGTCGTCGTCGCCAGCCTGCTGCCGCTGCCGGTCGTGCTCGGCATGCGCGCGCGCTGGAAGCGCGCGCACCCGGGCGAGCCGACGCCGCTGGTCACCTTCATGAGCTCGACGACGCTGCTGATGTGGCTGCTGGCCGCGCTCGGCGCGGCGGCCGAAGCGGTGTTCCTGCTCGACCCGTGGGCGCTGGGGCTGCGCTCGACCATCGACCCGCTGCTCGCGCGCACGCTGTTCTGGTGGACCGGGCACCCGATCGTCTATTACTGGCTGATGCCCGGCTACATCTCGATCTACGCGCTGCTGCCGCGGCAATGCGGCGGCAAGCTGGTATCGGACCCGCTGGCCCGCCTCGCCTTCCTGCTGCTGTTCGTGTTCTCGGTCCCGGTCGGCACACACCACCAGTACACCGACCCCGGCATCGGCCCGGTGATCAAGGGCATCGTCACCGCGCTGACGCTGTCGGTGGCGATCCCCAGCCTGATCACCGCGTTCACCGTCGCCCTCAGCCTCGAGTACGCCGGCCGCCGGCGCGGCGGCCGCGGCGCGATGGGCTGGTGGTTCGCGCTGCCGTGGCGCGACGCCTCGGTGGCGGCGCAGGTGCTGGCGCTGGTCAGCTTCATCTTCGGCGGCGCCGGCGGCATCGTCAACGCCAGCTGGCAACTCGACAACGTGGTGCACAACACGCTGTGGATTCCGGCCCACTTCCATTTGACGGTCGGCACGATGACGGTGCTGGTGTTCATGGGCGTGAGCTTCTGGCTGCTGCCGCACCTGACCGGTCGCCGCCTGTTCTCGCCTCGGCTGGCGCTGGCTTCGGTCTGGCTGTGGTTCGCCGGGCTGATGCTGTGGGGCTTCGCCGGCCACTGGGCGGGCCTCGACGGCGTGCCGCGCCGCGCCTGGATTTCGGCGCTGCCGCACGCGCAATACATGCAGTTGTACGGTGCGGTGCACGACTCGCTGCGGCTGGTCGCGGTCGGCGGCGTGATCGCCGGCTTGGGCGCGATCGCGTTCTTCGTCGTCTTCTTCGGCACGCTGTTCGGTCGCCGCGACGCGCAAGCGACGGTGCAGATCCCGTTCGCCGAAACCGTCGCCGGGCCGCGCGGCTCGGCCATCGTCGCGCTGTCCGAGCACCTCGGGCTGTGGACCGCGGTGACGCTGGTGGCGACGCTGGCGGTCTACATCCCGACGCTGTGGCCGATGCTGACCCACCCGATCCACGCCGTCGGCCTGCGTCTGTGGTGAGCGCTCGCGGGCAGCGCCTGCGGCGGCGTCTGCCGCCGGGCGCCTTGCCCGGCTGGCGCGCGCTGCTCGTCGCCGCCGCGCTCGCCGCGCTGCTCGCGGCGTGGAGCGCGCTGGGGCCGCGCACCTTGCACGGTTCGCCGCTGGCGGCGCGCCCGGCACCGGCCTTCAGCGGGCTGCGCGACACCGACGGACTGGCGTTTTCCTGGCGTGCGCAGCGCGGCCACGCCGTGCTGGTGTTCTTCGGCTACACCCACTGCCCCGACGTGTGCCCGCTGACGCTGGCCGCGCTGGCGCGCAGCCTGCACCGGCTCGGCGCCGACGCGTCGCGCGTGCGCGTGGTGTTCGTCACCCTGGACCCGCAACACGACAGCGCCGCGCTGCTGCGCAGCTACCTCGGCTCCTTCGTCGCTGGCGGCATCGCGCTGCGCGGCCCCGACGACGCCACCGCACGCGCCGCGCGCGCCTGGGGTGTGCACTGGCGGCGCGTCGTCGCCGACGGCCACAGCTGGATCGACCACAGCGCCGCGGTCGTGCTCGTCGGCCCGCGCGGCATGCTGCGCGCGCGCTACGGCTACGCCCAGCTCGGCGACCCGGCGCTGCTCGCCGGCGACCTCAAGCGCGTGCTGGGCGCGCGATGAACACGACGCCGGTCTGGCCCGGCCTCGCGCTGGCGACGTGGAGCGTGGCGGTCCTCGTCGCGCTGGCGTGGCAGTTCCGCCACCGTTCGCTGCCGCGCCGCGCGCTGTTCGCCGCCGGCTGCGCGCTGCTGCTGGGCGCCGCCTGGGGCCTGCGCAATCCGCTGGCGTCGATGTCGCTGTACGCGCTGGCGTTGATGACGCTGGGCCAGCTGGCACCGGCGCTGCTGCTCATCGGGCAGCCGCGCGCGGCGCGCGCCGCGTGGCGCCGCAGCCGCGCGGCACCGTGGCTGCTCGATCCGTGGATCGCCGCGCTGGTGTTCGTGCTGCTGACGCTGGGGCTGAACCTGCCCGGCATCTTCGACCATGCGCTGGCCGACGCCCTGTTCAGCGCGCCGGTCGGCGCGTTGGCGCTGGCCGCCGGACTGGCGCTGTGGGCGCAGCTGCTGCCGGGCAGCAGCGGTTTCGCGCGCGGCTGGCACGCCGGCCTGTTCGGCTGGGTGGTCGGGCTGCCGATGATGCTGGTCGCGGCGGCGTGGGTGTGGAGCGACCACGTGCTGTACACCCCCTACCTCGACGTGCTGTGCCTGTGGAACCTGAGCCCGCTGGCCGACCAGCACTACGCCGGGCTGGTCATGTTCGCCACCGGCATGCCCCTGCAATTGCGCTGCGCGTGGCTGCTGATCATGCCGGATCCGGGCTTCGCGCCCGATTGAATTCGGCGGCGAGCTCGCGCGCCTGCTCGGTGCAATGCTGCAGCAGCGCGGCGGCCTGCACCGGGTCGAAGTCGGCGTGGGCCAGCTTGCGCACGCCGGACTCGGCCAGTTGCACATAGCGCGTCGGCTGCGCACCGACCTGCGCCAGCGCATGCTTGACGCAGCCCAGTGCGCAACCGTCGATGGCCAGGATCGGACGACCTTCGCGTTGCGCGCGCTGCGCGAGGCGCACCAGCGGCTTGACGCCGCCGCCGACGCCGGCAATGCACGACATTTCGGCCTCGCCGTTGCGGTCGAGCCGCACCGCGAGGTGATTGGCCAGCTGCGCCGCGCTCGAGCAGCCCGAGCAGGCGTAGACCAGCGCCAGTGGCGCGGCGGCGTCGCTCATCGCGTTCAGCCCACCTGCTCGATGCCTCGGCGCAGCCGCATCGAGCGGCCGACGCGTTCAAGCGCATCGTCGTCGAGCAGCCGCGCGGCCATCGGGAACAGCTCCTCGTCCTCGCGCCGCACGTGCGCCAGGTAGGCGGCGACGAAGGCGTCGACCGGTGCCGCCGGCAGCGGCGCACCGTCGTCGAGCAGCGCCTGCAGCGCGACGCGCAGGGTGCGCCACAGGCCCTCGAGCACGCGATGCTCGGCGGTCAGCGCCGCGGTCAGCTCGCGCAGGCATACCGGGTCGGATCCGGCCATCGATTCGAGCAGCGCCGGGAACAGGTCCTGCTCCTCGTCGGCATGATGATGGGGCGCGGCCTGCTCGAAATAGCGCATCACGCCGCGCGCGGCGTCGCGCGCCTCGTCGTCGACGCCGCGCGACGCGGTGTGCGCGACCAGGCGCTGCAGCAGTTCGCATTGCGCCTGCACTCGGCCGTGGCACGCGGCGAGCATTTCCAGCGCGACTTCGGTGGCCGCCGGCGCCTCGCGCCGGGCTCGATTCGGCTCGGCGATGAATGGAATCGACGCGGACATCGCAACCCTCCTTCGAAAGGCACAAGACTGGACGCGCCGGCGACCGCTGTCGATACCCCTGTCGGGGGATACGGCTTGGCGCGATGGCTCCATTGTAGTAGTATTTTCCGTACCACTTCAACCGACGATATGTCGCCGGCTTCGATCGATATGACGATTGATTGGTTTGCGCTGTACCGATCGCGATCTAAGCTCGACAAGTTGAACGAAGCACCGAACGGGTGATCCCATGACCTTTGTCGTCACCGAAAACTGCATCAAGTGCAAATACACCGATTGCGTCGACGTCTGTCCGGTCGACTGCTTTCATGAAGGGCCGAACTTTCTCGCCATCGACCCCGACGAATGCATCGACTGTGCGGTCTGCGTGCCGGAATGCCCGGCCGACGCGATCTTCGCCGAGGAAGACGTCCCCGGCGATCAGCAGGCCTTCATCGCGATCAACGCCGAACTCGCCCGCCAGTGGCCGACGATCACCAAGCGCCACGACGCGCTGCCGGACGCCGACACCTGGAAGGGCCGCCCGGGCAAACTCACCGAACTCAAGCGCTAGCGCGCACGACGACCATGGCGCGCAGATTCCCGCTGCACCCGGCGCACCCGGAGCGCATCTGCTGGGGCTGCGAGCGCTACTGCCCGGCCGATTCGATGCGCTGCGGCAACGGCTCCGAGCGCTCGCAACACCCCTGTGAATTGCTCGGCGACGACTGGATGGAATTCGGCCTCGATGCGCAGCGCGACGCTGCCGACGACGCGCCCGGGCAAGAACCATTCGTTACAAAATAGATCAATTTCGATCATTCCAGCGGAATTGACCGTATAGTCGGCGTTGTGTCGACGAGGCCGACGCGCCCGTCGCGGCGCGCGCCCGGCGGCCCGGACGAATGGGACTGCGCTACGGGAGGAGCAAGGGATGGCCGAAGCCGCGGACGGCGAAGTGCCGCTGCACGCCGGGGCTCTGGGGCGCGCCGCAGCCGACCCGCAACGCCTGACCCGTGCGCTGCGCCTGGTCAGCGAGTGCAACAGCGTGCTGGTTCGCGTGCACGACGAGCACGCGCTGCTCGACGCGATCTGCCGCCTGGTGGTCGAGTCGGGCGGCTACCTGATGGCCTGGATCGGCTACGCCGAGCACGACGCCCGGCGCACGGTGCGCCCGGTCGCGCAATCGGGCCACGAAGCCGACTATCTGAGCCGGGTGCGCGTGAGCTGGGACGACAGCGAGTTCGGGCGCGGCCCCACCGGCACCGCGATACGCACCGGTGCGACCCAGGTCAACCAGAACTGGTTGACCAATCCGCTGATGGAGCCGTGGCGCGACGCCGCGCTGCAGCGCGGCTACCAGTCGAGCATCGCGCTGCCGCTGCGCGACACCGGCAGCTGCTTCGGCGCGCTGACCATCTACGGCGTCGAGCCCGACGCGTTCAACGTCGACGAAGTCGCGCTGCTCGAGCAGCTCGCCGACGATCTCGCGTTCGGCATCGGCGCCGCGCGCACCGCGCAGGCGCGCAGCCACGCGGTGGCCGCGCTGCAGGCCGCCGAGCAGCGCTGGCGCCTGGTGCTCGACAACGCTGCCGACGCGGTGCTGCTGACGCGCCCCGACGGCCGCATCGACTACGCCAACCGCCAGGCCGCGGCGCTGCTCGGGCGCAGCCTGTCCGAACTGCTCGGCGCCACCGCCGACGTCGCCCTGCGCGCCGAGGCGCCGCTGCCGCACGGCGGCGAACCCGGCGCCGCCGCGACCCGCGCCGAAGCCACCGTGCACCGCGCCGACGGCAGCGCGGTTCCGGTCGAGGTCAACGTCGTGCGCCTGCCCGACGGCAACGACTACGCGTCGTACCGCGACATCAGCGAGCGCAAGCGCTACGAGGCCGAGCTCGAGTACATGGCCACCCACGACGCGCTCACCGGCCTGGCCAACCGCGCGCTGCTCGCCGACCGCACCGAGCAGGCCATCGTGCACGCCCGCCGCGCCGGCCAGCTGGTCGCCGTGCTGCTGCTCGACCTCGACCGCTTCAAGGTCGTCAACGACAGCTACAGCCACGCCGTCGGCGACGCGCTGCTGCGCGAAATCGCGCTGCGCCTGCGCGACGCGGTGCGCGACGGCGACACCGTCGCGCGCCTCGGCGGCGACGAGTTCATGATCCTGATGAGCGACCTCGACAGCGCCGACGATGTAGCCCGCCACGCGCAGCACCTGCTGGCCGCGGTCGCGCAGCCGCTGCACGCCGCCGGCCACGATCTGGTCGTCACCGCCAGCCTCGGCGCCGCGCTGTACCCGCGCGACGGCGAGCTCGCGGCGACGCTGATGCGCAACGCCGACCTGGCGATGTACCGGGCGAAGGAGGCCGGCCGCGCCGGCTTCGCGTTCTACGCCCCGGACATGAACCAGCGCATGCGCGAGCGCCTGGAGCTCGAAGGCGGCTTGCGCCGCGCGCTCGACGCCGACGCGCTGCAGTTGCATTTCCAGCCGCAGGTCGAACTGCGCGACGGCCGCGTCGCCGGTGCCGAAGCGCTGCTGCGCTGGCCCGGCGGCGCATCACCGGCCGAATTCATCCCGCTGGCCGAGGAGACCGGGCTGATCCAGCGGCTCGGCGCCTGGGTCATCGACCGCGCCTGCGCGGCGATCCGCAGCTGGGGCGACGCCGGGCTCGACGTGCCGGTGATCGCGGTCAACGTGTCGGCACGCCAGTTCCAGCACGACGAACTGCCCGAGCAGGTCGCGCAGGCGCTGCAGCGCCACGGCGTCGACCCGCGCCACTTCGAGATCGAGTTGACCGAAAGCGCGGTGATGGACAACCCGCAGCGCGCGCTCGACCTGCTCGGCCGCCTGGCGGCGCTGGGCGTGCGCACCTCGCTCGACGACTTCGGCACCGGCTACTCGAGCCTGGCGCACTTGAAGCGGCTGCCGATCGGCAGCCTGAAGATCGACCAGTCCTTCGTCCGCGACCTGACCACCGACGCCGACGACGCGGCGATCGCCCGTCTGGTCATCGCGCTCGGCCACGACCTCGGCCAGCGCGTCATCGCCGAAGGCGTCGAGACCGCCGCGCAGCTGCAGTTCCTGCGCCGCCACGGCTGCGACGCGATGCAGGGCTTCCTGTTCAGCGCCGCGTTGCCGGCCGACGACTTCGCCGCGCTGCTGCGCAGCGGCCGCCGGCTCGACGTCGACGCCGCGCCGGCGGCGCCGCGCGAGTTTTGAGCAGCATCCCGGGGGAACTCTGCTCGTCGTCTCGACTCGATAGCTGGGTGAGCTGACGCCAGCGCAATCGCGCACGGCAGCCACGCTTTCGCGGCTTGTCCCAGGCTTGTCTCGTGATCGGGTGTGCGACGGGCATCTTGACATGCGCGACATGGCCTTCGACCACAGTCGACGATCAATCCGCCGGACAGCAGCCACATGCGCGCAGTTCCGCGCGACTACTGACCGCGGCTTGCCTTCTACGGTGTGCTGCTGTTCCTGGCCTGGGTGCTCGGCGGCCTCTTTGCCGCCGCGACGATCGAATTCCTCGTCTGCATCGGCATCGGGGCCACGCTGCTGATCGAGTGGGGGTACAAGACCGAGGCCTTCGCGCTGCACCGAAAGCTGTCGCCGACGGGCACGTCGGCGATGGCGCTCGTGCTGGCGGCATTGGCCGCATACGCCTTCCACCGCGCGGCGTCGGGAGGTGGCGCACAGGACCTGCAGCGCGCCCTGGAGTTGTCGATGGCGCTGGCCCAGACCCCGTTGCTGCATCTCGAACACAATCGACGCGTGGCCCAGGCCCAAGGCAGGCGCGGAGCCTAGGCTCGTGCCTCTCGTGAACCCCACCCAGCGGCGCACCGGGTACACATGGCGAGGAGGCCGGGGGTACCGCGACGGCTACGTGACACCGGCAATAGCGGCGAGTTCGGCGGCAGCCGCGCGCGGATCGGCGGCGCCGGCGATCGCGCTGACCACCGCGATGCCGTCGGCGCCGGCGGCGAACACTTCGGCGGCGTTGCCGCGGTCGATGCCGCCGATCGCCACCAGCGGCAGCGCGCAGCGCGCACGCATCGCGCGCAGGCCGTGCAGGCCCAGCGGTGCGCCGGCGTCGGGCTTGCTGCGCGTCGCGAACAGCGGGCTGGGGCTGAGGTAGTCGACGCGCTGACCCAGGCCGGCGTCGAGCTCGGCCAGCGAGCCGACCGACAGGCCGACGATCGCCTGCGGCATGTGGCGGCGCACGACGTCGACGTCGACGTCGTCCTGGCCGACGTGCACGCCGTCGGCGTCGGCGGCCAGCGCGACGTCGAGGCGGTCGTTGATGATCAGCGGCACGCCGGCGTCGCGCAGCGGCGCGCGCAAGGCGCGGGCGCGGGCGACGAAGGCGCGCGTGGCCAGGTTCTTCTCGCGCAGCTGCACGCAGCCGACACCGCCGCGCAGCGCGGCGCCGACCAGCGTCAGCAGCGGCGCCTCGTCGAGCCCGCCGACGACCAGGTACAGGCGCAGCGCACGGCGCAGCGCCTCTCGATCGCGCGTCACGCCGCTTCGAGCCGCAGCCGCGCGGCGAAGGTATCGCCGTCGAGCAGGTGCACGGCGTCGAGCAGCGCGACCTGGAAGCTGCCGACGCCGCCGCCGGCGGCGATCGTGCGCTCGGCGGCGAGCTCGCCGGCGACGCCGAGGTAGGCCATCGCCGCCACCGTCGCGCGCCAGCGGTCGCGCTGTACCGCGGCGAAGGCGCCGACCAGCGCGCTGGCGCCGCAGCCCACGCCGGTGACACGGGTCATCCAGACGTGGCCGTTGGACAGGCGCACGTGGCGCCCGGCGGAGTCGACGACGTGGTCGTGCTCGCCGGAGATGCACACCACCGCGCCGCTGTCACGGCTCAGGCCGCGCGCGGCGGCCAGCGCGGTATCGGCCGCGGCCAGACTGTCGACGCCGCGCGCCGCGGCGGCCGCGCCGGCCACCGCGATGATCTCGGCCGCGTTGCCGCGCAGCACGTCGGGCTCGCCGGCGGCGCGCAGCACGCGCACCGCGTCGCGCCGGTAGGCGGTGGCGCCGACCCCGACCGGATCGAGCACCACCGGCGTGCCGCGCGCGCGCGCGGCGCGCAGCGCCAGCGCCATCGATTCGACCCAGTCGGGCTGCAGCGTGCCGATGTTGAGCACGACGGCGCCGGCCAGCGCGGCCATCGCCTCGACTTCGTCGCGCGCGTGCGCCATCACCGGCGACGCACCGAGCGCGAGCAGCAGGTTGGCGGTGAAGTTCATCACCACCAGATTGGTCACGTTGTGCACCAGCGGGCAGCTCGCGCGCAGCGCGAGCACGTCGTCCCACAGGTCTTCGGGGCGCAACATCGCAGTCTCCTCGTCGTCTCCGGGAAAACGCAGATTGTGCGCCGCCGGCGCGGATTCACGCTTGACCCGGCGCAAGCGCTGCGGACCCCGCCCCACTACCATCAGGGCATGGCCGCCGACCGTTTGCCCGACCGTTTGCCCGACCCTGCGCCGACGCTGGCCGTCGAGCTGCTCGACGAACACGCGGCGATGCTCGAGACCATCGGCACGCTGCGCGTGGCGCTGCTGCGCGGCGCCATCGGGCAGGCGCGCGAGCAGCTGGCGCGGCTCGGCGAGCAACAGGCGAGGCACATCGCGCGCGAGAACGCGGCGCTGATCCCGCAGCTTCCCGGCGATGCGCGCTGGAGTGCGCGCGTGTATCTGGCCGAGCACGGCAAGCTCGAGCGCATGCACGCCGAACTCGTCGCGCTGCTGGCGCCGCTGCCGGCGCACGTCGACGACGCCGAACTGCAGCTGCAGCTGCTCGATGCGCACGCACCGTTCAAGCACCTGCTCGAGCACCACTTCGAGCGCGAGCAGCAGGGGCTGTTCGTCGAGGTCGGGCGCGCCGACGGCTGACGCAGCGCTGCCGCGCGCTCAGGGCGCGCGCTGTGCGACCACGCGGCCGAGCTCGAACACCGACGCCACGCGGCCCCACGGCACCCCTGGAGTCGGCGGCGTCGCGTCGAAGCCCTCGGGCAGCGCGTCGGCGCCGTCGGCGCAGCAAAAGCGCAGGAACGCGGCCGGTCGCCGCCGCAGCTGGCCGCAGCGCTCGAGCGCCAGGCACAGCGCGCGCAGCCGGCGCGCCGGCACGCTGCAGCCCTGCTGCAGCAGGCAGCCCTGCAAGTCGCTGACGCTCAGCGACACGCGCGATTCGCGCAGCGCCGCACAGATGCGGCGCGCCAGTTCGGCGTCGGTCATGCGCGCACTCCGCCGCGTCGCGTCATCGCGTCACGTCGACCACGGTGCGGCCGTGGCGCAGGCCGTCGAGCAGCGCATCGCTGGCGGCGCCGACTTCGCTCAACGCGATCTCGACGCCGATGGCGTCGAGCAGCGTCGACGGCACGTGTTGCGCCAGCAGCGCCCAGGCGTCGCGCCGCTGCGCGTTGGGCACGTACACGCAATTGATGCCGTACAGCGTGACCGCGCGCAGGATGAAGGGCATCACCGAGCCCGGGAAATCGGCCCCCTGCGCCAGCCCGCAGGCCGCCACCGCGCCGTGCCAGCGCGTCGCCGCGCAGGCGTTGGCCAGCGTCGTGCTGCCGACGGTGTCGACGACACCGGCCCAGCGCTCGCTTTGCAGCGGCCGCCCCGGCGTGGCCAGCTGCGCACGGTCGATGACTTCGGCGGCGCCGAGTCCGCGCAGCCAGTCGGCCTGCTGCGGCTTGCCGCTGGCCGCGATCACCGAATAGCCGAGCCCGGCGAGCAAGCGCACGGCGATCGAACCGACACCGCCGCTGGCGCCGGTGACCAGCACCGGGCCCGCCTCGGGCTGCAGGCCGTGGCGCTGCAGCGCCTGCACGCACAGCGCCGCGGTGAAGCCGGCGGTGCCGATCGCCATCGCGTGCCACGGGTCGTAGCCGTCGGGCAGCGCCAGCAGCCACTCGGCGCGCAGCCGCGCGCGCCGCGCGAAGCCGCCCCAGTGCGTCTCGCCCAGCCCCCAGCCGTTGACGACGACGCGGTCGCCGATCTGCCAGGACGGCGACTCGCTGCGCACGACGCGCCCGGCCAGGTCGATGCCCGGCACCATCGGCCAGTTGCGCACCACGGCGCCGCGGCCGGTCACCGCCAGCGCGTCCTTGTAGTTCAGGCTCGAGTAGTCGACTTCGACGTCGACGTCTCCGGCCGGCAGCGCATCGTCGTCGAGCTCGACGAGCTCGGCGCGCTGCCCGGCGCCCCGCACCAGCATCGCATGGAACATCTCGCCTCCAGCACCCGGCTCCGACATCGGCGCCGCGTCAGTCGTAACGGTAGAAGCCGTGGCCGCTCTTGCGGCCGAGCCGTCCGGCGTCGACCATTTCCTTCAGCAAAGGCGCCGGGCGGTATTTCGGATCGTTGAAACCATCGTAGAACACCTGCATCACCGCCAGCACCGTGTCGAGGCCGATCATGTCGGCCAGCGCCAGCGGCCCGATCGGGTGGTTGCAGCCCAGCTTCATCGCCGCGTCGATGTCGGCGGCCGAGGCGACGCCTTCTTGCAGCACGAACACCGCCTCGTTGATCATCGGCACCAGCAGCCGGTTGACGACGAAGCCCGGGCTGTTGCGCACGTCGACCGCTGTCTTGCCGACGCGTTCGACGAAACGGCGCGCCGCGGCGTGGCTCGCGTCGTCGGTCTGCAGGCCGCGGATCAGCTCGACCAGCGCCATCAGCGGCACCGGATTGAAGAAATGCACGCCGATGAAACGCTGCGGCCGGCGCAGCACCGCGGCGAGCTGGGTGATCGAGATCGACGAGGTGTTGGTCGCGATCACCGCACCGTCGTCGGCCAGCTCGTCGAGCTGGCGCAGGATGCGCAGCTTGAGCTCGAGGCGCTCGGTCGCCGCCTCGATCAGCAGATGCGCGCCGCGCAGCTGCTGCAGCTCGGTGCTGCCGTGCACGCGCTGCAACGCGGCGTCGGCGTCGGCCTGCGCCAAGGTGCCCTTCTTGACCATGCGCGCCAGGCTCGACTGCAGCGCGTCGCGGCCGCGCTGCAGCGCGGCGTCGTCGACGTCGATCATGGTCACGTCGTAGCCGGCCAGCGCGCTGACCTGGGCGATGCCGTTGCCCATCGTGCCGGCGCCGATCACGCCGATGCGTCGTTCATCCATCAGGATTCCTCGAAAGTTCGCGAAAAAAGGGGAAAACGCAAGCGCCGAGTCGGATCAACCGGCGTCGTGCTGCCACTGCTGCTCGCCGACGCTGCGGTTGAGCGTGCGCGCGAGCACGAACAGCAGGTCCGACAGGCGGTTCAGATACTGCAGGCAGGCTGCGTTGACCGCGTCGCGCGCGGCCAGCGCGACGACCGCGCGCTCGGCGCGGCGCGCCACCGTGCGGCAGACATGGGCCTGCGCGCCGGCCAGCGTGCCGCCGGGCATGATGAATTCCTCGAGCCTGGGCAGCGCCGCGTTCCAGTCGGCCAGCGCGTGGTCGAGCGCGAGCACGCGCGCCTCGTGCAGCAGCGTGTAGCCCGGGATGCTGAGCTCGCCGCCGAGGTCGAACAGGTCTTGCTGCACCGCGCGCAGCAGCGCGTCGGCGCCGGCCGCGGCGGCCACGCCGTGCGCCAGCAGCAGGCCGATCGAGCTGTTGAGCTCGTCGACGTCGCCCATCGCGGCCACGCGCAGGTCGTCCTTGGACACGCGCGTGCCGTCGCCCAGTCCGGTGCTGCCGGCGTCTCCGGTGCGCGTGACGATCGCGCTCAATCGCTTGCCCATCGCGGCGCCCTCACATGCTGCGGCGGTACTGGCCGCCGACGGTGAACAGCGCGTCGGTGATCTGGCCCAGCGAGCACACGCGCACCGCGTCGACCAGCACCTCGAACACATTGGCGTCGGCGATCGCCGCCTGCCGCAGCCGCTCCAGCATGGCCGGCGCCGCGTCGGCGTGGCGGGCGTGGAAATCGGCCAGGCGATCGAGCTGGCTGCGCTTCTCGGCCTCGGTCGAACGCGCCAGCTCGATGCTTTGCGGCACCGGGTCGCCGTGCGGCGCGCGGAAGGTGTTGACGCCGATGATCGGCAGCTCGCCAGTGTGCTTGAGCATTTCGTAATGCATGCTCTCTTCCTGGATCTTGCCGCGCTGGTAGCCGGTCTCCATCGCCCCGAGCACGCCGCCGCGCTCGGCGATGCGCTCGAACTCGGCCAGCACCGCCTCCTCGACCAGCTCGGTCAGCTCGTCGATGATGAACGCGCCCTGGTTCGGGTTCTCGTTCTTCGCCAGCCCCCACTCGCGGTTGATGATCAGCTGGATCGCCATCGCGCGGCGCACGCTCTCCTCGGTCGGCGTCGTGATCGCCTCGTCGTAGGCGTTGGTGTGCAGGCTGTTGCAGTTGTCGTAGATCGCGATCAGCGCCTGCAGCGTGGTGCGGATATCGTTGAAGGCGATTTCCTGCGCGTGCAGGCTGCGCCCGCTGGTCTGCACGTGGTACTTGAGCTTCTGGCTGCGCTCGGAGGCGCCGTAGCGCTCGCGCATCGCCACCGCCCAGATGCGGCGCGCGACGCGGCCGAGCACGCTGTACTCCGGATCCATGCCGTTGCTGAAGAAGAAGCTCAGGTTCGGCGCGAAGTCGTCGATGTGCATGCCGCGCGCCAGATAGGCCTCGACATAGGTGAAGCCGTTGCTCAGCGTGAACGCGAGCTGCGAGATCGGATTCGCGCCGGCCTCGGCGATGTGATAGCCGGAAATGCTGACCGAATAGAAGTTGCGCACCTTGTGGCGCACGAAGTACTGCTGGATGTCGCCCATCACCTTGAGCGAGAACTCGGTCGAGAAGATGCAGGTGTTCTGCCCCTGGTCCTCCTTCAGGATGTCGGCCTGCACGGTGCCGCGCACATTGGCCAGCGCCCAGGAGCGGATGCGCTCGATCTCGTCGGGCTCGGCGGCGCGGCCACGGTCGGCCTCGAACTTCTCGATCTGCTGGTCGATCGCCGCGTTCAGGAACATCGCCAGGATGGTCGGCGCCGGGCCGTTGATGGTCATCGACACCGACGTCGCCGCGTCGCACAGGTCGAAGCCCGAATACAGCACCTTGAGGTCGTCCAGCGTCGCGATGCTGACTCCGGAGTTGCCGACCTTGCCGTAAATGTCCGGTCGCTCGGCCGGGTCGTGGCCGTACAGCGTGACCGAGTCGAAAGCGGTCGACAGCCGCTTCGCCGGCATGCCTTCGGACACCAGCTTGAAGCGCCGGTTGGTGCGGAAAGCGTCGCCCTCGCCGGCGAACATGCGCGTCGGGTCCTCGCCTTCGCGCTTGAACGCGAAGGTGCCGGCGGTGAACGGGAAGCGCCCGGGAACGTTCTCCAGCAGCAGCCACTTGAGCCGCTCGCCGTCGTCCTCGTAGCGCGGCAGCGCAACCTTGCGGATCGTCGTGCCCGACAGCGTGCGGTGGGTCAGCGCGGTGCGGATCTCGCGCTCGCGCACCTTGACCACGTAGTCGTCGCCGGCGTAGTCGCGCTGCAGCTGCTCCCAGCCTTCGAGCAGCGCGCGCGCCTCGGCGCTCAGCGCCGCGTCGCGCGCCGCGGCCAGCGTCGGCAACGCCGACACGTCGGCGCCGCCGGCCTCGAGCATGCGCTGCGCCGCGCGCAGCTGCTGGCGCTCGCGCGCGACGCGCGCCTGCTCGGCGGCGCGGCGCTTGTAGCCGCGCACCGCGTCGGCGATCTCGGCCAGGTAGCGCTGGCGCGCCGCGGCGATGATCGGCCGCTCGTGCGTGCTGTGGCGGGTCGCCGCCGGCGGCAGGCGGCCGTCGCGCAGCGCCAGGCCGAGCGCGCGCAGCCGCGGCACCAGCGCCTGGTACAGCGCGGTGACGCCGTCGTCGTTGAAACGGCTGGCCATCGTTCCGAACACCGGCATCGCGTCGGGCGCCACATTGAACGCGCCGCGGTTGCGCTGCACCTGCTTGGCGACGTCGCGCAGCGCGTCCAGCGCGCCCTTGCGGTCGAACTTGTTGACCGCGACGAACTCGGCGAAATCGAGCATGTCGATTTTCTCGAGCTGGCTGGCGGCGCCGAACTCGGGCGTCATCACATACAGCGGCACGTCGACCAGCGGCACGATCGCCGCGTCGCCCTGGCCGATGCCCGAGGTCTCGACGACGATCAGGTCGAAACCGGCGACCTTGAGCGCGGCGATCACGTCGGGCAGCGCCGCGCTGATCTCGCTGCCGGCCTCGCGCGTGGCCAGGCTGCGCATGTAGACGCGCGCGCCGTCGCGCCAGGGGCCGATGGCGTTCATGCGGATGCGGTCGCCGAGCAGCGCGCCGCCGCTCTTGCGCCGCGACGGGTCGATGCTGACCAGCGCGACGCGCCAGGCGTCGTCCTGGTCGAGGCGCAGGCGGCGGATCAGCTCGTCGGTCAGGCTCGACTTGCCGGCGCCGCCGGTGCCGGTGATGCCGACCACCGGCGCGGGCTGCGCGCGCGCGGCCTCGTGCAGCTGCGCGCGCAGCGCGGCGTCGACGCCGCCGGCCTCCAGCGCGGTGATCAGCTGCGCCAGCGCACGCCAGGCGGCCTCGCCGTGGCCGCGGATGGCGTCGAGGCTGCGCGGCGCGTGCACCGACAGGTCGTGGTCGCAGCGCATCAGCATCTCGCCGATCATGCCCTGCAGCCCCATGCGCTGGCCGTCCTCGGGGCTGTAGATGCGCGCCACGCCGTAATCCTGCAGCTCGCGGATCTCGGCCGGGACGATGACGCCGCCGCCGCCGCCGAACACCTGGATGTGTTCGCCGCCGCGGCGGCGCAGCAGGTCGACCATGTACTTGAAGTACTCGACGTGGCCGCCCTGGTAGGAGCTGATCGCGATCGCCGCGGCGTCCTCCTGCAGCGCCGCGGTGACGATTTCGTCGACCGAGCGGTTGTGGCCGAGGTGGATGACCTCGGCGCCCATGCCCTGCAGGATGCGGCGCATGATGTTGATCGCCGCGTCGTGGCCGTCGAACAGCGATGCGGCGGTGACGAAACGGACCTTGTGCGTCGGGCGGTATTCGGCCAGCGCGCGGTATTCGGCGGACAGATCGGTCATGTCGAGGTCTCCTCGAGCGTTACTTTAGACAGCGCAGCGCGATCCCGCCATGTCGGCTCCGCCCAGCGGCGCTGGCGCTTTTTGCCAGTGGTCGCGTCGACGCCCCGATATCATCCGTCGGATCAACGGTTTGCCGCACCCGGCAGGAACCCAGCGCAATGGCCGACGCGGTCGACAGGGACACCGTCTCGATTTATTTCGTCGGCGCCGCGATCGCGCGGCTGCCGGCCGCCGGACGCCGCCGCGTGCTGCGCGCCGCCGGCGTGCCCGAGCCGCTGCTGGGCAACGCGCAGGCGCGCGTGCCGGCCGCCGCGTTCGCCGCGCTGTGGCGCGAAGTCGCCGCCGAACTCGACGACGAGTTCTTCGGCCTCGACCGGCGCCGCATGAAGGTCGGCAGCTTCGCGCTGCTGTGCCATGCGCTGCTCGACTGCGACGGCGTCGAGCACGCGCTGCGCCGCGCGCTGCGCGGCATGCGCCTTTACCTCGACGACGTCGCCGGCGAATTGCGCGTGGCCGGCGAGCGGGCCGAACTGCGCATCGACAACCGCATCGCGCGCCCGGCCGATCGCCGCTTCGCCGACGAGACCTTCCTGACGCTGATGCACGGTCTGCTGTGCTGGCTGGCCGGCGCGCGCGTCGCCGTCGATGCTGTGGCGTTCGCCGGCGCGCGCCCCGGCCACGCGCGTGAATACACGCGCATGTTCGGCGGCACGCTGAGCTTCGGTGCAGCGTGCGCATCGCTGCACTTCTCCAGCGCCGCGCTGGCGCGCCCGCTGCGCCAGGACCGCGACGCGCTGCGCCGCTTCCTCGACGCCGCGCCGCAGTCGGTGTTCCTCAAATACCGCAACGACGACAGCTGGACGCTGCGCCTGCGCCGCCGGCTGCGCGGCGCCATCGACCAGCCGCGCTGGCCGGGGCTGCAGCAGCTCGCCGCCGAGCTCGGCGCGTCGCCGACGACGCTGCGCCGCCGGCTCGACGCCGAAGGCAACAGCTTCCAGGACATCAAGGACCAGCTGCGCAACGACCTCGCGATCGAGCTGCTGTGTCAGACCGCGCTGAGCGTCGACGCGATCGGCGCGCGCCTGGGCTTCCACGACGCCAGCGCGTTCCACCGTGCATTCCGCCGCTGGAACGGCTTGCAGCCGGGCGAATACCGGCAGCGAGCCCGCCCCCCCGCTTGAGGGTCGCTGGCGGCGCCGCGCGCTGCCGGGCAGCGGTTAACATCGGGCGCTCGACCCAGGCAGTGGCGTCGCCGCCGCGACGGCGACGCCGACCACAGGAGAACAGGCGATGCGCAACACCCTTCCGACCCTCGCGATGCTGGCGGCGCTGGGCTGGGCGCCGGTCCATGCCGCGTCCGCTCCCGCCGGCGTCCCCGCCAGCGCACCAGCGCCGGCAGCGTCCGCTGCGACCACGGCCACGGTTCCGCACCTGTGCGGCGGCATCGGCTTCGACGGCCGCGCGGCGATGCGGCGCCACGCCCACGAATACAACCTGGGCGTCTGGCTGACGACCACGCACGCGGCCTATCTGGCCGACATGCCGATCACGGTCAGCCAGGGCGGCAGGATCGTCGCGCAATTCGTCAGCGACGGCCCGCTGTGCTACCTGAAGCTGCCCGCCGGCGACTACACGGTCAGCAGCACGCGCCGCGGCGAAACGCGCTCGGTGAAAATGCACACCGGGCAGATGGACGC
>JAJZHH010000022.1 GCA_021804595.1 Pseudomonadota bacterium
TCACCAACATTTCGATGGGCAGCGAGATCGACAATGTCACCGAATTCGAACCCGTCATCGACTTGATCGAGGCCTGAACCATGCCACGTTTCGCCGCCAACTTGACCATGCTGTACAACGAGCTGCCGTTCCTGGAGCGCTTCGGCGCCGCGGCGCGGGACGGTTTCGAAGCCGTCGAGTTCCTGTTCCCCTACGCGTTCGACGCCGCCGCGGTGGCCACGGCAGCGCGCGCCGCCGGCGTGCGCATCGTGCTGCACAACCTGCCCGCCGGCGACTGGGACGCCGGCGAGCGCGGCATCGCCTGCCTGCCCGACCGCGTCGACGAGTTCCGCGCCGGGGTCGAGCGCGCCATCGAGTACGCCGGCGCGCTCGGCGTGCCGCAGCTCAACTGCCTGGCCGGCAAGCTGCCGGCCGACGCCGACGCAGCCCGGCGCACGCTTGTCGACAACCTGCGCTGGGCCGCGCCGCGACTGGCCGCGCACGGCATCCGGCTGCTGGTCGAGCCGATCAACGGCTACGACATTCCGGGCTTCGCGTTGCAGCGCAGTGCGCAGGCGATCGAGCTGATGGACGCGGTGGGCGACGCCAACGTCTACCTGCAGTACGACATCTACCACATGCAGCGCATGGAAGGCGAGCTGGCGGCGACGCTCGAGCGCCTGCTCGAGCGCATCGCGCACATCCAGCTGGCCGACAACCCCGGCCGCCACGAACCGGGCACCGGCGAGATCAACTACCCCTTCCTGTTCCGCCACCTCGACCGCATCGGCTACGCGGGATGGATCGGCTGCGAATACAAGCCGAGCACGACGACCAGCGCCGGCCTGGGCTGGATGCACGACGCCCGCTGACCCACTGACCAAGGAGCAAGCCATGCACAACATCGGATTCATCGGACTGGGAATCATGGGCGCGCCGATGGCGGGCCACCTGCTGGCCACCGGCGCCACGCTGCACGCGCATTCGCGCAGCGGCGTGCCGGCGGCGCTGCTCGACGCCGGCACGCACGCCTGCGCCAGCGCGCGCGAAGTCGCCGAGCGCGCCGACGTCGTCTTCCTGATGCTGCCCGACACGCCCGACGTCGAACGCGTGCTGTTCGGCGCCGACGGCGTCGCGCAGGGCCTGGCCAGCGGCGGCGCGGGCAAGGTGGTCGTCGACATGAGCTCGATCTCCCCGCTGCAGACCCAGGACTTCGCCGCGCGCATCGAGGCGCTGGGCGCCGACTACGTCGACGCGCCGGTGTCGGGCGGCGAAGTCGGTGCCAAGGCGGCGACGCTGACCATCATGTGCGGCGGCCGCGACGAAGCGTTCGCGCGCGTGCGTCCCTTGCTCGAGCGCATGGGACGCAACATCACGCTGGTCGGCGCCAGCGGCGCCGGGCAGACGGCCAAGGTGGCCAACCAGATCATCGTCGCGCTGAACATCGAGGCGGTGGCCGAGGCGCTGCTGTTCGCCAGCCGCGCCGGCGCCGATCCGGAGCGGGTTCGCGCCGCGCTGATGGGCGGTTTCGCGTCATCGCGCGTGCTCGAAGTGCATGGCGAGCGCATGGTCAAGCGCGCCTTCACGCCGGGATTCCGCATCCGGCTGCACCGCAAGGACCTCGGGCTGGCGCTCGACGGCGCGCGCGCGCTCGGCCTGGCGCTGCCGCACACCGCGTCGGCCGCGCAGCTGATGCAGGCCTGCGCCGCGCAGGGGCTGGACGACGCCGACCACTCGGCGCTGTGCCAGGCGCTCGAGGGCATGAGCGCGCACGCGATCGCCGGCGACGCCTGAGATCGGTTCCAATGGCGCGATGAACGCCCTGCCCGACCCTCACCGCGACCCGCGCGGCTTCCTGCGCGGCCTGTTCGACGTCGCCGTCGCGCGCGCGCAGCCGCACCATGCGCTGCCGGCGCTGCTGCCGGCGCCGCCGCGCGGCCGCACGCTGGTGCTCGGCGCCGGCAAGGCCGGCGCCTCGATGGCCGCCGCGCTGGAAGCGGCGTGGCCGGCCGACGCGCCGCTGAGCGGGCTGGTGGTGACGCGCTACGGCTACGTGCCGCCCGATCTGGCGCTGCGCCGCATCGAACTGGTCGAGGCCGCGCACCCGGTGCCCGACGCGGCCGGCGAAGCGGCGGCGCGGCGCATGCTCGAGCTGGCCCGCGGCCTCGGTCCCGACGATCAGGTCATCGCGCTGATCAGCGGCGGCGGCTCGGCGTTGCTGCCGCTGCCGGCGGCCGGGCTGACGCTGGCCGACAAGCAGCGCATCAACCGCGAGCTGCTGCTCAGCGGCGCGACCATCGCCGAAATGAACTGCGTGCGCCGCCACCTGTCGGCGATCAAGGGTGGTCGGCTGGCCGCCGCCTGCGCGCCGGCGCCGGTGCACACGCTGCTGATCTCGGACGTGCCGGGCGACGACCCGGCGGTGATCGCCAGCGGCCCGACGCAACCCGACCCGAGCACCTGCGCCGACGCGCTCGACGTGCTGCAGCGGCGGCGCATCGACGTCCCGGCGGCAGCGCTGGCGGCGCTGCGCAGCGGCGCGCTGGAAACGCCCAAACCGGGCGACGCCTGCTTCGCGCGCAACACCACGCAAATGGTCGCGACACCGCGCCAGATGCTGCAGGCCGCGGCTGCCGCGGCGCGCGCCGCCGGCGTCGCCGCGCACGTGCTGGCCGACGACATCGAAGGCGAATCGCGCGACGTCGCGCTGGTGCACGCGTCGATCGCGCGCGCTGTCGCGCGCCACGGCGAGCCCTTCGCGCGACCCTGCGTGCTGCTGTCGGGCGGCGAGACCACGGTCAGCGTCGACCCCGGCACCCGCGCCGGGCGCGGCGGCCGCGGCACCGAATTCCTGCTCGCGCTGGCACTGGCGCTGCGCGGCGAGCCCGGCGTGTGGGCGCTGGCCGCCGACACCGACGGCGTCGACGGCAGCGAGGACAACGCCGGCGCCTGGCTGTCGCCCGACCTGCTCGAGCGTGCGCGCGCGGCCGGCGCCGACGCCGCCGCCAGCCTGCGCGCGCACGACGCCTGGGGCCTGTTCGCCGCCACCGGCGACCTGCTGGTCAGCGGGCCGACCTACACCAACGTCAACGACCTGCGCGCGATCCTGCTGCTGTAACCGTTCGCGACCAATTCGTTATGCTCGCGTGCGTTGGCCGCGAAATTGCGCGGCGGGAGAACGAAGACCATGTCCACCCCCACCCTCGGCACGCCGTTGTCGGCGGCCGCGCTGCGCGTGATGCTGCTCGGCGCCGGCGAACTCGGCAAGGAAGTGATCATCGCGCTGCAGCGCCTGGGCGTCGAAGTCGTCGCGGTCGACCGCTATGCGAACGCTCCGGGGCAGCAGCTCGCGCACCGCGCCCACGTCATCGACATGGCCGACGCCGCGGCCTTGCGCGCGCTGGTCGAGGCCGAGCGCCCGCACCTGATCGTGCCCGAAATCGAGGCCATCGCCACCGACGAGCTGGCGCGCATCGAGGCCGACGGGCTGGCCGAAGTGATTCCGACCGCGCGCGCCGCGCAGCTGACGATGAACCGCGAGGGCATACGCCGCCTCGCCGCCGAGGAACTCGGCCTGCCGACGTCGCCGTATGCCTTCGCCGAATCGCTCGAGCAGCTGCGCGCGGCGATCGACGCCGGCATCGGCTACCCCTGCGTGGTCAAGCCGGTGATGTCCTCGTCGGGCAAGGGCCAGTCGGTGCTGCACGGCGCCGACGAGCTGGCTGCGGCGTGGGACTACGCGATGGCCGGCGGCCGCGTGCGCCACGGCCGCGTCATCGTCGAGGGCTTCGTCGAGTTCGACTACGAAATCACGCTGCTGACGGTGCGCGCGGTCGACGCGGCCAGCGGCCAGGTCGCCACTTCGTTCTGCGCGCCGATCGGGCATCTGCAGGTGCACGGCGACTACGTCGAGTCGTGGCAGCCGCAACCGATGGCGCCGCTGGCCTTGCAGCGTGCGCAGGAGATTGCCGAGAAGGTGACGACGGCGCTGGGCGGTCGCGGCATCTTCGGCGTCGAGTTGTTCGTCCGCGGCGACCAGGTCTGGTTCTCCGAAGTCAGCCCGCGGCCGCACGACACCGGCCTGGTCACGCTGTGCAGCCAGCGCCAGTCCGAGTTCGAACTGCACGCGCGCGCCATCCTCGGCCTGCCGGTCGACACCGCGCAGCGCGAGCCCGGCGCCTCGGCGGTGATCTACGGCGGCGTCGACGCCGGCGCGCTGGTGTTCGACGGCGTCGCCCAGGCGCTGGCGGTGGCGCGCGCCGACCTGCGCCTGTTCGGCAAACCCGAGAGCTACACGCGCCGGCGCATGGGCGTCGCGCTGGCCTGCGGCGACGACGTCGAGCAGGCGCGCGAGCGCGCCCGCCTGGCCGCGTCGCGGGTGCGGCCGCGCGCCTTCGGCTGACGCGGCGCGCGGCACATGTCGGCCATGGGGGATAATGGGCCTACGCGGCCGCGGCATCGCGGTTACGCTGTTTACAAAGCGTCTGCCGCCCAGCATCATTGCAAAGCCGGCCTTCGCCTGCCCTGACCGAGCGCCATGTCCACCGTCCTGCAGTCGTCGAATCCGCCGAATCGATCGTCCAGCCAGCTGCCAGGCCTGGCGCACGCGCTGGTACAGGGGGAGAAGCTGGCGCGAGGCGTCGCCGAGCAGATCCACAAGCGCGCCGCTGAAGCGCGCACCAGCTTCATCGCCGCGCTGGTGTCCAGCGGGTCGATCGACTCGGCCGAGCTGGCGCACTGGATCAGCCGCACCTTCGCGCTGCCGCTGCTCGACCTCGACGCGCTGGATCCGGAGCGCGTGCCCAAGGGCGTGCTCGACGCCAAGCTGATCAAGGACTACAAGGTGCTGCCGCTGCTCAAGCGCGGCAACCGCCTGATCGTCGCCACCGCCGACCCGGCCGACCACGAGGCCGAGGACAAGATCAAGTTCCAGAGCCAGGCCGCCGTCGAACTCGTCGTCGTCGAATACGACAAGCTGACGCGCTGGATCGAGCAGAGCACGCAAAGCGCGGCCACGCAGATCAACGCCCTGGTCGGCGACGATTTCGACCTCGCCGACCTCGACGACGGCAGCACCGACTCGACCGCCGAACGCGAAGTCGGTGCCGAAGTCGACGACGCGCCGGTCGTTCGCTTCCTGCAGAAGATGCTGGTCGACGCAGTCAACATGCGCGCGTCGGACTTGCACTTCGAGCCGTTCGAGAACTTCTACCGCATCCGCTTCCGCGTCGACGGCGAACTGCGCGAAATCGCGCAGCCGCCGGTGGCGATCAAGGAGAAGCTGGCGTCGCGCATCAAGGTCATCTCGCGCCTCGACATCGCCGAGAAGCGCGTGCCGCAGGACGGCCGCATGAAGCTGCGCTTCGGCCCCGAGCGCGCTATCGACTTCCGCGTCAGCACGCTGCCGACGCTGCACGGCGAGAAGATCGTGATCCGTATCCTCGACTCGTCGATGGCCAAGATGGGCATCGACTCGCTGGGCTACGAGGCCGAGGAGAAGGAACGCGTGATGCACGCGATCCGCCGCCCCTACGGCATGGTGCTCGTCACCGGGCCGACCGGCAGCGGCAAGACCGTGTCGCTGTACTCGTTCCTGAACCTGCTCAACGAGCCCGGGGTCAACATCTCGACCGCCGAGGATCCGGCCGAAATCAACTTGCCCGGCATCAACCAGGTCAACGTCAACGACAAGGCCGGGCTGACCTTCGCCACCGCGCTGCGCGCCTTCCTGCGCCAGGATCCCGACGTGATCATGGTCGGCGAGATCCGCGACCTGGAAACCGCCGACATCTCGATCAAGGCGGCGCAGACCGGCCACATGGTGTTCTCGACACTGCACACCAACGACGCGCCGACCACGCTGACGCGCTTGATGAACATGGGTGTTCCGGCGTTCAACATCGCCTCCAGCGTGATCCTGATCACCGCGCAGCGGCTGGCGCGCAAGCTGTGCCCGCAGTGCAAGACAGCGGTCGACGTGCCGGCCGCGGCGCTGCTCGAGGCCGGGTTTGCCGAGCATGAGATCGACGGCTCGTGGAAGCCGTATCGCCCGGGCAAGTGCAGCGCGTGCAACGGCACCGGCTACAAGGGGCGCGTGGGCATCTACCAGGCGATGCCGATCAGCGACGAGATGCAGCGCCTGATCCTGAACCACGGCACCGCGCTCGACATCGCCGCGCAGGCGCGGATCGAAGGCGTGCGCACCTTGCGCGAATCGGGATTGGTGAAAGTCCGCCTCGGCCTGACCTCGATCGAAGAGGTGCTGGCCGTGACCAACGAATGAAAATCTGACGGGAGGCTCGATGGCGACCACGCATGCGCCGAAGGAGGCGCTGTACGCCTGGGAGGGCAAGGACCGCCAGGGCAAGCTGCAAAAAGGCGAGATGCGCGCCGGCAGCGAGAACATCGTCAACGCGGCGCTGCGCCGGCAAGGCATCCTGGCGACCAAAATCCGCAAGCGCAAGGCGCGCGGCGGGCGCTCGATCAAATCCAAGGACCTGACCACGTTCACGCGCCAGATGGCGACGATGCTGCGCGCCGGAGTTCCGCTGCTGCAATCCTTCGACATCGTCGCTCGCAGTCACCCGAATCCGTCGATGTCGCGCCTGGTCGGAGAGATCCGCAACGACGTCGAGACCGGCACCAGCCTGTCGGCGGCGTTCCGCAAGCATCCGAAGTACTTCGACCCGCTGTACTGCAACCTGGTCGAGGCCGGCGAGGAGGCCGGCATGCTCGAGCTGCTGCTCGACCGCCTGGCCACCTACCAGGAAAAGACGCTGGCGATCCGCGCCAAGATCAAGTCGGCGTTGACCTACCCGATCGCGGTGATGATCGTCGCGATGATCGTCGTGTCGATCATCATGCTGTTCGTCGTGCCGACCTTCCAGGACGTGTTCAAGCAGTTCGGCGCCAATCTGCCGGCACCGACCTTGATCGTCATCGCGATTTCGAACTTCTTCGTTCACTACTGGTACATCCTGTTCGGCACGCTGTTCATCGGCGGCTACTTCCTGTTCCAGTCGTGGAAGCGCTCACCCAAAGTGCAGGAGTTCGTCGACCGCACGATGCTGCGGCTGCCGGTGTTCGGCCAGCTCGTGCTCAAGGGCACGCTGGCACGCTGGACACGGACGCTGGCGACGATGTTCGGCGCCGGCGTGCCGCTGGTCGAAGCGCTCGACTCGGTGGGCGGCGCGTCCGGCAACATCGTGTTCAGGCACGCGACCGAGAAGATCCAGCAGGACGTGTCGACCGGCACCAGCCTGACGCTGGCGATGCAAAGCAGCGGCGTGTTCCCGCCGCTGGTGCTGCAGATGGCATCGATCGGCGAGGAGTCGGGATCGCTCGACCAGATGCTGGGCAAGGCGGCCGACATCTACGAGGCCGAGGTCGACGAACTGGTCAAGTCGCTGTCGAGCCTGCTCGAGCCGATCATCATCGTGTTCCTCGGCGTGATCATCGGCGGCCTCGTGGTGTCGATGTACCTGCCGATCTTCAACCTCGGCAAGGTGGTCGGTTGAGCGCGCTGCAGGCATTGCCGGCCGGCGCGGTCGTGCTGCTGGCGGCCGTGGTCGGCCTGCTCGTCGGCAGCTTCGTCAACGTGCTGGTGCTGCGGCTGCCGGTGATGCTGCAGCGCGCGTGGGCCGACGACGCGCGCGCGCTGCTGCAGCCCGACGCCGACGCCCCGTCGCAAGAGCGTTTCGACCTGATCTACCCAGGCTCACGCTGCAACGCCTGCGGCGCGTCGATCCGCTGGTGGCAGAACGTTCCAGTGCTCAGCTGGTTGTGGCTGCGCGGGCGCTGCGCGGCCTGCGCCGCGCCGATCTCGCCGCGCTACCCGCTGGTCGAGGCGGCGACCGCACTGGCCACCGCGGCGCTGTTCGCGCTGCACGGCGCCAGCGCCTGGACCTGCGGCGAAGCGCTGCTGCTGTGGGCGCTGATCGCGCTGGCGCTGATCGATTTCGACACCACGCTGCTGCCCGACGACCTGACGCTGCCGCTGCTGTGGCTCGGCTTGCTGCTGCACGCCTGGCTGGCGCCGCAGGCGCTGGCGTCGTCGGTGCTCGGCGCCGCGCTCGGCTACCTCAGCCTGTGGACCGTCTACCAGGGTTTCAAGCTCGCCACCGGCAAGGAAGGCATGGGCTACGGCGACTTCAAGCTGTTCGCCGCGCTGGGCGCCTGGTTCGGCGCGCTGGCGCTGCTGCCTATGGTGCTGCTGTCGGCGCTGTCGGGCGCGGTGATCGGCATCGCGCTGCAACTCACCGGAGTCACCGAGCGCGGCCGGCCGATCCCGTTCGGGCCGTTTCTCGCCGCGGCCGGTCTGATCACGCTGTACGCCGGTCCCCAGCGCGTGATCGGCTGGGTGTTGCCGGGCCATGGCTGAAGCGCTGCGGCGGCGCCTGCGCGTGGGCCTGACCGGGGGCATCGGCTCGGGCAAGTCGGCGCTGGCCGCGATGCTCGCCGGGCAGGGCGCCGCGGTGCTCGACGCCGACGCGCTGGCGCACGAGCTGACCGCGCCGGGCGGCGCCGCGATCGAGGCGATCCGCGCCGCGTTCGGCGACGCGATGATCACGCCGGCCGGGGCGCTCGACCGCGACGCGATGCGCGCGCTGGTGTTCGCGCAGCCGGCGCAGCGCGCGCGCCTCGAAGCGATCCTGCACCCGCTTATCGGCCAGGCATTGCGCGAGCGCGCCTTGTCCACGCCGGGCGCGTATCTCGTGCTGGTCGTGCCGCTGCTCGTCGAGTCGCTGGCGCGCTGGCGCGCCGAAGTCGACCGCATCGCGGTCGTCGACTGCCCCGAGGCGCTGCAGCTGCAGCGCGTCGTCGCGCGCTCGGGCCTGCCCGACGCGCAAGTGCGCGTGATCATCGCCGCGCAGGCCACGCGCGCCGCGCGGCTGGCCGCGGCCGACGACGTGGTCGACAACGGCGGCGACCTCGTGGCGCTGCAACGCCAGGCTGACGCGCTGCACCGGCGTTATCTCGCAGCCACGCACGCAGCCTGATTTGTATTCCGGCGCGATATCCGTGACAATGCGCGAAGTCGGCCCCGACCTGCCCGCTGCGTGCTGTGATCCTTTACGAATATCCGCTGAACGAACGCGTTCGCACGCTGCTGCGACTCGAACACCTGTTCCGCCGGGCTGACTTCCTGCTGCAACGCGCTCACGCGTACGACCACCACTACGCCTTGCTGACGATGTTCGAGATCATGGACGTCGTCAGCCGCCAGGATCTGAAATCGGACCTGCTCAAGGAACTCGAGCGCCAGCGCCAGCAGTTCCTCGCCTTTCGCGGCAACCCGGCAGTGGCCGAGGACATGCTCGACGCGGTGCTGGGCGAAGTCGACGCCGCGTTCGACGGCCTGAGCCAGCAACTCGGCAAGCCGGGACAGGCGCTGCTCGACAACGAGTGGCTGATGGCGCTGCGCAGCCGCGCCGGCATTCCGGGCGGGACCTGCGAGTTCGACCTGCCGGCCTATTACGCCTGGCAGCATCTGCCCGACGCGCAGCGCGGCGCCGACATGGCACGCTGGATGGAAGCGTTCGCGCCGCTGGCGATGGCCGTCGAACTGATCCTGCGCCTGCTGCGCGACGCCGGCGCTCCGCGCATGACGCTGGCCAGCGGCGGCTGCTTCCAGCAGACCCTGGGCGGGCGCACCTTCCAGCTGCTGCGCCTGCGCGTCGACGGCACGCTCGGCGTGGTGCCCGAAACGACCGGCCACAGGCTGATGGTGTCGGTGCGCTTCATGCGACCCGACGCCGACTGGAAGCTGAAAGCCGCCGCCGACGACGTCGCCTTCGAGCTCGCGCTGTGTCCATGACGGGAGATGCTGCCCGCGTGCGCACGGTGCGCTGCCCGCAGTGCGGCGGCGACAGCCGCTACGCGCCGGACAATCCGTGGCGACCGTTTTGCAGCGAACGCTGCCGCAACGTCGACCTCGGCGCCTGGGCCAGCGAGAGCTACCGCGTCGAGGCGCCGCCGAACGCGGCCGAGCTCGACGATTAGTTCGCGCTCAGTTCGCCGCTCCAGCCGCGCTCGTCGGCCAGCCAGCGCAGCACCGGCAGCGTTCCCGGCAACACCGGCGCGACGTCGACCGGAAGGCCTTGCCAGGCCAGCGCTTGGCCTTCGCGCGGATGCGGCTCGCCGAACCAGCGCGTGACCTTGCAGAAGTGCAATTCCACGGCGGCGTGGCTGTAGTCCATCGGGCAACTGCGCCAATACTCGGCGTCGACGACGTCGATGCCGAGTTCCTCGTGCAGCTCGCGCGCCAGCGCCTGCTCGACGCTTTCGCCGGCCTCGAGCTTGCCGCCGGGAAACTCCCAGTAGCCGGCCCAGGGCTTGCCGACCGGGCGGCTGGCGAGCAGGAAGCTGCCGTCGGCACGCAACAGCACGCCGACCGCAACCGCGACGCGCGCCGCCGTCATCCGAGCTTGCGCCCGGCCCAGTCGCGCGCGAACTGCCAGGCGATGCGCCCCGAGCGCGAACCGCGCTCGAGCGCCCACAGCAGCGCTTCGGCGCGAGCCGCTTCGGCCTGTTCGGCCGTGGCGCCGAAGGCCTGCAGCCAGTGCGCGGCGATCGCCAGGTAGTGATCCTGGTCGAAGGGGTAGAAACTGACCCACAGGCCGAACCGGTCCGACAGCGAAATCTTTTCCTCGACCACTTCGCCGGGGTGCAGCTCGCCGTCCTCGCCGTGGGCGTAGCCGAGGTTGTCGCGCATCGTCTCGGGCAGCAGGTGGCGTCGGTTCGACGTCGCATAGATCAGCACGTTGTCGGCCTGCGTCGCCACCGAGCCGTCGAGCACCGACTTCAGCGCCTTGTAACCCGGCTCGCCGTCGTCGAACGACAAGTCGTCGGCAAACACGATGAAGCGCTCGGGCCGGTCGACCAGCAACTCCATCAGCTCGGGCAGGTCGATCAGGTCGGCCTTGTCGACTTCGATCAGCCGCAGCCCCTTGGCGGCGTACTTGTTCAGGCAGGCCTTCACCAGCGACGACTTGCCGGTGCCGCGGGCTCCGGTCAGCAGCACGTTGTTGGCCGGGCGGCCGGCGACGAACTGGCGCGTGTTGCGCTCGATGCGGCGCTTGTGCTCGTCGATGCCGTGCAGGTCGCCGAGGCGGATCGCCGGCGGCGTGCGCACCGGCAGCAGCTGCGCCGCAGCGCCGCGCCGGCGCCAGCGGAACGCATGGGCGGCGCCCCAGTCGGGCGGCTGCGCGCTGGGCACGAAAGCCTGCTCGAAACGCTCGAGCACGCGCTCTGCACGCTCGAGCAGCGCCAGCAGCCGCGCGCCCGGGTCGAGCGCCGGGTCCGTCCCGGTGGCGGCAGCGGCCGCGCGCCGCGCGCCGACGGTTGCACGCGCCATGTCAGCTCCGGTAATCGGCGTTGATCGAGACGTAGTCGTGCGACAGGTC
The DNA here is from genome assembly GCA_021804595.1 of Pseudomonadota bacterium. GTDB lineage: Bacteria > Pseudomonadota > Gammaproteobacteria > Burkholderiales > Burkholderiaceae_C > Thiomonas_A. Next base: position 11,385 of record JAJZHH010000022.1, read on the forward strand.
GCAAGTCCACAACGTCGCTGCGGCGTCGCCGCGGCCGAGCACGATGCGCACGCCGATTTCGGCCTGCGCCATCACGCGCTGGCCGTCGGCCTCGAGGTAGCGCGGATGGCGCCCACCGCGAGTGGCCACGTGCACGTCGTCGAGGTAGAGGTCGACGCCGCCGACGTCGAGATCGTCGACTCCGGCGTAGCCGATCGCGGCCAGGATGCGGCCCAGATTGGGGTCGCTGGCGAAGAACGCGGTCTTCACCAACGGCGAGTGCGCCACCGCGTAGCCGACGCGGCGCGCCTCGTCGACGCTGCGCGCGCCTTCAACGCGCAGCGTGATGAACTTGGTCGCGCCTTCGCCGTCGCGCACGATGGCCTGCGCCAGCCGGCGCGCGACGACGAGCAGCGCGTCGCGCAGCAGATGCGCCTGCGTGCTGCCGGCGTCGCCGATCAGCGGCGCCGGCGCGTGGCCGGTGGCGGCGATGACCAGCGAATCGTTGGTCGACGTGTCACCATCGATGGTGATCGCGTTGAACGAGGCGTCGGCGACTTCGCGCACCAGCTGCGCGAGCAGCGCCGGCGCCACGCGCGCGTCGGTGGCGATGAAGCCGAGCATCGTCGCCATGTTCGGCCGGATCATTCCGGCGCCCTTGGCGATTCCGGTCACGGTGACGTCGACGCCGTCGATCGCCACCTTGACGCTGGCCGCCTTGGGCACCGTGTCGGTGGTCATGATCGCACCGGCGGCGCGCGCCCAGTTGTCGTCGCGCGCGTCGGCCAGCGCCGCCGGCAGCGCCGCGCTGAGGCGGTCGACCGGCAACGGCTCGAGGATCACGCCGGTCGAGAACGGCAGCACCGCGCCGGGCTGCACGTGCAGCAGCGTGGCCAGGTCGACGCAGCTGCGCCGCGCCGCCAGCAGGCCGTCGGCGCCGGTGCCGGCGTTGGCGCAGCCGGTGTTGACGACCAGCGCACGGGCCGTGGCGCATTGCTGCGCCCCGAGGTGCTCGCGGCACACCTGCACCGGTGCGGCGCAGAAGCGGTTGCGCGTGAACACGCCGGCGACCAGCGTGCCCGGTTCGAACAGGAACACCGTCAGGTCGTCACGGCCGGCCTTGCGGATGCCGGCCTGCGCCACGCCCAGGCGCACGCCGGCCACCGGGTGCAGGCTGGCCGGGTCGGCCGGCTTGAGGTTGACTGCCATCGATGACTCTCCGTTTGCGGCTATTGCAGCGCGCCGTGGCAATGCTTGTACTTCTTGCCGCTGCCGCAGGGGCAGGGATCGTTGCGGCCGACCTTCGGCTGCGCGTGCACGATGGTCTGCACCGCCGGCGCCGCGGCCGCGGCCAGCGCCGCGTCGGGATCTTCGTCGCCGACCGCGCCGGTCGCACCGGTCGCGTCAGGGTGCTGGAAAACGACGTTGTGCAGGCTCTGCGCACGCTGTTCGATGCGCTCGGCAGCCTCCTCGGCCTGCTCCTGGCTTTGCACCTGCACCGTCATCAAGGTGCGCGTGACGTCGTTCTTGACCGAATCGAGCATCTGGCCGAACAGCTCGAACGCTTCGCGCTTGTATTCCTGCTTCGGCTGCATCTGCGCGTAGCCGCGCAAGTGGATGCCCTGGCGCAGGTAGTCGAGCGCCGACAGGTGCTCGCGCCAGTGCTGGTCGAGCGACTGCAGCAGCACCATGCGCTCGAACGCGGCGAAGTTCTCCGCGCCGACCAGCTCGACCTTGGCCCGGTAATGCGCGTTGACCGCGTCGACCACGCGTGCCAGCACATCCTCGGCGGTGACCGTCTGGTCGTGCTCGATCCACTGCGCCAGATCGAGCACCACGCCCCATTCGTCGCGCAGCGCGCGCTCGAGCCCCGGCACGTCCCACTGCTCCTCCATGCTCTGCGCCGGCACGTGGGCGTGCACCAGGTCGGTGGCGCTGCCTTCGCGCAGGTCCTGCACCTGCGAGCCGACGTCGGCGTGGTCGAGGATCGCGTTGCGCTGCTGGTAGACGATCTTGCGCTGTTCGTTGGCAACGTCGTCGTACTCGAGCAGCTGCTTGCGGATGTCGAAGTTGCGCGCCTCGACCTTGCGCTGCGCCGATTCGATCGAGCGCGTGACCATGCCGGCCTCGATCGCCTCGCCCTCGGGCATCTTCAGCCGCTCCATGATCGCGCGCACGCGGTCGCCGGCAAAGATGCGCATCAGCGCGTCGTCGAGCGACAGGTAGAAACGCGACGATCCGGGGTCGCCCTGGCGACCCGAGCGGCCGCGCAGCTGGTTGTCGACGCGACGCGATTCGCTGCGTTCGGTGCCGACGATGTGCAGGCCACCCTGCGCGATCGCGTGGTCGTGCAGCGACTGCCATTCGCCGCGAAGCTGCTCGATGCGACTCTGCTTGTCGGCGTCGTCGAGCGTCGCGTCGGCGGTGATGAACTCGCATTGCTTCTCGACGTTGCCGCCGAGCACGATGTCGGTGCCGCGACCGGCCATATTGGTCGCGATCGTGATCATTTTCGGCCGCCCGGCCTGCGCGACGATTTCGGCTTCGCGGGCGTGCTGCTTGGCGTTGAGCACCTGGTGCGGCAGCTTCGCCGCTTTCAGCAACGCCGACAGGTGTTCGCTGGCCTCGATCGACGCCGTGCCGACCAGCACCGGCTGGCCGCGGTCATAGCAGTCCTGGATGTCGGCGACGACCGCGGCGTCGCGCTCGGCGCTCGATTTGTAGACCTTGTCCTGGTGGTCGCGGCGCTGGCTGGGCCGGTTGGTCGGGATGACCACGGTCTCCAGACCGTAGATTTCCTGGAACTCGTAGGCTTCGGTGTCGGCGGTCCCGGTCATGCCGGCGAGCTTGCCGTACATGCGGAAGAAATTCTGGAACGTGATCGACGCCAGCGTCTGGTTCTCGCTCTGGATCTGCACCCCTTCCTTCGCCTCGACCGCCTGGTGCAGACCGTCCGACCAGCGCCGCCCGCTCATGATGCGGCCGGTGAACTCGTCGACGATCACCACTTCGCCGTTCTGCACCACGTAGTGCTGATCGCGGTGATAGAGATGGTGCGCGCGCAGCGCCGCGTACAGGTGGTGGATCAGCGTGATGTTGCCCGGGTCGTACAGCGTGCTGCCTTCCGGAATCAGCTGCATTTCACCGAGGATGCGCTCGGCCTTCTCGTGGCCCGATTCGGTCAGGTAGACCTGGTGACCCTTCTCGTCGACGGTGAAGTCGCCGGGCTTCTCGACGCCCTTGCCGGTCAGCGGGTCTTCCTCGCCGATCTGGCGGTCGAGCAGCGGCACGACCTGGTTGAGCTTCAGATACAGCTCGGTGTTGTCCTCGGCCTGCCCCGAAATGATCAGCGGCGTGCGTGCCTCGTCGATCAGGATCGAGTCGACCTCGTCGATCAGCGCGTAGTGCAGCGGGCGCTGCACGCGCTCGGCGGGCTCGAACACCATGTTGTCGCGCAGGTAGTCGAAGCCGTACTCGTTGTTGGTGCCGTAGGTCACGTCGGCCGCGTAGGCGGCCTGCTTCTCCTCGCGCGACATCGTCGGCAGGTTGATGCCCACGCTCAGGCCGAGGAAGTTGTACAGCCGGCTCATCCACTGCGCGTCGCGCTGGGCCAGGTAGTCGTTGACGGTGACCACGTGCACGCCGCGGCCGGCCAGCGCGTTCAGGTACACGGCCAGCGTGCCGACCAGAGTCTTGCCTTCGCCGGTGCGCATTTCGGCGATCTTGCCCTGGTGCAATGCGATGCCGCCGACCAGTTGAACGTCGAAATGACGCATCTTCAACGCGCGCTTGCCGCCTTCGCGAACGACCGCGAACGCTTCGGGCAGCAATTCGTCGAGGCTGCGCCCGGACTCGACCTGAGCGCGGAACTCGGCGGTCTTCGCGCGCAGCTCGTCGTCGGTGAGCTTCTCGAACGCTGGCTCCAGCGCGTTGATGCGCTGCACGGTGCGCCGGTACTGGCGCAGCAGGCGCTCGTTGCGGCTGCCAAAGAGTCGGGTCAGGAAAGTGACGGGCATGGATCTGTGTTTGAGCCGCTGCCTGCAGGCACGCGTAAACCCCCATTCTACCCAGCGGGGGCGGTACGGGCCGCGCACCTGCGCCACGACACGCGCGACAATGCGCCATGGCTGCTCCGCCCGCGATCAAGCTCCGCCCCGTTCCTGCCCGCCACGCCGCGCGCGCGTCGCTGCAGCAATGGCTGGCGCGCAACCCGACCTTGAACGCGCTGCGCCGGCAGGTGCTCACGGTCGATGCGATGTGGCGTGAACTCTCCCCGCTGCTGCCGCCGGCGCTGGCCGCCGCGGTACGCCCCGGCCCCTGCAGCGACGGCGTCTGGGTACTGCACGTGTCGTCGCCGGCGGTGGCGGCCAAGCTGCGGCTGCAGCTGCCGCTGCTGCTCAACCGGGTGCAGGCCGGCGGCTGGACGCTGCAACGCATCGCGCTGCGCGTGCAGATGCCGGAAGTGGCGCCGGCCCCGGCGCCGGCACCCGGGCGCGTGCAACCGGCGCCGGCCGCGGTGCGCGACAGGCTGCGCGAGCTGCGCGCGCGTCGCGACGCGCAGCGCTGAACGCTGCGCCGTCGCCTACAGGCGCAGCGGCGCGGCGTCGCGGTAGCACGCCGGCGCCTGCTGCGCGTCGGCGTAGCTGACCAGCTCCCACGCGTCGGCGTCGGCCTGCAGCGCGCGCAGCAAGGCATTGTTCAGCGCGTGACCGCTGCGGAACGCGCTGTAGGCGCCGACGATCGGGTGGCCGATCACGTAGAGGTCGCCGATCGCGTCGAGCATCTTGTGCTTGACGAACTCGGCGTCGTAGCGCAACCCTTCCTGATTCAGCACGCGCGACTCGTCGATCACGATCGCGTTTTCCATGCTGCCGCCCTGGGCCAGGCCGAGCTCGCGCATCGCGTCGAGGTCGCGCATGAAGCCGAACGTACGAGCACGAGCGATTTCGCGCACATAGGCCGGCATCGAGAACTCGAAGCCGTAGTCCTGCGCGGTCTGGTCGATCGCCGGATGGTCGAATTCGATCGCGAAGTCGAGCCGGAAACCGGCGTGTGGCGCCAGCCGCGCCCATTTCTCGCCGTCGCGCTCGCGCACGCGAACCTCGACCGGCTTGTGCACGCGAACGAAACGCCGCGGCGCGTCCTGCTCGATCACTCCGGCCGATTGCAGCAGGTAAACGAAGCTCGATGCCGAGCCGTCGAGAATCGGGATTTCCTCGGCGTCGACATCGATCAGCAGATTGTCCAGCCCGAGCCCGGCGCACGCCGACAGCAGGTGCTCGACGGTGTGGATCTTCACGTCGGCCGCGCCCAGCGTCGTCGCCATGCGCGTGTCGACCACCGACTCGGGACGCAGCGGAATCGACACCGCTTGCGGCAGGTCGACGCGGCGGAACACGATGCCGCTGTCGGGCGGCGCCGGGTGCAAGGTCAGCTCGACGCGCTCGCTGCTGTGCAGGCCGACGCCGACCGCGCGGGTGGTCGAACGGATCGAGCGCTGGGGTACCATTTTTCTTGTATTCAATCGACGCCTCGATTTCGATAATCGGACACTATTTTAGCGATGCGTCGACGACTCTGCACCGCACGGCAGCGCGTGGGAGGTAGGGCACGCGCGCCGGCGGCAAGGCTCCCGCCGCGGCAGGACGGCGGGAGCTGCCGGCCGCAATCGATGGATGCGGCGCGGCGATCGAGGCAGGAGGGAAGACGGACCTTCAGTCGGCCTGCTTGCGCAGGAAGGCCGGAATCTCCATTTCCTCCATGCCGCTTTGCATCAGCGCGCTGACGTGGGCCGACGGCGCGCTGCCGCGCGGGTTGCGCCAGATCGCCGGAATCTGGCTGGGCTCGACGCCCGGGCCCAGCGCCTGCGGCACGGCGATCGGCGCCGCGTCGGTGCCGGTGCGCAGCACGGTCAGCTGCGGCTGCGCCTTGGCCGCCGCACGCACCTTCGACAGCCCGGTGGCGAGCACGGTCACGCGCAGCGAGTCGCCCATCGCCGGATCGTTGACGGTGCCGAAGATGATGTGCGCATCGGGCGCAGCGTAGGCGCGGATCGCGTTCATCGCCTCGCGCGTTTCCGACAGTTTCAGCGAATCGTCGGCGGTGATGTTGACCAGCACGCCCTTGGCGCCGGACAGGTCGACGCCGTCGAGCAGCGGGCAGACGACGGCCTGCTCGGCCGCCAGCCGCGCGCGGTCGGCGCCGCTGGCCACCGCGGTGCCCATCATCGCCTTGCCCGGCTCGCCCATCACGGTCTTCACGTCCTCGAAATCGGCGTTGATCAGGCCGGGGACGTTGATGATCTCGGCGATGCCGCCGGTGGCGTTCTTCAGCACGTCGTTGGCCTTGGCGAAGGCCTCTTTCTGCGAAATGTCGTCGCCGTAGACCTCGAGCAGCTTCTCGTTGAGCACGACGATCAGCGAATCGACGTTCTTCTCCAGATCCTCGAGCCCGCTTTCGGCGTAGCCCTGACGCTTGGTGCCTTCGAATTCGAACGGCTTGGTCACCACCGCGACGGTCAGGATGCCCATTTCACGCGCGATGCGCGCGACCACCGGCGCCGCGCCGGTGCCGGTGCCGCCGCCCATGCCGGCGGTGATGAACAGCATGTGCGCGCCGTTGAGCGCGTCGCGGATCTGGCTCTGCGCCTGTTCGGCGGCGTCGCGGCCGACCTGCGGGCGGCCGCCGGCGCCCAGCCCGGTGCGGCCGAGCTGCACGAAGCGCGACGAAGTCGAGCGCTGCAGCGCCTGCGCGTCGGTGTTGGCGCAGATGAACTCGACGCCTTTGACGCCGCTGGCGATCATGTGCTCGACGGCGTTGCCGCCGCCGCCGCCAACGCCGATCACCTTGATGTTGGTCCCGCTGTTGAACGCGCTGTCGGCGACGTCCTCGATCATTTCAAAAGCCATTTCCCACCTCCATCGTCAAGTCAGAAATACCGGGGCTGCCGCCCCACTTCGATCAACCCGCGACCTGCCGGATCCGCGGGCACGCTGCCAAAAAAAACAGTCAGAAATTCCCCGCGAACCAGTCGCGCACTCGCGCCAGCATGGTGCCGGCGCCGCCGGCCTTCTGCGCGATGCGCGCGCCGCGCTGGCGCTGCGTCTGCGCCTCGACCAGCAGCCCCATCGCGGTCGCGTTGCGCGGGCTGCGCACCATGTCGGCCAGCGTGCCGCTGTACTGCGGCAGCCCCAGCCGTACCGGCTTGAGAAAGATGTCCTCGCCGAGTTCGAGCATGCCCGGCATCTGCGCCGCGCCGCCGGTCAGCACGACACCCGACGACAGCACTTCCTCGTAACCCGAGTCGCGCACCACCTGCTGCACCAGCGCGAAGATCTCCTCGACGCGCGGCTCGATCACGCCGGCCAGCGCCTGGCGCGACAGCATGCGCGGGCCGCGGTCGCCCAGCCCGGGCACCTCGAGCCGCTCGTCGACGCCGGCCAGCAACTGCTTGGCCACGCCGTGCTCGATCTTGATGTCCTCGGCGTCCTTGGTCGGCGTGCGCAGCGCCATCGCGATGTCGCTGGTGATCAGCTCGCCGGCGATCGGGATGATCGCGGTGTGGCGGATCGAGCCGCCGGTGTAGATCGCCACGTCGGTGACGCCGGCGCCGATGTCGACGAGCACGACGCCAAGCTCCTTCTCGTCGTCGGTCAGCACCGCGTGGCTCGACGCCAGCGGATGCAGCACCACCGAGTCGACTTCGAGGCCGCAGCGGCGCACGCACTTGATCACGTTCTCGGCCGCGGTCTGCGCGCCGGTGACGATGTGCACCTTGGTCTCCAGCCGGATGCCGCTCATGCCGACCGGCTGGCGAACTTCCTGGCCGTCGATGATGAACTCCTGCGGCTCGACCAGCAGCAGCCGCTGGTCGGTCGGGATGTTCACCGCCTTGGCCGTCTCGATCACGCGCAGCACGTCGTTCTGCGTGACTTCGCGGTCCTTGATCGCGACCATGCCCTCGGAGTTCTGACCGCGGATGTGGCTGCCGGTGATGCCGGTGATGACATGGCTGATGCGGCAGTCGGCCATCAGTTCCGCTTCTTTCAGCGCGGCCTGGATCGATTGCACGGTGGCCTCGATGTCGACGACGACGCCGCGGCGCATGCCGGCGGTGGCCGCCTGGCCCATGCCGACGACTTTCAGCGTCGCCGCCGGGTTGTCACCGGCGGGGAGGATTTCGGCGACCATCGCGAGCACTTTCGACGTGCCGATGTCGAGCCCCACCACCAGATCCTTGTAGTCCTTGGCCATTTATCGCGCTCCCCTTGCGCCGGATTGAATGTGCTTGTGCGTGTCGACGGCCGGCGCCGCGGCGCCTTGCAGCCGCACCGCGAAACCGTTGGCGTAGCGCAAGTCGGCGCTGACGATCGCGCGCCCGTACTGCCGCTGCACCTGCGCGGCCAATGCGACGAAGCGCTGCAGCCGCGCGGCGAATGCCGTCGCGTCGGCGTCGCTGCCCAGGTTCAGCGTCGGGCCTCCGGCCAGGCGCACGCGCCAGTTGCCTTCGGCGCCGAGCTCGAGCGCGTCGACCCGCCAATGCAGCGCGGCCAGCCGGGCGTCGAGCGCGTATGCCATCTGCAGCACGCGCGGCGCACTGCCGGGCGGGCCGTCGAACTGCGGCAGGTGCATGTCCTGCACCTCGCCGATGTTGGCGTCGAACAGCGCGCCCTGGGCGTCGACCAGCTGGCTGGCCGACGCATCGCCCCACACCGCCACCGGCTGCTGCGCCTGCAGCGTGACCAGCAGCGACAGCGGCCACACCCGCTGCACCACCGCGCTGCGCACCCAGGGCACGCGGGCGAAGGCCTGCTGCGCTGCGGCCAGGTCGATCGTGAACCAGTTGCCGTGCAACTGCGGCAGCGCCTGGCTGCGCAGCGCGCTGGCGCTGATGTGCTGCAGGCTGCCCTGCACGCGCACGACGCGGATCGCCCACAGCGGGCGCATCAGTACCCAGTTGCCGGCGACGAGCAGCGCGCCGGCGACGAACAGCCAGACCAGCGCGCGGCTGGTGAAGTTCATCAGGCGGATGTCGAGCGCGAGTTCGCGACGCATCAGCGAGTGCCTCCGTCGAGCCGCGCGTCGGCCAGCACGCGCAAGCACAGCTGCTCATAGTCGATGCCGGCCGCGCGCGCGGCCATCGGCACCAGCGAGTGGCCGGTCATGCCGGGGCTGGTGTTCATCTCGAGCAGCAGCGGTTGCCGATCGGCGGCGCGGATCATCACGTCGGCACGGCCCCAGCCGCGGCAGCCCAGCGCGCGGTAGCTGGCCAGCGCCAGCGCGCGGATCGCCGCTTCCTCGGCCTGCGGCAGGCCGCTGGGGCACAGGTAGCGCGTCTCGTCGCTGTAGTACTTGTGCTCGAAGTCGTAATTGCCGCCGGGGGCCTGGATGCGGATCAGCGGCAGCGCCTGCGCCGCATCGCCGTCGCCGAGCAGCGCGCAGGTCACTTCCTCGCCGTCGATGAAGGCCTCGGCCAGCACCATCGCATCGAAGCGCGCTGCGTCGGCGAAGGCCGCGGCGACCTGCTCGCGGCGATCGGCGCGAGCCAGCCCCAGCGTCGAGCCTTCGTGCACGGCCTTGAAGATCAGCGGCAGGCCGATCGCGTCGGCGGCGGCCCGTGCCGCGTCGACGTCGCGCACCAGGCGCCACGCCGGCGTCGGCAGCCCCTCGCATTGCCACAGGCGCTTGGTCATGTGCTTGTCGATGGCCAGCGCCGACGCCAGCACGCCGGGGCCGGTGTAGGGAATGCCGAGCAGTTCGAGCGCGCCCTGCACGGTGCCGTCCTCGCCCATGCGGCCGTGCAGGGCAATGAAGGCGCGCCGCACGCCGAGCGTGCGCAGTTCGTGCAGCGACTGCAGCGCCGGGTCGAAGCCGATCGCGTCGACGCCGCGCGCGCGCAGCGCGCCGAGCACGCCGGCGCCCGACATCAGCGAGACCTCGCGCTCGCTCGAACTGCCGCCGTGCAGCACCGCGACGCGACCCAGCGCGCCCACGTCGATGTCGTCCACGCTCATTTCGCCCCCCCGGCCAGATCGACCACGCGCTGCGCGACCGTGCCGATCGAGCCGGCGCCCATGCACAGCACGACGTCGCCGTCGCGCGCGACCTCGTGCACCGCGCGCGGCAGCGCCGCGACGTCGTCGATGAACACCGGCTCGGTGCGCCCGGCCACGCGCAGCGCGCGCGCCAGGCTGCGGCCGTCGGCGGCGACGATCGGCGTCTCGCCGGCGGCGTAGACCTCGGCCAGGAGCAGCACGTCGGCGCCGCCGAGCACGGCGACGAAGTCCTCGAACAGGTCGCGGGTGCGCGTGTAGCGGTGCGGCTGGAACGCCAGCACGATGCGCCGCCCCGGATACGCGCCGCGCGCCGCGGCCAGCGTCGCCGCCATCTCGACCGGGTGGTGGCCGTAGTCGTCGATCAAGGCGAAGCTGCCGCCGCCCGCCGCGGGCACGTCGCCGTAGCGCTGGAAGCGACGGCCGACGCCCTGGAACTCGGCCAGCGCGCGCAGCACCGCGGCGTCGGCCACGCCGAGTTCGGCGGCCACCGCGACCGCCGCCAGCGCGTTGCGCACGTTGTGCACGCCGGGCAGGTTCAGCGTCACGTCGAGATCGGGCAGCACCACGCCGTTGCGCCGCTGCACGCGGAAGTGCATGCGCGGGCCGTCGGCGCGCACGTCGACCGCGCGCACCTGCGCGTCCTCGCCGAGGCCGTAGGCGGTGATCGGCTTGGACAGCAGCGGCATGATCGCGCGCACGCCGGGGTCGTCGACGCACAGGATCGCGGCGCCGTAGAACGGCAGTCGGCCGACGAACTCGACGAAGGACTGGCGCAGCCGCGCGATGTCGTGGCCGTAGGTGTCCATGTGGTCGGCGTCGATGTTGGTCACCACCGCCATCACCGGCAGCAGGTTGAGGAACGACGCGTCGGATTCGTCGGCCTCGACGACGATGTACTCGCCCTGGCCGAGCTTGGCGTGGCTGCCGGCGCGGTTGAGCCGGCCGCCGATGACGAAGGTCGGATCGAGCCCGCCTTCGGCGAGCACGCTGGCGACCAGGCTGGTGGTCGTCGTCTTGCCGTGGGTGCCGGCGATCGCGATGCCGCGCCGCAGACGCATCAACTCGGCCAGCATCACCGCGCGCGGCACCACCGGGATGCGCCGCGCGCGCGCTTCGCGAACTTCCGGGTTGTCGGCGCCGACCGCGGTCGACACGACGACCGCGTCGGCGTCGGCGACGTGCGCCGCATCGTGGCCGATCGCCACCCGCGCACCCGCGGCGCGCAGGCGGCGCACCGCGGCGCCGTCGCTGAGGTCGGAGCCGCTGATGGCGTAGCCGAGGTTGAGCAGCACTTCGGCGATGCCGCTCATGCCGGCGCCGCCGATGCCGACGAAATGGATGTGGTGGATCGCGTGTTTCATTCGCGTGACTCCAGTTCCGCGCAGACGGCGACGATGCGCTGCACCGCGTCACGGCGCGCGCGCTGGTGCGCGCGCTGCGCCATCGCCAGCAGCGATTCACGCGTCATGTCGCGCAGCCGCGCGGCCAGCGCGTCGGCGTCGAGACTGCGCTGCTGCACCAGCATCGCAGCGTCGGCGTCGGCGAGGAAGCGTGCATTGGCGGTCTGGTGGTCGTCGACCGCGTAGGGGAAAGGGACGAACAGCGCAGCCACCCCGGCGCAGGCGACTTCGCTGACCGTCGAAGCGCCGGCGCGGCAGATCACCAGATCGGCGTCGGCGTAGGCGGCGGCCATGTCGTCGATGAATTCGCGGCAGTCGGCGTCGACGCCGAGCCCGGCGTAACGCGCGCGCAGCGCGTCGAGGTGGCCGCGGCCGCTCTGGTGCAGCACCCGCGGGCGTTGCGCGGCGTCGAGCCGCGCCAGCGCCTGCGGCACGCGCTCGTTGAGCGCCTGCGCGCCCAGGCTGCCGCCGACCACCAGCACGCGCAACGGGCCGCTGCGCGCGCGGTAGCGCACTTGTGGCTCGGGCAGCGCGCGGATCGCCTCGCGCACCGGGTTGCCGACCCACACGGCGCGCGGCAGCGCGTCGGGAAACGCGCACAGCACGCGCGCGGCGATACGCGCCAGCAGCCGGTTGCTCATGCCGGCCACCGCGTTCTGCTCGTGCAGCACCAGGCGCGAGCCGACCAGCCGGCTGGCCAGGCCGCCGGGCACCGTGATGTAGCCGCCCATGCCCAGCACCACCGCCGGACGCACGCGGCGCAGCGCGCGCAGCGCCTGCCAGCATGCGCGCAGCAAGCGCCCCGGCAGCGCCAGCTTGACCGCCAGCGCCTTGCCGCGCAGCCCGCCGAAGTCGACCGCCAGCAGCTCGAAGCCGTGCGGCGGCACCAGCCTGGCCTCCATGCCGACGGGCGAGCCCATCCAGTACACGGTCCAGCCGTCCGCGCGCAGCCCCTCGCCGACTGCAAGGCCGGGGAAGATGTGGCCGCCGGTGCCGCCGGCCATGATCACCGCGGTGCGTCCACCGGCGCGGTGCGTCGCGCTCATACATGACCTCCGCGCATCAGCACCCGGTTCTCGTAGTCGACGCGCAGCAGCAGCGCCAGCGCCAGCAGCGACATCAGCGTGGCCGAGCCGCCGTAGCTCAGCAGCGGCAGCGTCAGACCCTTGGTCGGCAGCAGGCCGAGGTTGACGCCGATGTTGATGAAGGCCTGACCGCCGAGCAGCACGCCGACGCCCTGCGCGACCAGCGACGAGAACATGCGGTCGGCGGCCAGCGCCTGGCGCCCGATCTCGAACGCGCGCCGCGTGATCCAGGCGAAGGCCAGCGTCACCGCGAGCACGCCGGCGAAGCCGAGCTCCTCGCCGACGATGGCGAGCAGGAAATCGGTCTGCGGCTCGGGCAGGTAGTGCAGCTTCTCGACGCTGCCGCCGAGCCCGACGCCGAGCCAGTGGCCGCGCCCCATCGCGATCAGCGCGTGCGCGAGCTGGTATGCGCTGCCTTGCGCGTGGTTGTCGCTCCACGGGTTCAGGTACGCGAAGATGCGGTCCCTCCGCCATGGTGACAGCACGATCATCATGACGAACGAAGCGATCATGACGACCGTCAACGCACTGAACATCTTGCCGTTGACACCGCCGAGGAACAGGATCGCCATCGCCACCGACGCGATCACCAGGAAGGCACCCATGTCGGGTTCGGCCAGCAGCAGCAGGCCGATGAAGCCCAGCGCGACGGCCATCGGCAGGAAGGCCTTGGCGAAACTCTGCTTGACGTCCTGCTTGCGCACCATGAAATTGGCTGCGTACAGGATGATCGTCACCTTGACCAATTCGGACGGCTGAAAGGTGAACACGCCGGCCGGGATCCAGCGCCGCGAGCCGTTGACGCCGCGGCCGATGAAGGGCACGAGCACGACGACCAGCGCGCCCAGCGACGCGACGAACAGCGTCGGCGCCCAGCGCTGCCAGAAACTCATCGGCAGCTGGAACGCGACCCAGCCGAGCAGCAGGCCGAGGCCGACCGCGACCAGGTCGCGCCAGAAGAAATGGAACTGTCCCCAGCGCGCGAAATGCGGATCGTCCGGAATCGCCACCGTCGCCGAATAGACCATGACCAGGCCGAAGGCGAGCAGCAGCAGCACCACCCAGACCAGGTTCTGGTCGTACTCGAGCATGCGCGACGCGGCCGGGCCGACGTAGCCGATGCGCACCGGCATCGGCTCGGGCCGCTCGCCGCGGCGCCAGGGCAGTGCGAGCTTCACAGGTCCACCCCGCGCTGCGCGGCGATTTCGTGCAGCGCCGCGGCGAACACTTCGGCGCGCTGCTTGTAGTCGCTGAACATGTCCAGGCTGGCGCAAGCCGGCGACAGCAGCACCACTTCGCCGCTGTGCGCGATTTCGGCGGCGCGCGCGGCAGCCGCCTGCAGGCTGGCGCAGCGCTCGACCGCGCACACCGGCGCCAGCGCGTCGGCCAGCCGCGCCGCGTCGCGGCCGATCAGCAGCGCGCAGCGCACGCGGCCGCGCGCCGCCGCGGCCAGCGGCGCGAAGTCCTGCCCCTTGCCGTCGCCGCCGGCGATCAGCACCACGCCGCGGTCGAGCCCGTGCAGCGCGGCGGCGGTGGCGCCGACGTTGGTGCCCTTGCTGTCCTCGATCCACTCGACGCCGTCGAGCACGCCCAGCGACTGCATCCGGTGCGGCTCGCCGCGGTAGTCGCGCAAGCCGTGCAGCAGCGACGCCAGCGGCGCGCCGGTGCTTGCCGCCAGCGCCAGCGCAGCCAGCGCGTTGGCCCAGTTGTGGCGGCCGCGGATACGCAGCGCATCGGCCGGCATCAGCTGCTGCACGCGCACCGGCGCCGGTGGCGGCGGTGGCGCGCCGCGGCGCCGGCTCGGCGGCTCGTCGCCGACTTCGGCAACGGCGCGCGCCAGCCAGGCCACGCCGTGTTCGTCGACCACGCCCCAGTCGCCGTCGCGCGTCGGCGCGTCGAGCCCGAAACTGCAGGCGCGACGGCCGTCGCGGCGCATCGCCGCCACCGTCGGATCGTCGCGGTTGAGCAGCATCAGCCCGGGCGGCTGCGCCAGCTGCCACGGCGCGGGGCCGAAGATGCGCGCCTTGTCGGCGGCATAGGCGTCGAGGTCGCCGTGCCAGTCGAGGTGGTCCTGGGTGACGTTGAGCACCGTCGCCGCGCTGGCGGCGAAATCGCGCACGCCGTGCAGCTGGAAGCTCGACAGCTCGAGCACCCAGGCCTGCGGCAGTCGCGCCGCGTCGAGGCGCTCGCGCAGCACGTCGAGCATGGCCGGCGCGATGTTGCCGGCGGCCACCGCGTCGACGCCGGCGGCGGCCAGCAGATGCCGCGTCAGCGCGGTCACCGTGGTCTTGCCGTTGGTGCCGGTGATCGCCAGCAGCGCCGGCGCGTAAGCGTCGCGCTGCTGCAGCTCGCGCAGCGCCGCGGCGAACAGACCGAGCTCGCCGACGACGTCGATGCCGCGCCGGCGCGCCTCGTCGAGCAGCGCGCCGAAGGCCGCGTCGTGCGGCGCGATGCCGGGGCTGACGCACAGCAGCTCGACGCCGTCGAGCTGCTTCAGATCCGGCGCGCCCAGATGGACCTCGAGCTCGGGCAGCGCCGCGCGCAGCGCGTCGAGCGCCGGCGGCGCGGTGCGGCTGTCGGCGCCGCGCACGCGCGCGCCGCCCCGTGCGCACCAGCGCACCATCGCCTGCCCCGACAGACCGAGGCCGAGCACCAGCACCGAACGTCCGTTCAATTCCATCGTCGCGTCAACGCAGCTTCAGGCTGGCCAGACCGGCCAGGCACAACATCATGGTGACGATCCAGAAGCGGATCACCACTTGCGATTCCTTGACCCCGAGCTGCTCGAAGTGGTGGTGCAGCGGCGCCATCTTGAAAATGCGCCGGCCCTGTCCGTACTTGCGCCGGGTGTATTTGAAATAGCCGACCTGGATCATCACCGACAGCGTCTCGACGACGAACACGCCGCCCATGATGAACAGCACGATCTCCTGGCGCACGATCACCGCGACCGTGCCCAGCGCCGCGCCCAGCGCCAGCGCGCCGACGTCGCCCATGAACACCTGCGCCGGATAGGCGTTGAACCACAGGAAGGCCAGCCCGGCGCCGACCATCGAGCCGATGAAGATCAGCAGCTCGCCGCTGCCCGGGATGTAGGGGAACAGCAGGTAGCGCGAGAACACCGCGTTGCCCGACACATAGGCGAACACGCCCAGCGAGCCACCGACCATCACCGTCGGCATGATCGCCAGCCCGTCGGCGCCATCGGTCAGGTTGACCGCGTTGCTCGAGCCGACGATGACGAAATAGGTCAGCACGATGAAGCCGACGATGCCCAGCGGATAGCTGACGTGCTTGAAGAACGGCACGATCAGGTCGGCAGCCGGCGGCAACGGCATCGTCAGCCCGCTGCGCAACCAGGCGACGAACAGGTGCCAGACTTCGGCGTTGCCCTTGCCGGAGACCGCGAACGCAAGATAGAAGGCGGCGAGCACGCCGATCAGCGACTGCCAGAAATACTTCTCGCGCGAACGCATGCCGTTGGGGTCGCGGTAGACGACCTTGCGGTAGTCGTCGACCCAGCCGATCGCGCCGAACCCCAGCGTCACCAGCAGCACCAGCCAGACAAAGCGGTTCGACAGGTCGCACCACAGCAGCGTCGACGCGGCGATCGCCAGCAGGATCAGCACGCCGCCCATGGTCGGCGTGCCGGTCTTGATCAAGTGCGTCTGCGGGCCGTCCTGGCGCACCGCCTGGCCAACCTTCATCGCGGTGAGCTTGCGGATCACCGCCGGGCCGGCGGCCAGGCCGAGCAGCAGCGCGGTCAGCGTGCTCATCACCGCGCGAAACGTGATGTAGTTGAAAACGCGGAAGAAACTCAGGTTTGGCGAGACCTGCATCAACCACAGCGCGAGACTATGCAGCATGTCCGCCCTCCCCGGTGACACCGAATTCCTGCAGCGCGCGCAGCACGCGCTCCATGCGCATGAAGCGCGAGCCCTTGACCAGCACCGCATCGAACGCGGCCAGATCGCGCAAGTCGAGCGCATCGAGTTCGCCGACGTGACGTGCGTCGATGCCGGCTGCGGCGGCGCTGGCCGCCTGCGACGCGCGCCCGACGCTCCACAGCGCATCGACGCCGCGCGCCGCGGCCAGCGCGCCGACTTCGGCGTGGAACGCGTCGCCGTCGGCGCCGACTTCGCCCATGTCGCCGAGCAGCAGCAGCCGGCGCCCGGGCAGTTGTGCGAGCAGTTCGATGGCCGCGCGCACCGAATCGGGGTTGGCGTTGTAGGTGTCGTCGATCAACAGCAGCGCGCGACCGTCGCGCCAGCGCAGCGCGTGGCGCTGCATGCGCCCGGCCACCGCGCGGAACGCCTGCAGGCCGTCGACCACTGCGCCCAGCGGTGCGCCTGCGGCCAGCGCCGCGGCGGTCGCCGCCAACGCGTTGTGCGCGTTGTGCGTGCCCAGCAGCTGCAGGTGCAGCGTCGCGTCGCCGGCCGGCGTACGCAGCGCCAGCCGCATCGCGTCGGCGTCAGCGGTCTCGATCCAGCCGCGCACTTCGGCCGCCGCGGTGTCGGCGGCGCCCGGCTCGCACAAGGCGAAGCGCAGCAGCGCGCGCTCGCCGGCCAGCTCGGCCCACAGCGCGGCAAAGCGGTCGTCGGCCGGGAACACCGCAACGCCGGCGCTGGGCAGCGCGCTGAGCACGCTGCCGTTCTCGCGCGCGACGGCTTCGACCGTACGCATGAACTCCT
>JAJZHH010000116.1 GCA_021804595.1 Pseudomonadota bacterium
CGCCGATCACCGTGAACGGCAGCGGGCCGATCATCACGCTGGCCCCCAGCGGCTGCTCGCCGGGGCGGAACAGGGTCTGCGCGCTGCGCCGGTCGAGCACGACGACCTGGGCCCGCAGCGCGGCGTCGGCCGCGCCCAGGTTGCGCCCCTGCGACACGCTCAGCCCCTGCATCGCCAGCGTTGCGGCGTTGCCGCCGATCAGCGTGAGGTGGGCCGATCGCGCGCCGCGCACCGCGTCGAGCTCGGCCCTCAGTTCGGGCGCGACGCTGCGCACTCCGGGCATCGCACGCACCGCGGCGAGTTCGGCGACGCTGAAGGCGCGGTTTTGCACCAGCGCCGGACGTTCGGGATTGCCCTGCAGCACCAACAGCTTGCCCGACATCACCGCGCGCAGCCCGGCGGCCACCTTGTCGCGCGCGGCGTCGCCAAGCGCGGTGATCGCGACCACCGCAGCAATGCCCACCGCGATGCCGAGCACGCTCAAGCCGCTGCGCAGGCGGTTGCCACGCAGCGAAGCCAGTGCCATGCGCAGCGCTGCGAGCCACAACGCCATGCGAGCGCCGCGCCCGGCGGCAGCGGCGCACCGCGGCGCAGCTGGCCGCGCGCCGGCTTGCGGCGCCGCCGGTGCGCCGCTGTCGCGCACCACGCGCCCGTCGGCCAGCTCGACGACGCGCCGCGCGCGCGCGGCCACGCGCGGATCGTGGGTGACCAGGATCACCGTGTGACCGAGCGCATTGACCTCGGCAAGCAGGTCGAGCAAGGCCGCGCCGCTGCGGCTGTCGAGCGCGCCGGTCGGCTCGTCGGCGAGGATCACGTCGCCGCCGTTGACCAGCGCGCGCGATCGCCACGCGTTGCTGCTGGCCTCCCGACAGCTCGCCGGGGCGGTGCGTGGCGCGCTCGCCGACCCCAAGCCGCTCGAGCAGCCGCAACGCCGCCTGCCGGCGCTCGACGGCAGGCCGCCCGGCGTAGATCGCCGGGATCTCGACGTTGCCCAGCGCGTCGAGTTGCGGCAACAGGTGGTAGCGCTGGAACACGAAGCCGAAGCGCTCGCGGCGCAACGCTGCGGCGGCGTCGCCATCGAGCGTCGCGGTATCGACGCCGTCGACGCGGTAGCTGCCGGCATCGGGGCGGTCGAGGCAACCGAGCACGTTGAGCAGGCTGGACTTGCCCGAGCCCGACGCGCCGATGATCGCGAGCATTTCGCCGGCCTCGATGTCGAGGTCGACGCCGTTCAGCGCGGCGACGTCGGCGCCGCCGTGGCGGTAGCGCAGCGACACACCGCGCAGTTCGAGCAAGGCCATGGTCGCGTGTCCTTCAGCGCGCATTGCTGGCGCTGGCCGGCGGCTGCAGCAACACCCGCGCGCCGGGCTCGAGCCCGGCGACGATCTGCACCCGCGCGTCGTCGTACAGCCCGACCTGCACGCTGCGCGGCTGCGGCGCGCCGGCAGCGTCGAGCTGCCAGACGGTGAAGCGGCCGTCGTCGCCGCGGTCGCCGAGGGCGACCAGCGGAATCGTCGGCACCGCCTTGGCCTGGCCGCTGACGATGTCGATCTGCACCGTCATCTCGCTGCGCAGCGCCTCGTCGGCGTTGTCGACGTCGAACAGCGCGTTGTAGAACTTCGCCCCGTACACGGCTTCCGGCTCGGGCTCGATCGCGCGCAGCGCGCCGCTGTAGCGCCGCAGCCCGGCGGCCAGCGTGATGAACGCTGCCGGCTGGCCGACGTGCACGCGGTCGATGTCGGCTTCGGGGACCTTGGCGCGCACCGTCATCGTGCCGAGCTGGGCGAGCACCATCAGCAGCGGAGTCTGCTGCACCGCGTTGACGGTCTGTCCGGCCTCGGCCGGGCGCTGCACGACGACACCGTCGATCGGCGCCAGCACCCGGGTGTGGCCCAGCGCCAGCTGGCGGTTGCGCAGCTCGGCGCGCAACTGCGCCACCACCGCATCGCCGGCGCGCGCATCGGCCCGCGCAAGCCCGACGCGCCGCTTCGCGGCGTCGACCTCGGCGCGCGACGCGGCGCCGGCGCAGTGCAGCGCGCGCTGGCGCCGCAACTCGACTTGCGCCGCACGCAACTCGACGCCGATGCGCGCGTTCGCCGCCAGCTGTCGCGACAACTCGGCCTCGGCCTTGCGCACGTCGTTGACCGCCGCCTTCGCGTCGATGCGCAGCAGCAGCTGGCCGCGCCGCACACGGTCGCCGAGTGCGACGCCGACCTGCTCGATCTGACCGCTGACCTGGGCGCCGACGTCGACGCGCACGCGCGGCCGCAACACGCCGGCGACACGCACGACCTGCGTCACGTCGGCCAGTTCGACCGCGGCACTGGCCGGCGGTGGCGGCGGCTGACGCCGCCAGTGCCACCAGGCCGCGGCGGCGCCGGCAATCAGCAGCAATATCGCGGCGACGCTTGCGCGCCTTGTCAGGCGCAGTCGGCGCACAGCTTGGTCCATACCCCTCCCCGAGAACGGCAAAAGGGGGATTGGACAGTCTCGCGTGGCGAAAGTTCCCGCGTCGGCGTTGCGGCTGACGGCGCGCAGCCGCGCGCCGAACGGCGCGTCAGCGTCGCCGCATCACGTGCGCGATGGTGTCGCCTTGCTGAACCTGCTCGACCAGCTCGTTGCCGGTCTGGCGCGCGAAGGCCTGGAAGTCGCGCATCGAGCCCGGGTCGGTCGCGATCACGCGCAGCAGCTGGCCGCTGCTCATGCCGGCCAGCGCCTTCTTCGCTTTCAGGATCGGCAACGGACAGTTCAAGCCGCGCGCGTCGACCTCGGCATCCACCTTGTTCACTGCGTCGTCGCCGCCGTCGCTCATCGTCACTCCTTGCCTGCCGTGCTCGCCAAAACCGGTCATTGTAGGGCGGCGCCCCCGGATTTTCAGGCCGGGAACACGCCGGTGCTCAAGTAGCGGTCGCCGCGGTCGCAGACGACGAACACGATCGTCGCGTCGCTGAGCTCGCGCGCCAGCCGCACCGCGACTTCGCAGGCGCCGGCGGCGCTGATGCCGCAGAACAGCCCTTCGTCGCGAGCCAGCCGCCGCGCCATCGCTTCGGCCGCGGCCTGCGTGACGTACTCGATGCGGTCGACGCTGCCGGGGTCGTAGATCTTCGGCAGGTAGGCTTCGGGCCACTTGCGGATGCCCGGGATGCGCGAACCCTCATCGGGCTGCACGCCGACGATCTGCACCTGCGCGTTGCGTTCCTTCAGGAAGTGCGACACGCCGGTGATGGTCCCGGTGGTTCCCATCGCCGAGACGAAGTGCGTCACGCGCCCGTCGGTGTCGCGCCAGATCTCGGGCCCGGTGCCTTCGTAGTGCGCGCGCGGATTGTCGGCATTGGCGAACTGGTCGAGCACGCGGCCGCGGCCTTCGCGCTGCAGCTGCTCGGCGAGGTCGCGCGCGTATTCCATGCCGCCGGCGCGGGGCGTCAGCATCAGCTCGGCGCCGTAGGCCTTCATCGTCTGCGCGCGCTCGACGGACAGATCCTCGGGCATGATCAGCAGCATGCGGTAGCCGAGCATCGCCGCGGCCATCGCCAGCGCGATGCCGGTGTTGCCCGACGTCGCCTCGATCAAGGTGTCGCCGGGGCGGATCTCGCCGCGTTGCTGCGCGCCGCGGATCATCGACAGCGCCGCGCGGTCCTTGACCGAACCGGCCGGGTTGTTGCCTTCGAGCTTGGCCAGCAGCACGTTGCCGCGGCGCACCGCGTCGGCGCCGGCGATGCGCGTCAGTTGCACCAGCGGCGTGTTGCCGACGGTCTGGTCGAGGGTGGGATAGGCCATCGAATCGGGAAGCGTGGGGTGGGTCGGCTCAGTTGCCCGAGCCGCTGTCGTCGCTGGTCAGGTCGAGTGCGGCCAGCCGCCAGTGGCGCTGCGCCGCCTCGTCGCGCTCGATGCGCTCGTGCAGCCGCGCCAACGCCGCGTGCACCTGGCCGCGCAGCCGACGCTCGTCGTCGCTGCACTGCTCGAGCGCCTTGTTCAGGTATTGCTGCGCCTTGCCCCACAGCTCGAGTTCGGCGCATGCGCGCGCGGCCAGGAAACTGGCCTGCGCTTCGTGCGGCCAGCGGTCCATCCAGCCCTCGGCCTGCGCGACGAAACCCGGATCGATGCCGGCCAGCATGCCGCGCAGCGCCGGCATCAACGCCGCCGGCTCGGCCTGCGGCGCGCGCAGCACGTCGACCAGCAGCGCGCGTGCTGCGGCCGCGTCGCCGGCCGCGGCGTGCGCCCGCGCCGCCGCCAGCGCGATCTGCGGGTCGCGGCGCAGCGCCGGTTCGAACGACTTCCACAACTGCTGCAGGCCCTGCTCGTCGTGGCCGGCCTGGCGGATCAGCCCCAGCGCGGCGCCGTGCACCATGGCCTGCGCGGCCGCCTCGTGCAGGCCGTGGTGCTTGCGCAGCGCGTGCGCCAGCCTGAGCACTTCGCCGTGATCGTTGAGCGCGCGCGCCGAAGCCAGCGCCAGGCGCATGGTCTGCGTGCGCCGCTGCATGCCGCCGGACAGCCGGCGCAGCGTGCTGCGTGCGGCCTGCGGATCGCGCGCCTCGATCTGCCACTGCGCCTGCAGCAGCGCACCGGTCTCGCGCGCGGCTTCGGGCAGCGCGTCGAGGTAGCCGTCGCGCCGCTCGTAGGCCTGCATCGCCTGCGCCGACTGCGCCGCGGTGAGCAGCGCACCGGGGCGGAACCCATCGACTTCGGAGGCCCGAGCCGCGGCGCGTTCGGCGCGGCGGAAGCGCCCGCCGAGCAAGTGCATCAAGGCCTCGTGCAGCGCCGCGCCGGCGACCTGCACGCGGCGGCGCGAGCGGAACAGCGCCGCCGCGCGCGGCAGGCCGAGCAGCAGGCTGACCGCGCGCAGCGCGATGTAGGCGAGCACGAAAGCCACGAGCAGCAGCAGCACCGCGAAGTTCAGCGACAGGTCGACGCGGTACGGCGGCAGCAGGATCGCGACGTTGCCCGGCCGCCCGCTGGCGCCCATCGCCAACAGCGCGGCGGCCAGCGCCAGCGTGACCACCCAGGCGAGCCAGCGCATCAGTTGCCTCCGGCGCCGAGCGTCGACAACACGACCAGCGACTGCAGGTTGGCCGCCGGCTGTGCACTCAGATCGATCTGCGCGGCCTGGTGCGCCAGCGTCAGCGCCAGTCGCGTGCGCGGCTGGCGCGGGTTGAAGTCGGCACGCAGCGCGTCCTCGATGCCGCGCATGTCGTCACGATAGCCGGCGGCGTGGCGCGACAGCAGGTCGAGCCTGGCGTTGAGCACGCGCAGCTTCAGGTTTGCGCGCAGGAACTCGCCCTGCTGCGGTGCCATCAGCAGGATGTCCGGATGGTCCACCCGGGTGATGCTGACCAGCTGGCGCAGCTGCGCCCACGCCGCACCGCCCCAGTGGCGCAGCCAGCCGCGCGCACCGGCGACCGGCGCCGGTGCCGGCGCGCTGGCGGCGGCCTTGCCCGGCGCCGCCGCCGACGACTCGAGCTGCAAATCGTCGATCATCGCCGCCAGCTCGTCGAGACGCTGCGCGGCGGCCGGGATGTCGGGCGCGACGCGGGATTTCAGCCGGTTGATGTCGAGCTGCACCGCGTGCAGCACCAGCTGCGCGCGCGGGCTGCCGGCGTGCTGCAAGCGCTGCGCAGCCGACTGCAGTGTGTTCAGCAAGGGCGCGATGCTGCCGGTGAGCTCGACCTGCTGCTGCGCCAGCGCGATCAGCTCGGCGGTCTGGCCGAGGAAGGCGTCGTCGCGGCTTTTCGCGAAGTCCTGGTACAGCTGCTGCAGCGCCTGGCGCTGAGCGGCCAGGTCCTGCTCCCGCGACTCGAGCACGGCGACGCGGGCGGTGAGCTCACGCGCCGCGTCGGCGCTTTGCCGAGCAATCGTGCGCGCCTCGATCGCTGCGGTCTCGGCGCTGCCCTGGCGCTTGGCCAGCTCGGCCTGGGTCGCGTACAGGCGCCCGTCGAGCCACCAGGCGACGAGCAGCACGAACGCGGTCAGCGCGACCAGCGCCAGCCACAGCGGCAGCAGACCGGGCGCGCGCGCCGGCGGTGCTGGCGGCGTCGCCGCGCTCGGCATGGGCGGCGGGCTCGCAGGCGCGGCTGCCGGCGACTCGGTCGTGGATTCGGTGTCGGACATGGTGCTGCCGATTCTAGTGTCGTGGGTCCGGTGTGTTGCGCAGGGGTCGATGGTCAAGGCGCTCGCAGGCACGCAGCCATGATCGCCGCCCGCCCGCGCAGGGTCAAGGCCGGCTCACGCGGCGTCGTTCGGGCGGCCGCGGTGCGGCGTGCCGATGCCGAATCCGGCCATGCGGCATTCACAGCTGGCGCAGCGCGGCTTCGATCGCCGGCGCGTCGGCGGCGCAGACGGCGACGCGGCCGAAACCGGCAGCGCGCGCCGCCTCGGCGATGCGCGCATGAGTGGCCAGCGCGGCGTGCCCGTGCAGCGCCGGGCCCGCGTCGAGTCCGGCCGCGCGCAGCAGCTCGAGCAGGTTGCGCACCGCCTCGGCGGCGCTGAACAGCCAGGTGGCGTCGGCGGCCAGCTGCCGGCGCAGCCGCTGCACGGTGGCGGCATCGGCGGCCGGCGCGACGCGCCGGTAGACGTCGACCACGTCGACCGTGGCGCCGGCCTCGCGCAAGCGCTGGCTGAGCCATTCGCGCCCGGCGCCGCCGCGCAGCAACAGTACGCGCGCGCCGCGCCAGCCCTGCGGCCGCCACGCCTGCAACAAGGGCCACAGCCCTTCGGACTCAGCCTGCTGCGCCGGCGCCTGCAGCAGCGCCGGCATGGCGTCGGCGCCCGCGCCCTGCGCCGCCAGCGCCGCACGCACCGCGGCGGCGCTGCCCGGGCCGACCACGCCGACCGCGCACGACGCCGGCCACCGCGCGTCGAGCAGCGCGAAGGCGCCGCGCACCGCATTCGGGCTGACCGGCAACGCCAGCGCGTAGTCGCGCAGCCGCTGCAGGCAGCGCCGCGCCGGCGTCGCGTCGGCGGGCGGCAAGATGTGAATCAACGCGAAGCGTTGCAGCTCGACGCCGGCGGCGCTCAGCGCGCGCTCGCACGCGTTCAGTTCATCCGTGTCGACACCGACGCGGGTCAGCACCAGCGCGCGCGCCGCCGCATGCATCGGCAACGGCGCGCGCGGCGTGGACACGGCGGCTCAGAGCAGCGCAGCCAGCTCGGCGAGCAGCGCCTGCGCGCCCTGCGCGTCGAGCGCGGCGGCGGCCTCGTCGCCGAGCGCCTCGGCGGCCGCGGCGTCGCGCACGTCGGCGGCGACGTCGACGCGCAGCATGCGGCTGCCGTCGGGCAGCCCCAGGCGCACGCGCAG
>JAJZHH010000117.1 GCA_021804595.1 Pseudomonadota bacterium
CGGGTGCCGCAGCCGCGGCTGCCGGCGCCGGCGCCGGCGCCAGGCCCGGCGCAACGCCCTTGCCGAACAACTCGTCGAGCGTCTGGTCGAACAGTGCCTGCAAGTCATCTTCGACCGCCGCCGGCGCGGCCGGGGCGGCCGCTGCGGCGGCCTTCTTCTCGACGTAGACGCCGGGCTGGCCCTGCGCATCGGCGCGCAACTGGACCCAGCTGCCGGCGGCCGGGTCGGCGCTCGGGCTCGCCGCGCTCGGCGCCGCCGCGGCCGGGCGCTCGCCGCGGGCGTAGGCCTGGATCAGTGCGCCGAGGTCGGTCGGGCCCGGCGTCGGGTCGCCGCCCTGCGCCATTTCGCCAAGCATGCGTTCGATCACGTCGGTCGAGCGCAGGATCGCGTCGATCATGCCGCTGTCGGCCGACAGCTTGTGACTGCGCAGCTTGTCGAGCAGGTCTTCGAGGTGATGGCACCAGTCGACCATGTGCTGCGCTTCGAGGAAGCCGGCGCCGCCCTTGAGCGTGTGGAAGGCGCGGAAGATCGCGCCCAGCACCGCGGCGTCCTCGGGCGTGGCCTCCAGGCGCAGCAACTGCGACTGGGCGTCGGCCAACAGCTCGCGCGACTCGGCGAGGAACTCCTGCAGGATGTCGTTGTCCATGGCCATGATCGTGTCAGATGCCGAGCTGGGAGAGCAGGTCGTCGACGGTGTTCTGGTCCAGCCGCTGGCCGTCGTCGGCCACCGTTGCGCTGACCTCGCTGCCGACGCAGCCCAGGTGCTGCAGCGCGTCCTGGATGCGCTGCTCGACCGCCTGCAGCAGCGCGATGGTCTTCTTCAGCCGCTGCCCGGCGAGGTCCTGCGCCTGCTGGCTGGTCAGGATCGCCTGCAGGTGGTCGTCGAGCCGCTGCAGCCGGGAGTCGATGAAACCGCCGTCGGTGGCGCGAATCGCCGCGACCTCGCTTTGCGCGGCCTCGACCGCTTCCAGCGTCGCCATCGCCTGCTGTTCGCTCAGCCGCAGCGCTTCCTGCAGCGGGTGGCTGGCGCCGGGCAGGTCGCTCGACGCGTGCATGATGCGGCGCACGCCTTCGCTGAGCAGCGCGTCGGCTTCGCGCAGGTTCAGCACCGCCGATGCCGGGGTTGCGTTGTCGAAGCTGTCCATCACGCTTGCCCTCCGCCGTGCAGGCGCTGCAGGATGCCGTCGATCTTGATCTTCAGCGTGTCGGCCGGGAAGGGCTTGACGATGTAGCCGTTGACGCCGGCCTGTGCCGCCTCGAGGATGTTCTCCTTCTTGGCTTCGGCGGTCACCATCAGCACCGGCAGCACGCGCACCTGCGGATCTTGCGAGCCGCGGATCGCGCGCAGCAGGTCGATGCCCTGCATATTCGGCATATTCCAGTCCGTGACGACGAACTCAATGCCGCCGGCTTCGATGCGCTTGAGCGCCTGGACGCCGTCCTCGGCCTCGTCGATGGTGCCGGTGACGTGCCCGGTCTGCATCAACAGGCCGCGGATGATGCGGCGCATCGTCGGGAAATCGTCAACTACGAGGAACTTCAAGGGAGCGCTCCGTGAGGGCCGCAAGGAAAGACTTGCTGGAATAGACGGCACAAGTCGCGAGGACTTGATGCCGCAAGTTCGAATTCGACACCGCCGGCGGCGAGCGTCGATTGCGCGGGTCGACCCGTATCCTAAGCGCGTCGACCACACAAGCCTGGCCCAGCGTCGCGGCAAACCATTACCATGATGGCGACGCTGCTCGACCCGACTGTTGTTGCTGCGGCCAATACTGTCGGACCGCTCCATTTCGTCAGCCTGACACTATGTTTCTCCTGCTTGGATACGTCATTTCCCTTGCCGCGATTTTTGGCGGCTATGTCGCCGAGGGCGGCCACATCGGCGCGCTGATGCAGCCGTTCGAGTTGCTGATGATCGGCGGCGGCGCTTTCGGCGCGTTCTTCGCGTCGACTTTTCCGAAATCGTTCAAGGCCACGCTGAAGGCGTTGCCGACCGCGATGAAGGGGTCGACGTATTCGAAGGCCGCGTACATGGAGCTGCTGTCGCTGCTCAACGACCTGTTCACGCGCATGCGCCAGAACGGGCTGATGGCGATCGAGGGCGACGTCGAGGACCCGCACAACAGCGAGATCTTCAAGAAGTACCCGCACATCGCGGCCGACCACCACGTGCTCGAGTTCATCACCGATTACCTGCGGCTGATGATCGGCGGCAACCTCGGCGTGATGGAAATGGAGAACCTGATGGACGTCAACATCGAGACGCACCATCGGGAAGCCGAGATTCCGATCCATGCGATGACGCGCACCGCCGACAGCATGCCGGCGTTCGGTATCGTCGCCGCGGTGATGGGCGTGGTGCACACGATGGCCTCGGTCGACAAGCCGCCGTCGGTGCTCGGCGAGCTGGTCGGCGCCGCGCTGGTCGGTACCTTCCTCGGTATTTTGATCGGCTACGCGATCCTGTCGCCGGTGGCGTCACGGATGGAGGATCGCGCGCAGGAAGGCACCAAGATGCTCGAATGCATCAAGGTCGCGCTGCTGGCGACGATGAACGCCTACCCGCCGCAGGTCGCGGTCGAGTTCGCGCGCAAGGTGCTGTATTCGAACGAGCGCCCGAGTTTCAACGAACTCGAGACCCATCTGCGCGAAATGAAGGGGAAGTAAGCGATGGCCGACAACAAGCCAGCGCCGATCGTCATCAAGAAGATCAAGAAGGTCACCGGCGGCGGCCACGGCGCCGCGTGGAAGATCGCCTACGCCGACTTCGTCACCGCGATGATGGCGTTCTTCCTGCTGATGTGGCTGCTCGGCTCGACGACCAAGGCGCAGCTGCAGGGCATTGCACAGTACTTCCAGAACCCGGAGAAGGTGTCGCTGTCGGGCGGCTCCGGCGCCGGCGACGCGACTTCGGTGATCCACGGCGGCGGCACCGACCTGACGCGCACCGTCGGCCAGGTGCGCAACGGCGCCACGCCGGGGACCAAGGTCGCACCGAACGCGACCACCGTGATGCGCGCGGCCGAGGCGCTCGACCGGCGCAACCTCGAAGCGCTGAAGAAGGCGCTCGAGCAGCAGATCCAGGCCAACCCGCAGCTCAACGCATTCCGCTCGCAGTTGTTGATCGACATCACGCGCAACGGCCTGCGCATCCAAGTCGTCGACAGCGACAAGCGCCCGATGTTCGCGCTCGGCGGCGCGCAGCTGGAGAGCTACGCGCAAACGATTTTCAGCGACATCGCGCCGACGCTGAACCAGCTGCCCAACAAGATCACCATCACCGGGCATACCGACGCGCTGAACTACCAGAACGGCGGCAAGGGATACAGCAACTACAATCTGTCGAGCGACCGCGCCAACGCGGTGCGGCAGACGCTGGTGCAGTCGGGCCTGGACGAAGCCAAGGTGCTGCGCGTGGTCGGCATGGGGTCGGCGGCGCCGTATGATGCGAAGAATCCGAGCTCGGCGCTGAACCGCCGCGTGGCCATCGTCGTGCTGACCAACGAGGCGGCGGCGCGCATCCTGGCCGACCAGGGCGCCGAGCAGACCGCGAGCACCGCGCAGCAGGCGCAGGCCAAGCTGCAGGCGGCCAGCGCGGCGAAACCGGCGCCCGTGGCGTCGGCCGCGCCCATCGCGATCAAGCCCTAAAGTTTCCGGAATCGGTGTCGTTGTACGGAGTGACAGGAGTAAAGCCGTGACCAATCCGATCCAGAATTCATCGTTGGGCGCTGCCGGCAGTGCCGGCGCGCGCACGCGCAGCGTCGATACCGGCGCCGGCGCCGGCGCGCGCGGCTCCGCCGGTACGGCTGCCGCTGGCAGCGCGGCGGCCGCCAGCGCCGACACGGTGTCGATCTCGCAATCGGCGCGGGCCTTGAACGCTGCCGCGGCGGCCTCGGTGGCGACCGCGGCGCCGGCGCAGATCGCGCAGCTGAAGGACGCGATCGCGTCGGGCCAGTACCAGGTCGACGCGCAGAAGATCGCCCGCGGCCTGTTGAGCGACAGCCGCGCGCTGCACAACGGGACGCAGCAGCGTGGCTGAAGGCGGCGCGGCGGCCGCGCAGCAGGCGCAGCGTGCGCTGCTCGACGAACTCGCGCGCATCCTGCAAGGCGAACTCGACGCGATGCTCGCCGGCCAGCCCCTGCAGCTGCCCGAGCTGGCCGCGCGCAAGAGCGCGCTGTGCGCCGAGCTCGAGCGCATCGGCCCCGACGCGCTCAGCGACGAGCTGCGCGCGCTGCTGAAGGACGTCGCGCAGGCCAACGCGCGCAACGGCGCGATCGTCGCGGCGATGATCCGCAACACCCAGGGCGCGATCGACATCCTGCGCGGCGCGGTCGGCGGCGGCGACGTCTACGACCCGCGCGGGCAGTCGCGCAGTTCGAGCTCGCGCCCGCTGGGCAGCGCCTGAGCGCGCCGGCGGCGCCGTTCCATGCTCATTCTCAGCCGTCACGCCGGCGAGGCGATCCGCATCGGCCACGACGTTCGCATCGTCGTGATCCATGTCGGCGGCGGCAAGGTCAGGCTGGGCATCGAAGGCCCCAAGCAGCTGCGCATCCTGCGCGAAGAACTTTACGATATGGTCATCGACCTCAACCAGCAGGCCAAGACGAGCGACCAGGACGCGCTCGACGCCTGGCTGCACGGCGGCGATGCGCCGCGCCGAACCGATGGATCCTGATCGCACCGAATCTCCGCCTCGCAGCGACCTTCGCCCGGACCTCCGCATCGACAGCCGTTTCGGCCAGCTCGCGATCGCGCCGGCCCAGCGCTGGCGCTGCGCCGAGCCGCTGCCCGGTTTCGAGGAACTGCGTGAGTTCGCGCTGCTGCACGTCGCCGAGCAGGGGCCGTTCCTGTGGCTGCAGTCGCTGGAGCTGCCCGAGCTGGCCTTCCTGCTCGTCGACGCGGCGCGTTTCGGGTTGAGTTACGACGGCGTCGCCGGCGGCGACGCGCCGGTGTGCCTGATGGTCATCGTGCCGCGCGCCCCCGGTGAGGTGCTGCGTCTGCACAAGCAGGCGCCGCTGCTGTTCGACCTGGCAGGCAGCAGTTTCGTGCAGCAGGTGTTCGAGCCCGAGCAGGTGCTCGGCGACGGCGTCTGGGTCGAGCAGCCGGCGAGCGCGCCGACGGCGGCGTGGACGCAGCGCATCGTCGAAGTCGGGCGCAGCGGCGGGCAGGGCGCGTAGCGCGGCCCCTTATTCGAAGGTGCGGCCGGTGTCGCGCAGCAGCTCGCGGTCGCGGCGCTGCACGTAGGCGTGGATGCGCTGCTCGAACGCCGAGTGCATATTGATGAAGCGCAGTCCCAGCGTACGCGGCGCGTCGCGCAGCCGGCTGCTGCGCGGTGCGCTGACGAAGCGCACCTGCGCTTCGGCGCTGAGCTCGAAGCCGGTCAGCCGGAAGCGCACCAGCGGCAGCAACTCGCCTTCGCTGAGCGCGTAGTCGGTCGGGGCGCGGAACTGCACGCGCATGCCGGTGGCGCTGAGGTCGTGGCACTGGCCGAACAGCGCGCGCGCGCCGCGGCGCTGCAGCTCGACTTCACCGACGTCGCTGGCGCTGACCAGCACGCGGAAGAAACTGCGCCGCTGCAAGTGGTAGAGCGCGTCCGGGTAGGCAATGCGCAGCGCGCCATAACCTTCCCACAGCAGCGCGTCGAGTTTGCGGCTGGCGAAACCGGCCCAGACGCCGTCGCAGCGGCCGAGCACGTGCATCGGCCCACGGCCGTCGAGCAGCGCGTTGCCGCGGTCCGGGTTCAGCTCGTCGATCACCAGGCTGCCGCCGGCGCGGTCGACGTGCAGCAGCATCGAGGTGAATTCCTCGCTGCTGCCCGGAGCGACCACGCGCAGCGGCTCGCGCTGTTCGGCGATGCGGCGCAACATGTGCTCGACCTTGTTCGCCGACGCGACACGATAGTCGTCGCGGAACAGCCGCACGCCGAGATCGCTGGTCGTCGCCATAAGCCTGCCCCCGCGCTCAGAGACCGAGCTGCTCGGCCCACGCCAGCGCTTCCAGGTGCGCCAGCGCGATGCGCTTGCTGCTCAGGCCCAGCAGGCTGATCTGCAGGTCGATCTCGTCCCAGTTGTCGCGCTCGCAGGCTTCGACGATCTGCAAGTAGGGGCCGAACGGACCCTGGCGGCGCGTCAGCGCCAGCGTGATCGGCTCGGCCAGCGTGACTTCGGCCAGCGCCTTGTCCAGCGGCACGCCGAGCATCGCGTCGAGCATCGAGAACACGCCGACGACGAAGGCGTTGTCGGCGTCTTCGGCGCCCAGCGTGTCCTTCGACAGCAGCTCCATCATGCGCCCGCGGGTGATCGCGTTGCGCGCCAGCGCCGACGCCGCGCTGTTACCGGGGGTCGTTGCCATCAGCAGCACCAGCCAGCGGAACAGCTTCTTGTAGCCGAGGATCATCACCGCGTGGCGGAACGAGGTGATCTCGGTCATCAAGCCGAAACCCGACGAATTGATGTAGCGCAGCAGCTTGAACGACAACGCCGGGTCGCGCTTGAGCACTTCCTCGATGCGCGGCACGTCGGCCTGCTTGTTGACCAGGTCGATCAATTGCAGCACGGTCGAAAACGCCGGGTTGAAAACCTTCGCGCCTATCGTTTGCGGACGGGCGAAATAAAAGCCCTGGAACAGGTGGAAGCCGGCGTCGTGGAACTCACGGAACGCTTCGACGGTCTCGACCTTGACCGCGAGCAGCTTGAGCTCCGGGTGGGCGGCGAGACGGCGCAGCAGCGCCGGCACGACTCCGGCCGGCAGCGCCTTGACGTCGATTTCGATGTAGCCGAGCAGCGGCAGCCACGCCGCGTAGGGGCCGGCAGCGGCGAAGGCGCCGCCCGACAGCCGGAAGCCGCGCTCGCGCAGCGCCTGCATCGCGGGCAGCGCGGCGGCGATCGCCTCCGGCGCGTCACCGGGCGCGCGTGGCAGCTGCAGCACGATGCGCTCGGGGTAGACGATGTCGAAATGCTCGCCGTCGAGGTCCTCGAGGCGCACGTTGAGAAAGGCCAGCTTGTCGCCGAACAGGTTCTCCGCGGTGATGTTCGACAGCGCGTTGAACAGCAGCGCGGTGTCGGTGGCGCGCGTGTGCGTGCTCGGCGCCTCGGTCGCGGTGGCCGACGCGCGCGCCAGCAGCTCGTAGCCGACGATGCGCTGCTGGCGGTCGACCACCGGCTGGCGGGCGATGTAGGTATAGGCGGCGCCGTCGTCTTCCGACACGGTCGCGGCAGCGGCTTCATCCATGCGCGTGGTGG